>NZ_JACEFC010000165.1 GCF_014180715.1 Nocardioides stalactiti | reverse complement strand
GACGGATCTGCTGGGGGGTGGGCTGGGGGGCCTGCTGGTCGGACATCGCAGGGAAAGACTAACGGACCACGGCCGAGACTAGAACGTGTTCTATCCCGGCCGTGGTCCGTGGCCGTTGCCTCAGTCGTGCCTCAGAGGGCGGGGACCTTCTCGCGCTCGGCCTCCGGCGGCGCCTCGTCGAGCGGCTTGTCCTCGTGGTCGAGCTTGCTCGGCCACCAGATCTTGCCGCCCAGGTCGAGGTTGAGCGCCGTCACGAGGACCGACCGCACGATCATCGTGTCGAGCAGGACCCCGAGGGCGACGGTCACGCCGAGCTCGGCCAGGAAGACCAAGGGCAGCGAGCCGAGGACCAGGAACGTCGCCGCGAGGACGACGCCCGCCGAGGTGATCACTCCGCCGGTCGACGACAGGGCGATCAGCGAGCCCCGCCGCGTCCCGTGGTTGACCGTCTCCTCCCGGACCCGGGACATCAGGAAGATGTTGTAGTCGATCCCGAGGGCGACGAGGAACACGAACGCGAACAGCGGGAACTGCGGATCCGAGCCGGCGAAGCCGAAGACGTGCTCGAACAGCAGCGCCGAGATGCCGAGCGCGGCCCCGAACGACAGCACGACCGTGCCGATCAGCAGGACCGGCGCGAGCACCGACCGCAGCAGCGCCAGCAGGATGAGGAACACCACGATCAGGACGAGCGGGATGATCACCTTGTTGTCGCGGTCGGACGCGATCTTCGTGTCGAGGTAGAACGCCGAACCGCCACCCACGATCGCGTCGGCGCCGTCGACGTCGTGGACGGCGTCCCGGGTGTCCTCGACGATCTCGAACGCCTTGGTCGAGGAGATGTCCTCGGTGATCGTGGCCTCGAAGTAGGCGCGGCCGTCGCCGAGCGGGATCACCTGGCGCGGCTCCTCCAGGCCGTCGATCCCGGCGACAGCGGCGGCGACCTCGTCGATCTGGGCCTCGTTCGCCACGACCTGGGCGGTGTTGGAGGTGTCGGCCAGGCCGTGCTCGACGAGCACCTTCTGGCCCTTGATCGAGTCGAACTCCTTCGTGTAGGTGTCCTCGGTCGAGAGCCCGGCGGTGTTGAGCTGGAACAGGCCGAGGCAGGCGAGCAGGAGCAGGCCCGTCGTCGCCAGCCACACGGCGCGCGGTCGGGGCGAGACAGCGTTGCCCACCCGCGCCCACATGCCCGAGTCGGTCGGTTCGGTCGAGCCGAAGTCCGGCCGGCTGTGGACGCTGGTCCACTTCTCGATGGCCACCTGGATCAGCATCAGCAACCCGAACAGCGCGCTGGCGCCGCCGAGGAACGAGACGAGGCCACCGATGCCGGCGACGACGTCGGCGTCCGCGCCGGACAGCGCCCCGCCGCCGACTGCGGCAGCCACGCCGCCGACCAGCATGCCGACGGCCGTGCGGGTCCACGGTCGGTGTCCGTCACGCGCCGGGCCGAACACCCAGCGGCCGCAGATCACGAGGAGCGCGGGCAGCAGCGTGACCATGACGAGCAGGGTGACGGCGATGCCGACGGCCAGGACCGGGCCCATGCCCGCGGTCGAGTTGAGGTCCGCGACCACCAGGCAGAGCATGCCGACGACGACCGTCGCCGCGCTGGCGATGATCGCGGGTGCGGCCCGGTGCAGGGCGAACGCCATCGCCTCGTGCCGGTCCTCGTGGCGGCGCAGCTCCTCGCGGTAGCGCGCCACGAGCAGCAGGGCGTAGTCGGTCCCGGCGGCGATCACCAGGATGCCGAGGATCGCCTGGCTCTGTCCGTTGACCGTCAGGTCGGCGTACTTCGCCAGCAGGTAGACCACGCCGGTCGCGATCACGTTGGCGATGCCCGCGCACAGGATCGGGAGGAACCACAGGATCGCGCTGCGATAGGTGAGCAGCAGGATGACCATGACGACGAGGAGGGTGGCGAAGATGAGGTTGGTGTCGATTCCCTCGAACGCCTCCGCAGCGTCGGCCGCCTGACCGCCGTAGCCGGCGAGGTGGACGGTGGTGCCGTCGATCTTCGCGATCTTCTTGACCTCGTCGGCCGCGTCCGGGACGGCGTTCCAGCCTTCGCTGCCGAAGTTCCAGACGTAGTAGAGGTAGGCGACCTCGCCGTCCTCGGAGAGGAGCCGGGGGGCGGTCGGGTCCTGCGCGCGGATCGCCTCAGCAGCGTTGGGGGCGAGGACGCCGGCGTCGGTGACGCCGTCGGTCTTCGCGATCTCCGCCGCGTGCTCGTCCATCGCCGCGAGGTCGGCCTCGGTCAGGCCGCCCGGGCGCTCGTAGACGAGGAGGGTCGGGATGTCGTTGGGGTCGACGGTTCCGGAGAGCTCGTCGAGGACCTCGGTGGACTCGGCGTCGCCGGGGAGCCAGGACGACGCCTCGTTGTCCTGGACGTCGACGAGCTTGGGGTAGAGGGGTCCCAGGCCGATCGTGAGGATGACCACGGCTGCCAGGACGATCCACTTGGTGACGGGGCCGGTGAGCTTGCCGGCTATCTGACGGTGCATGGGGAACAGCCTTCCAGGGGGCACGGACAACGGCATCAGGGTTTCGCCGGATCCGACCCTGAAAGCCTCGGGGAATCATCGGTGACGCGCAAGAACGGCCCGGCGGGTGTCATGGAGACACCCGGCCGAGCCGTTCTGTGACAGCGGATCCCTCAGGCGTTGATGAGCTCCTTCATGCGGCTCACCAGGGCCGGGGCGTCCTCGGAGGCGGGCATGATCTGGAGGTTCGTGACCCCGGACTCGCGGAACGCCGCGATCCGCTCCTTGACGTAGCCTTCGGGGCCGACCAGGTTCATCAGCTCGAGGACCTCCAGCGGCACGGCCGCCTCGGCCTCCTTCTTCTTGCCGTCGAGGTAGAGGTCCTGGATGTGCTTGGCCTCGGCCTCGTAGCCGTACTCGCAGAACAGCTGGTTGTAGAAGTTCTTGTCGCGAGCACCCATGCCGCCGACGTACAGCGCGACGAGCGGGCGGGCGAAGTCGAGCAGCGCCTTGGTCTCCGGGCCCTCGCCGATCGCGCACAGGGCGCCGGCGACGACCTCGAGCGGGCCCAGGTCGGCGGAGCGCTTGGCCGTGCCGTTGGCGAGCGGCTCGGCCCAGGCCTTGCCGGCGTGCTCGGGGATGTAGAGGTGCGGGAACCAGCCGTCGGCGATCTCCGCGGTCATCTGGACGTTCTTGGCGCCGAGGGACGCGATGTAGATCGGGACCGCGGAGCGCTCGGGGTGGGTGAGGATCTTCAGCGGCTTGCCGAGACCGGTGACGCCACCGTTCTCCTTGGTCAGCGGGATCTTGAAGTAGCCGTCGCTGCTGAGCGGCTCGCGCTTCATGCCGCGCCGGATGATGTCGATGACCTCGCGGGTGCGGCCGAGCGGAGCGGCGTACGGCAGCCCGTGGAAGCCCTCGATGACCTGCGGGCCGGAAGCCCCGAGGCCGAGGATGGCGCGACCGCCGCTGACGTTGTCGAGGCCGGCCGCGGTCTGCAGCAGCGCTCCGGGGGTGCGCGAGTAGATGTTGAGGATCGCGGAGCCGATCTCGATCGTCTCGGTCTTCGCGGCCAGGTAGCCCATCAGGGTCGGGGAGTCGAAGCCGTAGGCCTCGGCGACCCAGATGCTGTCGAGGCCGGCGCGCTCGAGCGCCTGCACCTGGTCGGCGGCGTCGCGCGGGTTGCCGGCGTACATCAGCGAGCTGGAGAGCTTCATCAGGTCCCTTCCGGAGGGGGTCGGTGGTTCGGAGCAACTGTGACAGTACTACTGTCACAATCGCAACGACCCCATCCACGGGAAGAGACGGTGAGCGGCGTGTGGGACGCTGCTGAGCCTCAGGACTGCGAGGAGGACCAGTGACGGCAGGGACGAAGTACCGCGTGGCAGTGATCGGTGGCACCGGGCCGCAGGGCAAGGGCCTCGGCTACCGCTTCGCCAAGGGTGGCCACACCGTGGTCCTCGGCTCGCGGGCCGCGGAGAAGGGTGAGGCGGTCGCCGCGGAGGTCCGCGACAAGCTCGCCGGCGCAGCCGGTGCGGGCGAGGTCTCCGGAGCCAGCAACGTCGACGCGGTCGAGCAGTGCGACGTCGTCCTGCTGGCCGTCCCGTACGACGGGCACGACGAGCTGGTCGCGTCACTGCCCCTGGCCGGCAAGACGGTCATCTCCTGCGTGAACCCGCTGGCGTTCGACAAGCGCGGCGCCCACGGCAAGGTCATCAACAACGGTGAGGGCTCTGCCGCCGAGTCGGCCCAGGAGCTCGCTCCCGAGGCCACCGTGGTCGGCGCCTTCCACAACGTGTCGGCCGTCGGGCTCTGGGAGGAGCCGGGCGACCTCGACGAGGACGTCATCGTGGTGGGCGACGTCGTCGAGGCCAAGGAGGTCGCCATGGAGCTCGCCGCCTCGGTCACCGGCCACGCCGGCATCGACGGCGGCAAGCTGCGGCTCGCCCGTCAGCTCGAGCCGTTCACCGCCGTGCTCATCTCGATCAACCGCAAGTACAAGGCCCACTCGGGCATCCGCGTCACC
Organism: Nocardioides stalactiti; assembly: GCF_014180715.1. Taxonomy (GTDB): domain Bacteria; phylum Actinomycetota; class Actinomycetes; order Propionibacteriales; family Nocardioidaceae; genus Nocardioides; species Nocardioides stalactiti. The sequence continues at coordinate 2,463 of NZ_JACEFC010000165.1, read as the reverse complement.
GGTCTCGGCCAGGCGCACTGACCGAGACCGCGACGGGTCTCGTCAGCTCGCGGAGCTGACGAGACCGTCGAGGATCGCGCGGGCGTCCTCGCTCGGCATCCACGCCATCCCGTTGGGCAGGCGCCAGAAGCTGGTGCCGCACTCGGAGAGGATCGTGACGGTGCTGCCGTCGTCGTAGGCAGCGACGATCGTCGGGAACGGCGGCACCAAGGCGCACTTCAACACCGCTGCGGACTGGTTGACCGCCATGTCGTGGGTCAGCAGGTCGAGGTCCGCGTCGTCGATCGCTGCCGAAACGGTCGCACCGCTGTCGTCGACGATGCAGACGATCGCCGCCTCCAGCGCGAGGTCCTGCCGGGTCGATCCGCCGGCGTCGGTGCAGGACAGGTCCGCTGCGTCGACGTCGTCCGCCGGCTCGCCCTGCGCCGCCTGCTGCTCGTCGAGCAGCCCGAGGAACGCGGCCTGCGCCGCCTCCGGGTCGGCCCGGTAGCCGCTGCCGACCACGAGGGTGTGACAGCCGTACAGCTGGCCGCTCACCACGAAGGTCGAGCCGTCGTCGTAGCCGAACACGATCCGGTAGCCGGGCCCGAGGTCCATCGTGCACATCTCCGGCGGGCCGGAGACGTCGAGGTCGTTGATGGCAGCGACCAGGTCGTCGACGCCGGTCACGAGCGCGTCGGCAGGGGCGTCGTACGCCGTGCCGACGCCCTGACACAGCCGCGCCACGGTGGCGCCCTCGGGCACCGCGTCGGGCAGGTTCGGGTCCGGCTCGTCGACGCCCTGGGCGATCCCGCCCTTGCCGACCTCGATGAAGGGGCACTCGACGTCGGCCGGCGGGTCCGGGGCCACGATCTGCCGGTCGGGCCCGTCGTCACCGCCCGACGCCAAAGTGGTGCCGAGCACGGCGACCGCGGCGACGGCCGCGGCGGAGCCGATGACGGCCAGCGTCGTCGTACGACGTCGGCGACGTGCCAGCCGCTCGGCCGCGCCGGCCCGGTCCGGGTTGATCGGCGGCGGGGGCACGGCGTCCGCCAGGCCCTCGCGCAACCACTGCTCGTCACTCATGGTGTGCCCCCGTCGTTGTCGGTGTCGTCTCGTCGCAGGTGGGGAGAGGAGCGGAGTGCGCCGAGTGCCCGGGAGCACTGGCTCTTCACGGTGCCGACGCTGATGCCGAGCGCGTCGGCCGTCTGCTGCTCGGTCAGGTCCTCGAAGTAGCGCAGCACCACGACGGCCCGTTGCCCGCGTGGCAGCTGCGCGAGCGCGGCCACCAGGTCGTTGCGGGCGTCGGCGTCGTGGGTGGTGCTCGGCGTCTCCGGGAGGTCGGCCGTCGGACGCTCACCGCGCCACTTGCGCCGCCACCAGGAGATGTAGGTCGTGAAGAGCACCCGCCGCACGTAGGCCTCGAAGCTCTCCGGACCCACGCGTGCCCACGCCCGCCAGCTCTTGGCGAGCGCGGTCTGCACCAGGTCCTCCGCGAGCTGGTGGTCGCCGGTCAACAGCCAGGCCGACCGCCACAGCGCGTCGCCGCGAGCCGCGACGAACGCCACGAAGTCGTCCTCGATCGCTGTGCGCTGATCGACCACACCCACCACCGTTCGCTCCATCGGACCTCCTCTCACCCTGTCAAAGCGGTGAGGGTGGCCGAAAGGTTGTCAACGGGCTGCTGAGACCAGAGCCCGGATGATCGCCCGCTCCTCGCGGCGCGGGGTCCACTCGATGTCGCCCTCGATGGTGAGGCCGAAGCAGCCGCGCCGCGCGGCGACCGGGTCGCCCCAGGCGCTCACCCCGACGATCCAGTGCTCGCGCAGCGAGAAGGGCGGCGTGCACCCCAGCGACCCTGCCGAGGACGCGGTGTCGTGCTGCATGCTCCGGGTCAGGATCGTCAGGTCCTCGGCGGGGATCGGGACCGCGGTCGCCCGCTCCGGGCGCTCGGGGACGCCGAAGCAGAGCACGGCGACGCTCAGGTCGGTCGGGTCGGCGGCCGTGGTCGGCAGCGTGCTGGACGGCTGGGCGCAGTCCAGGTCCCCCGCCCGCACCGACAGCTCCGGCGGTGTGGCCGCCACCCGCTGGGCCCGGAGCCGGTCGACGAAGGCGCGCAGTGGCGGGGTCGCCCGATCCCGGCGGCCGTTGCCGACGAGGAGCTCGGCGCAGCCGGTGAACCGGGCCGCGACGACGAACCGCGACCCGTCGGGGTAGCCGAACGCCAGCTGGTAGTCGGGGACCCGGAGCTCGACGCAGCGCCGCGCCACGAGCGGCTGGTCGTTGACCGCGGCCACGACCGCCGCGACGTCGGTGGTGAGGGCGTCGACCGGGGGCGTCACCTTGTCGGCGCCGCCGTCGCAGAGCCGGACCGAGGTCGCGCCCTCGGGCACGGCGTCCGGGAGCGCCGGGTCGGCCTCGGCCGTGACCCGGGGGCACGCGACGAGGGGGCCGGGGTCGACCGGGTCGCTCGGGCTGTCGTCG
>NZ_JACEFC010000164.1 GCF_014180715.1 Nocardioides stalactiti | reverse complement strand
ATCCGGACCTTCCTGGGTCGAGTCGGGACGACAAGTCCCGACTCGACCCAGGAAGGTCCCGACTCGACCCAGGAAGGTCCGGATTCGACGAGGGGCGGGTGCGGCAGGCGCGCCACATGCTCGCCCGGACGACGGCGGCGATGGCGGGCGGCGGGATGTACGACCAGCTCGGCGGCGGGTTCGCGCGCTACGCGGTCGACCGCGGCTGGGTGGTGCCGCACTTCGAGAAGATGCTCTACGACAACGCGCAGTTGGTCGGGCTCTACGCGCGGCTCGGGACGGAGGCCGGCGACCGGGTCGCCCGTGAGACCGCCGACTTCCTGATCCGCGAGCTGGGCACGCCCGAGGGCGGCTTCGCCTCCGCGCTCGACGCCGACAGCCTCGACCCGGAGACCGGACGCAGCGAGGAGGGCGCGTTCTACGCCTGGACGCCGGCCCAGCTCGTCGAGGCGCTCGGCCACGAGCGAGGCCGGTGGGCCGCCGACCTCTTCGGGGTCACCGAGGGCGGCACGTTCGAGCACGGGACGTCCACCCTGCAGCTGCGGCACTTCCCGAGCGACAGCCACGAGCGGGCCCGGCTCTCCGAGGTCCGCGCGCGCCTCCTCGACGTCCGCTCCAGCCGGCCCCGACCCGGGCGGGACGACAAGGTCGTGGCCGCCTGGAACGGGCTGGCGATCTCCGGCCTGTGCGACGCCGGACTGCTGCTCGGCGAGGCACGGTACGTCGACGCGGCCCGGCAGGCCGCCGAGCTCCTCGTCCGGGTCCATCTGCCCGGGGACGGCACCATCCTGCGGGTCTCGAGGGACGGCGCGGCCGGGCCGCACGCCGGCGTGCTCGAGGACTACGCCTGCGTCGCGGGCGGCTTCCTCTCCCTCGTCCAGGCGACCGGCGACGGCCGCTGGCTGACGCTCGCGACCCAGCTGCTCGACGAGGCACTCGCCGGCTTCCGCGCGTCCGACGGCGGCTTCTTCGACACCCACGCCCGGGCCGAGGTCCTGGTGTCCCGGCCGCGCGACCCGGGCGACAACGCCTCACCGAGCGGCACCAGCGCGATGCTCCACGCCCTCGTCGCTGCCCACGCCCTGACGGGGGAGGGCCGCTACCGCGACGCCGCCGAGCAGGCGCTGGCGACCGTCGCCGGCTTGGTCGAGAAGGCGCCCCGCTTCGCGGGCTGGTCGCTCGCCGCCGCACACACCCTGCTCGACGGCCCGCTGGAGGTGGCGGTGGTCGGCCCGGCCGGCCCGGACCGCGATGCCCTCGCCGGCCGCGCCCGACGTATCCCGGGAGCGGTCGTCGTGGTCGCCGACGGTCCGCGCGACGACGTACCCCTCCTGCGCGGGCGGACCGCCGTCGACGGCCGCGCGGCCGCCTACGTGTGCCGCGGCTTCGTCTGCGAGCGGCCGGTCACCTCGCCGGACGGCCTGCCGTGAGCAGCCGCCCATGAGCCAGCCCCTCAGCGAGCGGTGGCGCTCCGGCGCCGCGCTGCTCATCTCGGTCGTCGCGCTCGTGGGGATCATCCTGTGGGCGCCGGCCGAAGGCCCGGCCGGCATCCGGCGTCTGATCTTCGGCGAGGACCGGCTCCGCGACCCCGCGGACGTGCCTGCCGGCGGCACCCACGCCTTCATCGACAATCAGCCGGGTGACCCGGACGACCCGGTGGCGTGGGACCCGTGCGACGCGATCCACTACGAGATCAACCCCGACGGCGCACCGGACTGGATGGACGACCCGGCCGACTTCGTCGAGGAGGCCGTCGAGATCGTCGAGCACTACACCGGCCTCGAGTTCGAGTACGACGGCACCACCGACCGCCGGCCCGAGTGGGACCGGGTCTTCGTCCCGTCCCTGGGCCGGCGGGAGCCGGTGCTGATCTCGTGGGCGACCGAGGACGAGGTGCGCCAGCTCGAGGAGGACGTCGCCGGCATCGGGGGATCCGTCGCGGTCGAGGTGACTCCCGGCGGCCGGAAGCGCTACGTCACCGGGGGCGTCACCCTCGACAGCGACTCCTTCGACCAGCTCGACGGTGTCTTCGGGGCCGACGACGAGGAGGGTCGCGCGATCGTGCTCCACGAGCTCGGCCACCTGGTGGGCCTCGACCACGTCGACTCCTCGGAGGAGCTGATGTTCAGCGAGAACCTCGGCCGCACCGACTTCGGCACCGGTGACCTCAACGGCCTGGTAGCGCTCGGCCAGGGGGACTGCTTCTAGCCCCGACGAGAGGGTCGAGGGGCGCCGAGGGGGAAGCTCAGCCCTCGGCGGCGAGGTGGTGGGTGCGCTTGGCCTCGTACATCCGCGCGTCTGCGAGGAGCAGCGCGTCGGGCAGGCCTTCGGCGTCGAACGCGGTGGCGACGCCCACGCTGGCGCGGCCACCGAGCGCGATGCTGAGCCGGTCCAGCAGGGTGTCGGCGTCGAGGTCGGCGGCGAACACGGCGAACTCGTCGCCACCCAGCCGGCCGACGACGTCGTCCGGACGGACGGACGACCGCAGCACCCGGGCGATGTCGACGATGAGCCGGTCCCCGGCTGCGTGGCCGTCGAGGTCGTTGACGCGCTTGAGCCCGTCGATGTCGACGAACGCCACCCCGCCCGTCGGCGCAGCGGTCGAGGCGAACGCGGCTGCGACCTGCTCGGTGAAGCCCCGACGGTTGAGGAGACCGGTCAGCTCGTCGGTCTGGCTGAGTCGGTGGGCCTCGAGCGCCAGTGCGACCTCCTGCTCCAGCTCCTCGTGGATCGACACCTTCTCCAGGGCGAGCGAGGTCGCGTCGGCGAGGGCGCGGAGCAGTGAGACCTCGTCGTCGGTGGCCTCGTGCAGCTCGGCCCAGTAGGCGCCGATCGCGCCGATCGGGGCGAGGGTCCGGATCGGGGTCATGACCAGGCTCTTGACGAAGGTCGGCTGGTAGGCCTCGTGCGGGATCCGGTCGTCGACGTAGATGTCGGGGATCACCACGTGCTCCTTGTGGAGCATCGCCCACCCGCTGATGCAGGCCTCCAGCGGGAACCGCAGCCCCTTCCAGAGCGGCTCGATGGCGTCCTCGTCGGCGTAGTAGCACTGGTCGCCGTCGCGTAGGACGAAGGTCGCGCCGTCGCAGCCGGCCAGGTCGCGTGCAGCGGATCGCACGATCTCCTGCACCTCGATCAGCCGCGTTGCGAGGGAGAGCTCCTGGACAGCCGTCAACAGGCGTTCGAGCCCGTCCCGGTGCTTGCTCTCCATGACGCAAGGCTACGGTGTCGAGCCAACGTTCGACATGCGGTGCGGGAGTTTCGACGAGAACCAGGATCCAGGACCCGGGACCCGGGACCCGGGACCCCGTTCCGTCGGCGCTGTGCCGGATCAGGCGCCAGCGGACCTCCGCACCTCGTTGAGGACGCTGATCTTCTGCCAGATCTTGCGAGACATCCCGTTGGTGAGGGTCTCGATCGTCGACACCGTGTCGAGGACGACGGCGTCCCGCGACTCCTCGGCACAGAGGGCTGCGGTCTTCCCGACCATGCTCAGCAGCTCCGAGCAGTAGTCGAGGTAGTGCTCGAGCTCCTCGTAGGTGAGGTTCATCGTCGGGCTGACGGAGGTCGGGGTGAAGCCGGTCCGCAGGCGCTCCGGGTCCTTGTTGAGCTGGTGCATGTCGATGATGTGCGCCAGTGACCGCAGCTCGTGGAGCAGGGCCAGGCTGTCGGAGCGACGGAGCCGCTCCGGCACGGTGTAGAGGAACCAGATCCCGATCGCGGCGAACACCAGGTCGTTGACGCCGCTCTCCAGCAAGGACAGCCACTCGACCTCGTGCTCGGGACCTTCCTCGAACGCCGACCCGAGGGCGAAGCTGAACGCCACGACCGTGAGCACGACGACGACGAGGATCAGCACCCGCGAGCCGAGCCGGACGACGCGGAGCCGGTCTCGGTTCAGGGCCGAGCTGGTCGCGACCTTGTCGGCGAGCGCGAGCAGGTCCCCGGAGACGCCGTAGAGCCCTCGCTCGGGGAACCGCGCCCCGATCCGGTCCCGCAGCTGCTGGAGCGTGGCCAGCACGGGTTCCGCCTCGAGACGCTCCAGCGCGATCGTCACGGCCGCAGCCTACGATGACGGCGTGGAGTGCGGGCACTACGAACGGTTCGAGTGCCGCTCCTGCACCTGGCTGGAGCGCCCGTACGACGAGCAGCTCGCCACCAAGGACCGACTCACCCGCGACCGTCTCGCAGCAGCGCTCGGTGACCGACCCGCGCCGGCCTGGTTGCCGCCGGTCGCCAGCACGCCCGAGGCGTTCCGGACCAAGGCCAAGATGGTGGTCGGCGGCACCGTCGAGGTGCCGACGCTCGGGCTGTGGGTGCCGGAGCGCGGCTCTGTCGACATCCGCGACTGCGGGCTGCACACGTCCGGGATCCAGGCGGCGCTCCCGACCCTCGCGGACTTCGTGACCCGCGCCGGGCTCGCGCCGTACGACGTCCCGACGCGGAGCGGCGAGGTCAAGCACGTGCTCGTCACCGAGTCGCCGTCCGGTGAGCTGATGGTGCGGTGGGTGCTGCGGTCGACCGAGGCGGAGGCGCGGGTCCGCAAGCACCTGCCGTGGCTGCTCGCCGCGCTGCCGGGACTGCGGGTGGTGACCCTCAACATCCAGCCGACGCACGCGGCGGTCCTCGAGGGTGAGCGCGAGATCGTGCTCACCGACCGGGTGACCCTGCCGATGCAGGTCAACGGGCTCACCCTCCACCTCGGACCGCGCAGCTTCTTCCAGACCAACACCGAGGTCGCGGCGGCGCTCTACCGGACCGCCCGGGAGTGGACCGACGCGCTCGGGCCGGCGACCGTGCACGACCTCTACTGCGGGGTCGGCGGGTTCGCCCTCCACCTCGCCGGCCCGGGGCGTCGGGTGACCGGCATCGAGATCAGCGCCGACGCGGTGGCGGCGGGCGACCGCGGCCGCGAGGACGCGGGGCTGTCCGCTGCCGAGGTGCGGTTCGTGGCGGGCGACGCGACGTCGTACCTCCTGGCGGAGCCGGCCGACCTCGTCGTCGTGAACCCGCCGCGCCGCGGGCTCGGTCCCGACCTCACGGCCCGTCTCGAGGCGTCCGGGCCGGCGGCCGTCCTCTACTCCAGCTGCAACCCCGAGACGCTCGCACGCGACCTCGAGGTGATGCCCTCCTACCGAGCCGTGCGGGCGCAGGTGCTCGACATGTTCCCGCAGACCGCGCACCTGGAGGTGCTGGCGCTCCTCGAGCGCGGCTAGCGCAGGGAGTACGTCGCCAGCGAGACGCCGACGTAGTGGCTCACGAACGCCAGGATCGTGAACGTGTGGAACACCTCGTGGAAGCCGAACCAGCGGGGGGAGGGGTCGGGCCACTGGAAGCCGTAGACGAGGCCGCCGACGGTGTAGAGCGCGCCGCCGGTCGCGATCAGCACGAAGACGGCGATCCCGACGCCGACGCCGAGGGCCAGTGCGCCGTCGAGGAACGCGGGGATGAAGAAGAGGGCCGCCCACCCCATCGCGATGTAGATCGGCGCCGACAGCCAGCGGGGGGCACTCGGCCAGAAGACCTTGAAGAAGATGCCGAGGACGGCCGCCGTCCACACCACCGAGAGCAGCAGGACCTGGCTGGTCCCCTCGAGCAGGATGAGGCTGAAGGGCGTGTAGGAGCCGGCGATCAGCAGGAAGATGTTGGAGTGGTCGAACCGGTTGAGGATCCGCCACACCTTCGGTGACCACGTCCCGCGGTGATAGACCGCTGAGGTGCCGAACAGCAGGACGGCCGTCGTGGCGTAGAGCGCCGAGCCGATCCGGGTGGTCGCGGTCGGGGAGAGACAGATGAGCACGATCCCGGCGGCCAGGATGAGCGGCGTCGAGCCGGCGTGCAGCCAGCCGCGCAGCCGGGGCTTGATGTCGGCGACGAGCTCCTCCACCTGGTCGCCGATCTGCTCCAGGCCGGCACGGACCCGCTCGTTGGCGTGGTGGAGGGCCTGGTTCATGTCTGAAGGCTATCGGCAGCAGGAAGCCCCCGGATGATCCCCGTCGTCGTGACGGTGGACACCCGGGGGCTTCGCTGCGCTCAGTGCGTGTGCGGCGGGACGATCGCACCCTCGGAGGGCTGGACGATCACGAAGCCCTGGCCCCCGAAGGTGACCTGGAACGCCTCGCCCGAGCCGCGGCCGATGAGCGAGCCGGCGGTGAAGGACTTGTTGAGCGAGGTCTGGAGCTCGATCGACCAGGCGACGATCGCGTTGGTGTCGGCGAACGTCGGCGCCTCGGCGGAGTTGAGGACGACGGGCTCGCCGTCCGTGGTGATCGCGACCCACCCGGTCCCGCGCAACGTGGTGTTGAACAGGCCGCCGGCGGCGATGCTGCCGCCCTTGACCCGCTCGACGTTCCAGTCGAGGCCGGCCGAGAACGCGAGCACGTGCGCGCCGTTGATCGAGATGCCGCTGTTGTTGAGGTGGAGGATGTGGACGTGCTCGGCCGCGTTGGCCAGGAACACGTCGCCCTGCCCCTCGACGCGCATGAGGGAGAGGCCTTCGCCGGTCAGCGCCTTCTTGAGGAACTTGCCGGCGCCGCCGCCCTGGTAGGCGAAGGTCACCGCGCCCTGGTAGGCGACCATCGACCCCTGGCGAGCCATGAACGGCTCGGTGATCCGGACCCGCAGCAGCTTGCCGTTCTGGAGCGACGGGCCGACGCTGGTCTCCTTCTCGGAGTAGCGGCCGTCGACGAGGTCGCCGGAGATGCCGGGCATCGCGGAGTAGCCGGCGGCGGGTGCGGCAGCCGCGGGAGCAGCCTCGGCGTACGGCTGGGCGTGCTGCCCGGAGTACGGCGCCGCGGCGTACGGGTCGGCGGCCGGCGCGGCGGCGTAGGGGTCGGCGGCCATCGGAGCCTCGGCGGCCGGGGGCTGGGCCCACGCGTCGGCGGGAGCGTCGGCCATCGGGGCGGCCTCCGCCGCGGGAGCCTCGGCGGCCGGCGGCTCGACCCAGGAGGAGTCCGCCATCGGCGCGGG
>NZ_JACEFC010000163.1 GCF_014180715.1 Nocardioides stalactiti | reverse complement strand
GCCGCGGTCGCCGCCGCTGTCCGGGAGCGGGACGGCGAGGCGCTGGAGCAGGCGGTCGTCGACGCCGACGGCTGCGCCGCGGTCCTGCGGAGCCGCGACGAGTGGCTCGCCCACCCGGCCGGCATGGCTGCCGCCGGCCTGCCGCTCGTCGACATCCGGCGCTCCCGCCACGCGTCCGGCTTCGTGCCGTCGCCGCGACTTCGTCTCGCCGGGCTCCGGGTCGTCGACATCACCCGGGTCATCGCCGGCCCGATCGCCACCCGCTTCCTCGCCGGCTATGGCGCCGACGTGCTGCGGATCGACCCGCCCGGTTTCGACGAGGTCGGGGCGCTGCTGCCCATCACCACCGAGGGCAAGCGCTGCGCAGCACTCGACATCTCCACCGACGCCGGCCGCTCCCAGCTGTTCTCGCTGCTCGCCGACGCCCACGTCCTCGTCCACGGGCTGCGGCCGGGCGCCCTCGACAGCCTCGGCCTCGGCCACGACATGCTCGCCGAGCGGTTCCCGTCGCTGGTCATCGGCCGGATCAGCGCCTACGGCACCCGCGGCCCGTGGGGCCGCCGACACGGCTTCGACAGCCTGGTGCAGATGAGCTCGGGGATCGCGGCGACCGAGACGGCGCGCGCCGGCACCGAGGTGCCGGCCTCGCTCCCCGCCCAGGCGCTGGACCACGGCACCGGCTACCTGCTGGCCGCCGGCGTGGTGCGCCTGCTCGCCGAGAGGCGGGCCGGCACCGTCACGACCGCGCTCGCGGCCACGGCCCACCTGCTCTCCGACAACCCGTCGCCCAGTCCGCACCTGTCCGGCGAGCCCGCCCACACGCCGCTGACCACGCGGTCCACGGCCTGGGGCCGGGCGATGTCGACCCCGCTGCCGGGCAAGATCGACGGCCTCACCCCTGACCTGCGGATCCCCGCCGGTCCGCTGGGCCGCTACGAGCCCAACTGGCGCTGAGGCGGCGGCCGCACCATCGGCCCACCGACCGACCCCTAGAATCCGGGGGCATGGACGACCCACGAAGTACCACCCGTTCGCCTCTCCTGCTCCTGGGAGGTGAACGGGCATGATCGACACCCAGACCTTCGTGAACCTCGGCCTCGTCGTGCTGTTCGTCGTCGTCGGCGGCGTCTTCGCCGCGACCGAGCTGGCCCTGGTCTCCCTCCGTGAGTCCCAGGTCAACCAGCTCGAGCAGCGCGGCGGTCGCGGCGTCCGGGTCGCCGCGATCGCGCGTGACCCCAACCGCTTCCTCTCCGCCGTCCAGATCGGCGTCACGGTCGCCGGCTTCTTCTCCGCGGCGTACGGCGGGTCGACCCTCGGGCCCGACGTCGCGCCGTACCTCGTCGACGTCGGCCTCGACGACGAAGCGGCCGACACCGTCGCGCTCGTTCTCATGACGCTGCTCATCGCCTATCTCTCGCTGGTGCTCGGCGAGCTCGTCCCCAAGCGGCTCGCGCTCCAGCGATCCACCCAGGTGGCACTGGCCACCGGTCCGGTGCTCGACCGCTTCGCCACCCTGATGCGGCCTGTCATCTGGCTGCTGTCGGTGTCGACGGACGCTCTGGTCCGGCTGCTCGGCGGAGACCCCTCGGCGACCAACGACGCCGTCAGTGACGACGAGCTGCGCGACATCGTCACCACCCACGAGGGACTCGGCGAGGACGAGCGCCAGATCCTGACCGACGTGTTCTCCGCGACCCGCAGCACGCTCAAGGAGGTGATGCGGCCGCGCGGTGACGTGGTCTTCGTCGACGCGAGCACCCCGTTGACCGAGGCGGTCGGGTTCGTCGCGACCCAGGCCTACTCGCGGTACCCGGTCCGCGGCGAGAGCTTCGACGACGTGACCGGGTTCCTCCACGTGCGCGACCTCCTCGACGTCGGCGCCGGCGACCGACGTACGGTCGCCGACGTCCAGCGCGAGGTGCTCCACCTCCCCGGCACCAACCGGGTCCTCCCGACGGTGTCCACGATGCGCAAGGACGGCACCCACCTCGCCGTGGTCGTCGACGAGTACGGCGGCACCGACGGCATCGTCACGCTCGAGGACCTGGTCGAGGAGATCGTCGGCGACATCCGTGACGAGTACGACGAGCCCGACGCGGACGTCCCCGGCACTCCGACGGTCGTCGACGGCGGACTCAGCATCGAGGACTTCGCCGACGTGACCGGGATCGACCTGCCGGACGGCGACTACGAGACGGCCGCGGGCTACGTGGTCGCCCGGCTCGGGCGGCTGGCCGAGGTCGGCGATGCCGTGGACGTCGGCGATGCCCGGCTCGAGGTCGAGGAGCTCGACGGACGACGGGTGACCCGGATCGCGATCAGCGCGGTCCCTGCGCCCTGACCTCGCGCCCGGGGCGGCGGTAGGTGCGCTCGCACAGCCGGGCGGTCGCGGGCAGCGCAGCGAGGTCGGCACGTGCGTAGACGACGTTGTGCTGTCCCGGCCGCTGGACGTCGCGCAGGATCGGGACGAGGCCGCAGGTGGCGAGGAAGCGGGCGACGTCGACGTCGAGCCACTGCTCCTCCCACTGCGGCCGCCGCTCGACCTCGATGAAGAGCAGCGCCGTCCGGGCGAGCACGTCGGTCCCGGAGGTCAGCACCTGGCGGGACGCCCCCTCGACGTCGATCCAGGCGACGACCTCCTCGCCGGGCCGGAGGTCGGTGTCGCTCGCCACGAAGTCGTCGAGGCGCACCGACGGGACCGTCACCACGTCGTCACGCTCGGACTCGCGATGGGCGGCCAGGCTCGCCATCCGGCTGTCGTTGGCCTTGCGGAACCGCCGTCCGTTGCGCGGGTTGTGGAACTCGCGCGGGATCCGCAGGTCCACGCCGTCAGCCTCGTCGCTGACGGCCAGGTGGCGGTAGTCGACCCCGCTCCCCGACACCTCGGCGGCGTACCGCTCGAAGACGTAGGGGTTGGCCTCGAACGCGACGCTGTGGGCGCCGGGGAGCGCGGACCGGACCCATCGGCTGAAGCCGGCCTCGTGGGCGCCGACCTCCAGGGCCAGGGCCGGGACGACGTCGATGCACAGGGCGCGGAAGGCCTCCCGGACCCGTGCGCCGACCAGGTCGCGGGGCAGGCGTCGGGAGCGGTGGTTGAGCTGCTGGGACCAGAGCCGGTAGGTGGCGTCGAACGCGGCTGAGGCAGCGGGGGCGGGGGTCCGAGAAGTGGGTGTCATGCCCCAGGGACGTGCGCGGGCCTCGGATCCTTACGCGGAACGGCGATGAATTTTTCCCGCCGGGCCGACGAAGGGTCAGGCCTGGGTGCGGAGGTAGCGCCCGAAGTGGGGGACGGTGAACGCGATCCGGCCGCGCTCGCCGGAGTAGATCAGCCCCTTCTTGAGCAGGCTGTCGCGCGCCGGCGAGAGCGACTGGGGCTTCTTGCCGAGCACGAGCGCGACGTCGGCAGTGGCGACGGCGCCGACCGGGTCGGTGCCCTCGTCGGCGTCGGCCATCGCCCGGAGGTAGTCGCGCTCCCCGGGCGTCGCCCGGTCGTAGCGGGAGCCGAAGAACCCGACCGCGAGCTCGCGCTCGGCCTCGGGCGCGGCGACCGCAACGTCGTCGGCGGTGATCGGGGCGCGCGGCGCCAGGTCCCAGACCGCCTTGCCGTAGGCCTGGATGAAGTAGGGGTAGCCGCCGGTCGCTTCGTACATCGCGACCAGCGCGGCCTCGTCGTACTCGGCGCCCTCCTCGGCGGCCGGCGCGGCCAACGCCCTGTCCGCGGCCTCGCGGCTGAGCCGGTCGATGCGCTGGTAGGAGAAGAGCCGCTCGGAGTACGACTTCGACGCGGACAGCACCGCGGGCAGGTGCGGCAGCCCCGCGCCGACCACGATCACCGGCAGGCCGCTCTGGCTGAGCTCGTGGCAGGCGGCGCACAACGCGGACACGTCGTCCGGGCCGAGGTCCTGCATCTCGTCGATGAAGATCCCCACGCCGAGGCCCTTGTCGGCTGCGAGCCCGCCGACATCGGTGAGCAGCTCGACGAGGTCGATCTCGATGTCACCGGAGTCGGCTCGGCCGCGGACGGCCGGGGTCGCGATCCCGGGGCTCCACTTGTCCTTGAGCTTCGCGTCCGTGCCGGCCTCCCGCTCGGCGAACGAGCGGATCACCCCGAGGACGTGGTCGACCTCCTCGGGGCTGGGGTGGCCCAGCTCCCGCACCGCCTGGTGGAGGGCGCTCGACAGCGGCCGGCGAAGCGACTGGTCGGGCCGGGCCTCGAGCTTGCCGGTCCCCCAGCCCTTGCGGACCGCCGCCGACCGCAAGGCGTTGAGCAGCACCGTCTTGCCGACCCCGCGCAGCCCGGTCAGGACGAGCGACCGCTCCGGTCGGCCTCGCGCCACCCGCTCGAGCACGACGTCGAAGGCCGAGAGCTGCTCGTCGCGGCCGGCGAGCTCGGGCGGTCGCTGGCCCGCGCCGGGGGCGTAGGGGTTCCGGATCGGGTCCACGATCGGACCGTATCGGTGTGTCTAGCCCGTTCCTTAGACCGCGTTAGCGTGTCGGATCGACGAACCGGCCGGGCGGTGGCGCAGCGCGTCGACGAGCGTGTCGACGAGGTCGGGCACCTCGTCCGCAGCGAGCCGGAAGCTGCCGGTGCAGACGTTGTCGCGCCACAGCGAGACGACGACCAGGTCCTGCTCCTCGTGCCAGCTCACCCGGAGCGCGCGGTCGTCGCCACGGGCATCGAGGAAGACCGAACCCGTGCGCGGCAGAGGTCGCGCAGCACTCATCAACCCATGATGCGCTGACAGGCCCCGCCTGTCACTAGGGACGGGCAGCCGGTCGGATCGCCTTCGGCGCGTGTGTCCGTACGTCGTACGCTGGCGCCTGTGCCGGAGCTGCCCGAGGTCGAGGCGCTGGCCCTGGACCTGCGGGGTCGGCTGAACGGCCGTGCCATCACGAAGGTCCACGTGGCGGCGTTCAGCGCCCTCAAGACCTACGACCCGCCGCTGGCCGCGATCGAGGGCACGCTCGTCGACGACGTCCGGCGTCACGGCAAGTTCCTCGACATCGAGGCCAGCGGGCTCCACCTCGTCTTCCACCTGGCCCGCGCCGGGTGGGTGCGCTGGAAGGAGGAGGTGCCCGCTCTCCCGCCGCGGCCCAGCACCAAGTCGCCGCTCGCCGTCCGGGTGGTGCTCGACGAGGTCGACGGGTTGACCTCCGGGCTCGACGTGACCGAGGCGGGGACCAAGAAGTCGCTCGCGATGTACCTGGTCCGGTCGCCCGCCGACGTCGCGGGCATCGCCCGGCTCGGGCCCGACCCGCTCGACGACGCCTTCACCCGCGAGACGCTCGCCGCGATCCTCGAGGCCGAGGGACGCAAGCAGCTCAAGGGGGTGCTGCGCCACCAGGGCACCATCGCCGGCATCGGCAACGCCTACTCCGACGAGATCCTGCACGCCGCCCGGATGAGCCCGTTCAAGCCCGCGGGCACCCTGACCGACGACGAGCTGTCGACGCTGTTCGCCGCCGTCAAGGACACGCTCGGCGACGCCGTCGACCGCTCGCGCGGCCTGGCCGCCAGCGAGCTCAAGGCCGAGAAGAAGTCCCACCTCGCCGTCCACGGACGGACCGGGCAGGCCTGCCCGGTCTGCGACGACACCGTCCGCGAGGTCTCCTTCGCCGACTCCAGCCTCCAGTACTGCCCCACCTGCCAGACCGGCGGCAAGCCCCTGGCGGACCGCCGCCTGAGCAAGCTCCTCAAGTAGAGAGAAACACTGTGCGCATCCCCACCGTGACCGTCGACGGCGTCCCCGACCCGATGCCCGAGCAGCTGACCGTCATCGACGTCCGCGAGGACATGGAGTGGCAGGCCGGCCACATCCAGGGCTCGGTCCACATCCCGCTCATGCAGCTCCCCGACCGCCTTGGCGAGATGCCCGAGGGCCAGATCCTCGTGGTCTGCAAGGTCGGCGGGCGCTCCGCCCGGGCCGTGGCCTACCTCGCCCAGAACGGGCACGACGCGTTCAACCTCGACGGTGGCCTGCTCGACTGGGACGCCGCCGGCCGACCGCTCGTCACCGACTCCGGAGCGACGCCGTACGTCGCCTGACGGCGCGGTTCAGCCGAGGACGCAGTTGTCCTTGAACCAGCCGGCGGCGGCCTCGACGGCGCCGCGCTCCTCGGGGCTCAGCTGACGCTCGACCGCCTCGATCTCGGCGTCACTGGGGCGGTCGGGCAGCGCGAGGATCCGCTCCGCGAGTGCCTCGACGCCGTCCCACACCTCCTCCGGCATGCCCGGCGGCCGGTCCAGCTCGGCGACCTCGGCCGCGAACTCCTTCATCACCGGCGCGATCCGCGCCGCGATCTCGTCGGGGTCGGCACCCGTCACGGCAGCGGTCTGGATCGCCTCGACCATCACCGTGTAGGGCTCGCACACCGCGGAGACCGCCTCCGGGAGGTCGCTCGACGGGGTGTCGGTCGTGCCCTCCGCGTCCGTCGGCGCGTCGACGGTCCCCTCGGTCGGGGACCCGCTCTCGTCGGGACCGGTGGCGGTCACGGTCGGCCCGCCGGCGTCGGTGCCGGCGTCGCGGGAGCAGCCGCCGACGGTGGCGGTCAGCGCGGCCATCAGCAGGACCGGGAGGAGGCTCGCGAACGGCGAGCGAAGACGAGGACGCATCGCCACCATCGTCCCACCCCGCACAACGCCGACGGCCGGCCCCCAGATGGGAACCGGCCGTCGTACGTCGCCCGGGGGGCGGGTGATCACTCCGTCGTGACGTCGGAAGGGATGCTGTCGGCGATGCAGGTCGTCGAGGCGTAGGTGAAGAAGGCCTCGACCTTGTCCTCGTCGTCGGCGTCCACCCCGGGGAAGCCGTCGTCGCCGTCGAGGTCCTTGACGTCGTCGTAGTCGACCCCGTCGATCGCCTCGACGAAGACCTCGAAGCCCTCGCGCTCGGTGTCGCCGATGCCGTCGGGGGTGCCGACGTCGCCGAAGTCCTCCACCGCGTCCTGGAACGCCTCGAACTGCTCCTCGGTCGGGTCCTCGTCCACCCCGGCGAGCGGCTCGAACGCCGCCGTGAAGGCGGCGCAGAACTCGTCCTGGGAGGCGTCGTCGGGGCCGTCGAAGACGTCGCTGGCGCCGCCGTCGTCGTCGCCTCCCTTGTCGTCCCCGTTGTCGTCGCCGCAGGCGCCGGGGGGGGCGA
>NZ_JACEFC010000162.1 GCF_014180715.1 Nocardioides stalactiti | reverse complement strand
TTCCGCTTCGTGATCCCCAAGGCGGCCTTCCCCGAGTGGGGGAGCCGACGGTTCCTCGGAGCGGCCGGAGCCGACGCCAACCACGGGAACCAGTCCTTCACGGTCGTCGCCTACTGCCTGCCGGCGGCTCTGGCGAGCGGGATGAGCGTGCAACAGGTGTCCTTCAACCCGCCGGGTGGCGCGTTGGGCCAAGGGCCGGCGGGTGGCGCTGCGTCCTGCCCCTCCGGTCATCGGGTGGTCGGCGGGGGAGCGCGGCTGTGGGACTACGCGACCGTCGGGACCGGGCTGCTGTTCTCCAACGCGCCGCTCCAGACAGGGACCGGCTGGTACGCGACCGCCAACCTCAACACCAGCTCCGTCCTGGTCGAGGCGATGTGCCTGCCGACGGGGAGCGTGCCGACGCTGTCGCTCGCGACCCGCCAGGTCGACAACGACGTCGGCAGCTACGCCTTCTTCGTCGGGTCGCCGAGCGTCCACTGCCCTCCGATGACCCGGGTGCTGACGGGAGGCGCCCACACCGCCCTCGACGGCCAGTTCCCCAACCCCGCCGACCCCCACCAGGGCCGCGTGGCGTTCGCCCAGTCCGAGGTCGGCTACGTGTACGCCACGGTCGGGATGAACGACGGCTACGAGTCGACGACCATCGTGTGGTGCATCCCGGACCTCGACCCGCCCCGCGTGTCGATGACCGCGCCGCTGGCGACGCCGCTGACGGCGAGGGTCGCGCTGACCGCGGCGATCACCGTCGGGTGGACTGGTGAGGACGACGCCGACCACGTCGAGCGCTCCCAGGTGAGGTGGCGCGGCGCGCCGTACAACGGGACGCTCGGCGCCTGGGAGTACCCGCCGTCCTGGCAGGACCTGACCAACTTCTCGGTGACCCAGGGGAGCCGCGCCCTCGGCACGACGTACTGCTACAGCGTCAGGGGCCGCGACCCCGCTGGCAACTGGTCGCTGTGGACGGCGCAGCGGTGCGCGGTCCGGCCCCTGGACGACGCAGCACTCACGGCGCCCGCCGCCTGGACCCGGGCCACGGGCGGTGCGTACTGGAACGGCACGGCGACCACGACGAGCCAGCAGAACGCGACGCTGACCCGCACCGGTGCCCGGTTCAACCAGCTCGGCCTGGTCGTCACCAAGTGCCCCGCCTGCGGCCGCGTGGAGGTGGCTCTCGACGGCGTACGGATCGGGATCGTGAACCTGTACGCCGCCACGACCGCCCACCGTCAGCTGGTCGCGATGCCGCGGACCGTGGGCAGGATCGGGACGGTCACGATCAAGGTCCTCACCGCCGGCAAGCCGGTCACCATCGACGGACTGGTCGTCAGCGCCAGCTGAACACGGCACAGTGGGCGTGTGCGCAAGCTCCTCGCCCTGGTCGGCCTCCTCGTCCTGCTGCCGTCGGCGTACGTCTGGTGGCTCCTCTACGCGACCAACGACCCCCTCGAGGACACCCGGTTCACGCCGCCCGGCTCGGTGACGGTCGACCTCGACGAGGGCACGTACCGGATCTACGTCGAGGACCTGTTGTCCAACGCCAAGGGCTGCGACCCGGAGGACTACGCCGACGACCTCGACGCGATGGGGCTGGTGCTGGTGCCCGAGGACGGCGGGGAGAAGGTCCGGCCCGAGCGGGCCGGCTCCTGCGACGGCGGCAACAACCAGAACGGGCCGCACCCGATCTCCGTGAGCGAGCTCGAGGTCCCTGCCGACGGCAGCTACGTCTTCCGGGGTGGCTCCCAGCCACCGATGACCAACAACAACAAGGAGACCTCGGTGTATCTCACCGAGGCGACGGGGCGGCCGGTGCTGCTCGGCGTGGGGATCGCCGGCACCCTCCTCGGCGGGACGCTCCTGTGGCTGGCGATCCCGCGGAAGCGGGGACGATCGGGCGGGGAGGGCTGAGACGCCCGCCATTTTGCTGTGACCAGCACGGATCCGTACTATGGAACGTCGGCGCGCTCACGTGTGCCTCTCTGCTGCACCCACTCGTGGGTGACCGCCCTCCGCCTCCCTGGCCGAGGCCGTGGTGTGCCGCAGTCCCAGACGCGAAGAGAAGACGAAGGAGACCGCGGTGTACGCGATCGTGCGCGCAGGCGCGAAGCAGCAGAAGGTCGCTGTCGGCGACGTCATCGAGATCGACAAGATCTCCACGCCCGTCGGCGAGACCCTGACGCTTCCCGTGGTCATGGCGGTCGACGGTGAGTCCGTCACCACCACCGGTCTCGACAAGGCTGCCGTGACCGTCGAGGTCCTCGGCGCCACCAAGGGCCCCAAGATCATCATCCAGAAGTACAAGAACAAGACCGGTTACAAGAAGCGGCAGGGTCACCGCCAGAAGTACACCCAGGTCAAGGTCACCGACATCAAGCTCTGAGTCTCTCGACTCGTCACCTCGAAGGACTGAACAGATGGCACACAAGAAGGGCGCGGCGTCCACCAAGAACGGCCGCGACTCCAACGCTCAGCGACTCGGCGTCAAGCGCTTCGGCGGCCAGGTCGTCAACGCCGGCGAGATCATCGTCCGTCAGCGTGGCACCCACTTCCACCCGGGCTCCAACGTCGGTCGCGGTGGCGACGACACCCTGTTCGCGCTCGCCGCGGGCGCCGTCCAGTTCGGCACCCGTCGCGGCCGCAAGGTCGTCAACATCGTCCCGGCGGCTGAGTGACGCTCAGTCTGACCGCAGACTTCTGACCGAGGGCGTCCCGTTTCGGGGCGCCCTTCGTCTTTTCTCCCCACCATCTACGAAAGACTGGTCCCATGGCCGTGCCCACGTTCGTCGACCGGGTGACGCTCCACGTCGCCGCAGGACGCGGAGGCAACGGCGTCGCGTCGGTGCACCGCGAGAAGTTCAAGCCGCTCGGTGGGCCCGATGGAGGCAACGGCGGGCCCGGTGGCTCGATCATCCTGCGGGTCGACCCCGACGTCACCACCTTGCTCGACTACCACCACAGCCCGAAGCGGAAGGCCGAGAACGGCGGTCACGGCGCGGGTGACCACAAGAACGGCACCCACGGCTCCGACCTCGTGCTCCGGGTCCCGCCGGGCACCGTCGTGGCCCTGCCGGGCGGCGAGGTCGTCGCCGACCTCGTCGGTGCCGGCACCGAGCTCGTCATCGCCGAGGGCGGCAAGGGTGGTCTCGGCAACGCCTCGCTGGCGTCCAAGGCCCGCAAGGCTCCCGGCTTCGCGCTGCTCGGCGAGCCCGGCGACGAGCTCGAGATCGTCCTCGAGCTGAAGGTCGTCGCCGACGTCGGCCTCGTAGGGTTCCCCAGCGCCGGCAAGTCCAGCCTGATCGCGGCGATCTCGCGGGCCCGGCCCAAGATCGCCGACTACCCGTTCACCACGCTGGTCCCCAACCTCGGCGTCGTCACGGCAGGCGAGACCGTGTTCACCGTCGCCGACGTCCCTGGCCTCATCGAGGGCGCGGCCGAGGGCCGCGGCCTGGGTCACGACTTCCTGCGCCACATCGAGCGCTGCGCGGCGCTGGTCCACGTCCTCGACTCCGCGACGATGGAACCCGGCCGCAACCCCGTCGACGACCTCGAGGTCATCGAGAACGAGCTCGCCCGCTACGGCGGCCTCGAGGACCGGCCGCGGCTGGTCGCGCTCAACAAGGTCGACATCCCGGACGGCCGCGACATCTCCGGGATGGTGGTCGAGGAGCTCCAGCAGCGCGGCCACCGGGTCTTCGAGATCTCGGCGGTGTCCGGCGAGGGCACCCGTGAGCTGATCTACGCCATGGCCGAGATCGTGCTCGCGGCCCGCGCCGCCCAGGCCTCGGAGATCGTCGAGCGGATCGTGCTGCGCCCCAAGGGCGTCGACAGCGAGGAGTTCACGGTCCGCAGGACCGGGGCCGGCTGGCGGGTCCGTGGCGTGAAGCCCGAACGCTGGGTGCGTCAGACCGACTTCAGCAACGACGAGGCAGTGGGCTTCCTCGCCGACCGGCTCGACCGGCTCGGCGTCGAGAGGAGGCTGCTCGACCTGGGCGCGGTCGAGGGCGACGCCGTCCTCATCGGCCATCCCGACAACGCCGTCGTCTTCGACTTCAAGCCCGGCATCGACGCGGGTGCCGAGAACCTCTCGCGCCGTGGTCAGGACGAGCGGTTCCAGGAGAACCGGCCGGCCCACCAGCGCCGCCGCGAGATCCAGGAGCAGATGCCGGAGCGGGCCGAGACCGAGACCCGTGCCGACGTGGCGCGGCGCCTCGACCGGCCCGAGGAGTACGGGCCGATGGCCTACGAGATCGGCTCGGACGACGACCCCGACGCCGTCAGCGAGGTCAGTGACGAGGAGGCCTGGCTCGAGGAGGACCCCGGTGACTGACCGGTCCGTCGTGACCGGTGCGCGGAGGGTCGTCGTCAAGGTCGGCTCCTCCTCGCTCACCACCGCCTCCGGGGGCATCGATCCCGAGCGCATGAGCGCGCTGGTCGACGTGCTGGCCGCCGTACGCTCCGGCGGAGCCGAGGTGGTCCTGGTGTCCTCCGGCGCCATCGCCGCCGGGCTCGCGCCGCTGGGGCTCGCCAAGCGTCCGAGCGGCCTCGCCGCCCAGCAGGCCGCCGCCTCCGTGGGCCAGGGCCTGCTGGTGCACCGCTACACCGAGGAGCTCGCGCGGCACGGCCTCATCGTCGGTCAGGTGCTGCTCACCGTCGACGACCTGACCCGGCGCGCGCACCACCGCAACGCGCACCAGACCATCACCAAGCTCCTCGAGCTCGGCGTGCTCCCGATCGTCAACGAGAACGACACCGTCGCGACCTCCGAGATCCGGTTCGGCGACAACGACCGGCTGGCCGCGCTCGTCGCGCACCTGGTCCACGCGGACCTGCTGGTGCTGCTCTCCGACGTCGACGGGCTGTACGACGGCCCGCCGCACCGTCCGGGGGCCACGCTGGTCGCCCGGGTCCGCGACGCCGCGGACCTCGCCGGCGTGACGATCGGGTCGGTCGGCGCGGCAGGCGTCGGCACCGGTGGCATGGTCACCAAGATCGAGGCCGCTCGGATCGCCACCGGCTCCGGGATCCCCGTCGTCCTTACCTCGGCCGAGCAGGCGGCGGACGCGCTCGCCGGCAGGCCGGTCGGCACGCTCTTCGACGCCACCGGGAAGCGTCGTCCGATCCGGCTGACCTGGCTCGCCTATGCCACCGACACGGCTGGCGCGCTCGCGCTGGACCCTGGTGCGGTCCGCGCCGTGACCGAGCGCCGCGCCTCGCTCCTCGCGGCCGGGATCGTCGGCGTGTCCGGCACGTTCACCGCCGGCGACCCGGTCGACCTCACCGCCCCCGACGGCTCCGTCGTCGCCCGCGGCCTGGTGAACTTCGACGCCGCCGAGCTCCCCGCCCTCCTCGGCCGCTCCACCAAGGAGCTCAAGCGCGACCTCGGCGCGGCGTACGAACGCGAAGTCGTCCACCGCGACGACCTGGTCCTGTTGTAGGGCCGAGTTGCCCCGGTTGCGGGCGCGAGTTGCCCCGGTTGCGGGCGCGAGTTGCCGGGGTTGCGGGCGCGAGTTGCCGGGGTTGCGGGCGCGAGATTCAACCGGGGTGATTCGGGCCCGCAAGGGGGGCGATTCGGGCCTGCAAGGGGGGCGATTCGGGCCTGCAAGGGGGGCGATTCGGCAGGGTCAGGAGGGGAAGGCGGCGGTTCCGGCGACGCGAGCGAGGCTGCGGAGCATCAGCCGGTCCGGGACGAGGGCGCTGAGACGGTGGACCGGGGTGGGGGCGCCGACGGCGCGGCTTGCCGCTCGGGACATCCGTACGACGCGCTCGGCGGGCCGTCTCCGCAGGGCCTCGAAGGCGCCGAAGGCGGCGAGGGGTGATCCCGCGGCCGAGGAGCCGGTCCCGTGCAGCAGCCGGGCGAGGACGGCGGCGTCGACGAGGGCCTGGCAGCCGCCCTGGCCGAGGTGGGGACGCATGGCGTGGGCGGCGTCGCCGATGACGACGACCGGACCGTCGGTCCAGCGTCGGGGGACCGCCCGGTCCATGACGTCGTTGCGGGTGACGACCGCGGGGTCGGTGGCGGCGAGGACCCGGTCGACCGGGTCCGGCCAGCCCGCGAAGGCAGCGCGCAGGTGGTCGAGCTCGTCGTCCGCCGCCCCGCCGGCAGGCTCACGCGCGGTGGCGAACCAGTAGCACGCGTGCGCGCCCAGCGGCACGATCCCGAGCTCCCGACCGCGACCCCAGATCTGGACGCCCTCGATGCCGTCGCGGGTCCCGAGGTCGGCGAGCCCGCGCCAGGCCGGGAACCCGACGTACCGCTCGGGCAGCTGCGGGTGCAGGGCTCGGGCGATCTCCGAGCGGTAGCCGTCGGCGCCCACGAGGGCGACGCCGATGACCGGGTCGGTGTCGGTCAGCACGGTGACGCCACCATGCTCAACCCGGTAGCCGCGAGCAGCGACGCCGAGCCGGACGGTGCCGGGCCGGACCCGCGCGTGCAGGATCTCGACCAGCTCGCCCCGCCGGACGGCGACGAGCGGCCCGCCGAGTGCCGCGGCGGACCGGGCCAGGTCCAGTGACCGCAGCAACCGGCCGTCGTGGGTCCGCACCGACCCGGCTCCCAGCGCATGGCCCGCCCGTCGTACGTCGTCGCCCACCCCGATCGCGTCGAGCGCGGCGAGCGCGTTGGGCCACAGCGTGATCGCGCCGCCGGTGCTGCCGAGCGCGGGGCGCTCGTCGAGCAGGACGTACGGCGGCGCGTCACCGGCGTGCTCGAGGCCCGCGGCCAGGGCCAGTCCGGCGATGCCGGCGCCGGCGATGACGAGAGGTGGTCGCACCAGGGTCAGGAGATCGTGTTCTCGCAGTGGCGCACCGAGTCGAGGTCGCCGTCGTCGTCGGTGGTGTCGACGCCGTCGCCGCACAGCAGGATGTCCTCGCCGGGTCCGCTGAGCAGCAGGTCGTTGCCGACCCCGCCCTCGAGCCGGTCGTCGCCGATGCTGCCGGCGAGCTGGTCGTTGCCCGCAGTGCCGATGAGGTGGTCGTCGCCCGCGCCACCGTCGGCGACATCGTCACCGTCGCCGACCCGGATGAAGTCGCTGCCCGGTCCACCGTGGACGTTGTCGGCCCCGCCGGCCCCGTTGAACCGGTCCGGCCCGGCGCCACCGAGGAGGGTGTCGTCACCCGCGTCGCCGAGCAGGTTGAGCGTGAACTCCGCGCCGAGCGCGGATCCGTCGGCGCGGTCGTTGCCGAGCCGCGGCACGATCTCCAGCAGCAGCGGTACGGCGGCGCTCGTGCCCGCCGGGATCCGACAGCTGACCGCGACGCCGCGCTCGGCCCGCGCCTGCCGGCC
>NZ_JACEFC010000161.1:3477-7306 GCF_014180715.1 Nocardioides stalactiti | reverse complement strand
GCCGGCCTGCTGCCGCCGCTCCGCGGCCCGGCGTCGGCCGTCGTCGAGCTCCAGTACATCCGCCGCCACGTGATGCGGATGCCGAGCCTGCCGCTCGACGTCGCCCGGATGATCGTGTCGACCAACAGCGAGCCCTACCGGCTGCTCTGGGGCAGGAGCGAGTCCGCCGTGACCGGAACCCTCAAGGACTGGGACGTCCGCGCCCGGCTGTCCGAGATCCTCGTACCGGCCCTGGTCACCGGCGGCCGGTACGACGAGGTCACACCGGCCCAGGTGGAGGCCCTCGCCGCCGGGCTGCCCACGAGCGAGCGGGTCATCTTCGAGGACAGCTCGCACTGCGCCATGTGGGAGGAGCCGGACCGCTTCCTCAGCGTCGTCGGCGACTTCCTCGACCGCCACGACGCGCGTTGAGCGGGGTCAGCCGACCCGGCGCGTGACCGACTCGGAGTAGGCGCCGGCGCGGTAGCGCAGGATCGGGTCGTCGGACAGGCCGATGCCGTCGACCACGCGGGTCGGGTCGAAGACGACGAGACCGCCGTTCTCCTCCGGGTCGGCGGTGGGACCGGTCACGGTCAGCGTGCCCGCGTCGAAGACGTCGGTGGACCGCCACACCGACATCGGGTCGTGCGGGTCGTCGCCGGTACCAGCGACCTGCACCTCGACGGTGTAGCGCGCCGGTCCGGCCGCGAGCCGGGCCAGGATCTCCTCGCGCAGCCGATCACGGCCGCTGAACTTGTCCGGCAGCCGCGCGGCCGCGGCGCCCGAGGGCCGGAAGACGTAGCGCGCCCAGCTCTCGGTGCCGTCCGGTGCCGTCCAGCGGTAGGCGTGGACGGGGTAGTAGGTGGCCTCGGCATAGGACTTCGGGGCGATCAGCGCCTTGGCGCGCCCGTTGGCCACGAGCGGCCCGAGCGCGCTGGGGTGCCGGGCCAGGAAGCCGACCAGCTTCACCGGCGAGGCCGCGGCCTCGACCATCTGGACGAACGCCTCGGGGGTGCGGACAGGGAAGCGCGGTGCGGTCTGGCCAAGCAGGTCGGTCGACGTACCGTCGGGGAGCTTGAACGACACCGCCATGCCGCGCACGTCCTGCGCGCCGTCGGCGGCGAACCGGCCGCCTCCGTTGGACCACCGCACCAGGACCGGCACCTCCTCCCCCTGGAGGTGCAGCGCGCGGCACCGCTTCGCCGCCTCCGCCGTCCCGACGAACGTCCCCTCGTAGAACGCCCCCTTGGCGTGGAGCGTCCGGTAGTCGCCGTGCGGCTCCCCGAACGCCGCCTGGATCCGCGTGATGGCCTGCTCCGGCGTCGGCTCGCTCGTCATGCGGGGAGGTTAGCGAGAAAAAGCGACGAGGGCCCCGGATCGCTCCGGGGCCCTCGCTCGGCTCTTGTTCTGGTCAGTCCTGCTGGAGGATCGCGAGGATCCGGAGCAGGTTGGTGTAGATCCAGACCAGGCTGACGGTCAGCGCGAACGCCGCGCGCCACGACTCGGCTGCCGGGATGCCGTTGCGGATGCCCTGCTCGATGAAGTCGAAGTCCAGGATCAGCATGAAGATACCGAGCACCAGGCCGACGACCGCGAAGATCAGGCCCAGCGCGCCGTTGCCGTAGAGACCGAGGCCGGCGTCGAACAGGCTGAGGACGATCTCCATGAGGCTGAGCGCGACCATGCCGAACATCGCGGCGATCACGAAGGTGCGGAACTTCTGGCCGACCTTGATCTCGAAGAACTTGTACGCCGCCAGCGTTCCGGCGAACGCTGCGAAGGTGCCGAGGACGGCCTGGGTGACGATGCCGCCGTAGTCGGAGTTGGCGCCGTAAACGGCGTCGTAGAACTTGCTCAGCGCGCCGAGCGCAACACCTTCGAACACCGCGAAGGCGATCACCAGCGGCGGGCTCACGATGCGCTTGAACGAGTTGACCATCGACAAGGCGAAGGCGCCGAGGCTGCCGATCAAGAGCGCAGCGCTCAGCATCGGGATAGCGCCCTCGGGGTCGTTGGTGATGTCACCGGTGAGGACCCACGTCGCGGCGGCGGTGAGGATGACCACGCCGAGCGTGATCGCCGTCGACTGGACGACCGTGTCGATGGTCATCCGGCCCGTGCTGGACGGGGCGGTCGGCGGGGCGTAGCCCTGCTCGCCGTGGCCCTGCGGGGCGTACTCCTGGTACGACGCCTGGCCGTACGGTGCCGGCCGGCTGAACTCCTCCGACCGACGGAAGATGGGGTTGTTGCTCTGCATGGTCTCCTCCGAAGGGATTCCTTGAGTAGGTGACACCCAGTCTAGGGAGTCAGATACCCGAAGAACGCGCAGCCGACCCCTGACGTTCCCCGAAGTGGCAACAGTCTCACCGGCCCTCGATGGTCACGGTGACCGCACTGTCCCCAGTGGGCTGCACGTGCACCATCCGTCCCGGCTGTCGCGTCGCCGTTCCGCCCTGGACCGTGACGACGTAGCCGTCGGGGTAGTGCAGCGGGCTGACGAAGATCTCCGTCGGCGCCGCGATCCTCCGGTCCGGCCGGTAGCGGAACCGGAAGTCGCCGGTGGCGGCGTCGAACGACATCCCCAGCGGGATGCCGGCGGTCGCCTGGGCGTAGGTCCGCACCAACCGCCGGGCCTTCTCGGTCTTGACCGAGGTCAGGTCGGCGTCGTCGGTGAACAGGCCCTGCGCGTCGTCGGCCGTCGTCGGGTCGTCCCACCGCTTGTAGGCCCAGTGCAACCAGCCCATGAGGTGCTCATCAGCGACCGCTGCGTCGATCTCGACCGCCCGTACGTTGTCGGTCGCACCCCACTCGCTCATCATCGGCACTGCGTTGATGTGCGCCGCCTGCTCGAGGGCGTGCTGCTCACGGTCGCGGCTGAACTCCCAGCAGTTCTCGACGTCGCCGCCCGGGATGCCCTGGGACTCCAGGAACACGTCCTGGCAGTAGTTGTGCCAGGACAGGCCGAGCCGGGTCTCCCCCGCCATCGGCTCGAGGTAGGTCGGGATCTTCTGGCCGCCCGCGAACTGCTGGGGCTCCCACCAGACGATGTTCTGCCGGTCGATCGCCCGGATCGCGGTGGTCGCCTTCTCGAACGCCGGCTGGAGCTCCTTGGTGTACGACGCCTTGCACCCGCCGGTGAGGCAGGCCGTCCACTCCAGGCCCATCCACGGCTCGTTGATGAGGTCGTAGCCCATCAGGTAGGGCTGGTCGCGCCACCAGCGCGCCGCGACCTCCCACGCCTTGACCCAGCCGTCGAGTCGCCCGTCCTTGTTGGCCCAGAACTCGTCGAAGACGGTCGACACCTCGGGCGTCCAGTAGCCCAACGGGAACGGCAGGTTGATCGGCGGCAGCAGGTTGTAGGGCGCCGGCCGGCTCATCGCCCAGTCGGGCACGCCCTCGCCGCCGTAGGTCTCGTGCCACATGTCCTGGTGGGCGTCGAGCTGCATCCAGATGCCCTGCGCGGCGAGCAGGTCCATGATCCGCTGCCAACGGGCGCGGTACTGCGGGTCGCCGACCCCGGGAGCGTCGGGCGTGAGGCCCGCCCAGAGGGTGCCGAGGCGGACGCCGTTGAACCCGTGGCGCTTGAGCCAGCGCGCATCGGACCCGGTGAAGCCGGCGGCCGTGGCCGGCGGGACGTAGGGCGCCCGCTTCCAGACCAGGTTGAAGCCGTGGACGATGACGACCCGGCCCAGCGGGTCGACCATCCATCGGCCGCGACGCCGCAGCTGCGCCGAATCCGGACCTACCTGCGCCGAATCCGGACCTACCTGCGCCGAAACCGCATCTCGTCCGGCGACAAGTCCCGATTCGCGGGAGGAAGGTCCGGATTCGACAGCGGGTTCGCGGGCGT
>NZ_JACEFC010000161.1:0-3445 GCF_014180715.1 Nocardioides stalactiti | reverse complement strand
GGCGCGAGCCCGACGAGGAGCGCGGCCGCCGTAGCGGCAGCGGCGATAGAACAGGTTCTACGTCGGCTCACGCTGGGGACAACGAGGCGGCCGCCGGAAGGTGACTACAGGCGGCGACGCAGCCGGACCACCGTGTCCTGGACCTGCATCGACCCCTCCTCGGTCGGCTGCTCGCGCTCCTGGACCTCGGCGACCTCGATCTCCCACGCGTCGGACGAGCCGCCCTCCACCCCCAGCGTCGCCAGCACCTGCTCGGGCGGGAACAGCAGCCCCGGTCCGTGCGGGCGGCGGGCACCGCTGTCGAGGTCGTGGGGATGATGCGCGACGACGAGCAGGCGACCGCCCGGGGCCACCACCGATGCGATCTGTTGGTAGACGCCGTCGAAGTCCTCCCGCGGGACGTGCAGGAAGTGCGCGGCGACCAGGTCGAACCCCTTGGTCCGACGCGGGTGACGCGGCGGGTGCCCGGACAGCACGTCGTACTCCCCCACGCGGACGCGACCGTCGACACCGCGCTCGATCGCGTGCTCGGCGGTCCGGTCGAGCGCCACCCGCGACACGTCGAGCGCGGTCACCTCCCAGCCCTGCTCGGCGAGCCAGATCGCGTCGGCGCCCTCGCCGCAGCCCACGTCGAGCGCGTGCCCCGGCGTCAGGTCGGCCGTCTGCTCGACCAGTCGGCGGTTGGGGTTGCCGCTCCACACCCGGGTGCTGCTGCCGTACCGCTCGTCCCAGAACTCGCGGGTCAGCGCCTGCCGCATCTCCTCGAGCGTCGCGTCGTCGTGGTGGTCGTGGCGGTGGTCGTGGTGCTTCACGGCTCCACTGTCCCGCATCAGTCCCAGACGGTGTAGGCCGAGCCGAGCGCGTTGCGGATCTTCTCGTCGCTGGTCGCCAGGACCCCGAAGGACACCAGCGCATGGGCCGCGATCAGACGGTCGAAGGGATCGCGGGTCCAGGTCAGCGTCTCAGCCGCCTTCGTGACGGCCTCGAACGCCATCGGGTGCTCGAGGAGACCGATGGAGTGCTCGAGCTCAGGAAGGATCCGGTGGGCGGGTTCGGTGATCCGGCCGATCTCGTGCAGGTAGGTGATCTCGAGGCGGACCATCGGGGAGAACCGGAGCGGGTCGACGGCCAGACGCTCTCGGAGGACGCCCGGGATCCGGTCGAGCTCGCCCTGCGCCAGCCACAGGACGACGTTGGTGTCGAGGTGCAGGTCCGTCACGGGTTCAGAGCCCGGTCGGGATCCCACTCCGCAGACCAGTCGATCGACGCGAGGTCGCCCGGATCTCCGACGATGAGGTCCGGGTTGGCGCGGATCCTCGACAACCGGTCGACGGGGGCGTCCGCGACGATCCGGAGCCGCCGTCCCTTGCGTTCGATCTCCAACGGCTCGCCGGTCTCCAGCACCCGGTCGATCAACCGATAGATGTCCTGCCGGAGCTGCGACGGAGTCACTGCTGCGCTCATGACCCGACGGTACGTCGTACGTACGTCCTTCGCAACGGCGTACGTACGAGAAGGTGCCCCCGCTGGGACTCGAACCCAGACTGAGCCGTGTTTAAGACGGTTTCCTCTGCCGATTGGGATACGGGGGCCGGACGAGCTCAGTGGCTCACGAGTGGCTCATAAGTAGGTCTGGCGCGGGTGGATCGCGTGCGCGCCCGCCACCCGGTCGATGAACAGGTAGCCCGCGCAGTGATCCATCTCGTGGAGGAGTGCCCGCGCCTCGAACGCGTCGGTGGCGACGGTGACCTGCTCGCCCGTGCCGGGCAGCTGGCCGGTGACGACGAGGCGGGTCGCGCGCTTCACGTCCCCGGTGAAGTCGGGCACGCTCATGCATCCCTCGCGGGCCCGCTCGTTGCGGCTGGCCTCGACGACCTCGGCGTTGCAGAGGACGAACGTGCCGTGGTGGGTCCGGGTCTTGGGGTGGTCGGACACGTCGACGCAGAAGATCTGTGCGGCGACGCCGACCTGCTGGGCCGCCAGCCCGACGCACCCCGGGCTCACCCGCATGGTCGCGACGAGGTCGGCTGCCAGCTGGACCCAGTCCGGCAGGGTCGGGTCGATCGGCTCGCCGGCAGTGGCGAGGACCGGGTCGGGCGCGCGGACGACGTCGAGCACGCGACCCTCCACCCCCAGCTCGGCCTCGGTCCACGCCGACAACCGCTGGCTGTCCGCCTCGCTCATCTTCCGGGGTCCCCACAGCGTTGTTCGCTGGAGGAGCGAAGCGGAGGAAGCGATGAACGGTGTGGGGTGTTCACAGGTCGTCGGCCTCCACCGCACGCAGCGTCGCCGTCACCCCGACCTGCTGGGCCGTCTCCTTGATGGCCGCCTCGACAGCGGCCGCGTCGGCGTCGGCCGGCAGGTCGAGCTCGGCGACGAGCAGGTAGAGGTCACCGCTGAGCCGCGTCGTGAGGTCGGTGATGTTGCCGCCGGCCGCGGCGACCTGGCCGGCGACGGCCGACACGATGCCGGGACGGTCACCGCCGTGGACCGTGAGGACCCAGGAGCTCGAAGCGGAGGCCGGGCTCGGCTCGTCGGTCACCGGCCGCACCGACACGTCGAGGTCGCCGGCGACGGTGAGCCCGGTCAGGGCGTGCTCGATCTCGCTGGGCGCCACCCGGCCATGGCTGCCCTCGACCGAGCAGAGCAGCATCATCGCGAAGTGACCGCGCAGCAGAGTCATCGTCGAGTCCTCGATGTTGAGCCCGAGACCCGCGAGCCCCTCGGTCGCCTCGGCGATGATCCCCGGCCGGTCGTGGCCGAGGACGGTGACGGCGTACTGGCGCGGCGTGCTCATCCGTTCATCCTTCCAGCACGGCCCGCCCCGCGGGTAGCGGCCTCAGTCGATCTCGACCTCGACCGAGACGGTGCCGCTGTTGTCGCCGTACGCACCAGGAGCGCCGACGAAGCCGTAGCCGTCGGCGAACCCGATGTACAGCGCTGTCGCGTCGCTGGGGACCTCGATCTCCTGGAGCGTCCCGTCGTCGGTCTCGCCGTCGCCGATGAAGATCGGCTCGCCCAGGTAGGGGCTCTGCGACGCGGCGTCGGACTCCTCGGTGAGGTCCTCGACCGCGTCGGAGGGGAAGGCTGGTTGGTCCTCGCCGACGAAGACGCCGACGACGAAGAGGGCCCGGTCGGCGTGGGTGACGCCGGGGATGCCGTTGAACCCGGTCACGGCGGTCGAGGCGAACACCTCGTTGCTGCCGTCCGGTGAGCCTGGGGCGCAGCCGTCGCACGCGGCGACGTCGCCCTCGACCGAGGTGAAGCGGATGGTGCTCGCGCCGTCGACGTCGATCTTGATCGGCTCGGTCCCCGGGTCGCTGAGCTGGGCCGTGAGCTCGTCGTCGGCACCGACGAGGTAGATGTCGGCGGTGGCCGGGACCTTCACGTCGACGGTGTCGGACCCGGTGAGGACGATGACCGCGGCAGCCGCTCCCGCGACGCC
>NZ_JACEFC010000160.1 GCF_014180715.1 Nocardioides stalactiti | reverse complement strand
CGCCCGACGACGACGGCGAGCAGCCGTCGCGCTTCCTCGACGAGCTCGGCCACCCGGTCCAGCACCGGGTCGGGCGGCCGCGACGCCCGCTGTCGATGCCGGGTCTGGTCGCCGAGCTGCGTCGTACGGCCGCCGACCCGGCGCAACCGGCACCGCTGCGTGAGGCCGCCGCCGCCCGACTGCGGCTGCTCGCGACCACCCAGGTCCACGGACGGAGCGTGGCGAGCGGCGCCGATCCGGGCACCTGGTGGGGCCTGCGGAGCCCGTCGCGGTCGGTGCAGGCGGTGCGCCCGGAGGGCAAGCCGGTGACGCTGTCGGCGAGCGCGCTCGAGGGCCTGCTCACGTGTCCCGCGCAGTGGTTCCTCGACCGCGAGGCCGGGGGAGCGGTGGTCTCGACCGCCAGCCAGGGCTTCGGCAAGGTCGTCCACGCGCTCGCCGAGCGGGTCGCCAAGGGCGAGCTCGCGGCGACCACGGTGGCCGACCTGATGCCCCACGTCGACGAGGTGTGGGACCGGATGGAGTTCCGGACGCCCTGGTCCCGGGCGCGCGAGCGCGAGGCCGTCGAGCAGGTGCTGGCCCGCTTCCTGGCCTGGCACCAGCGGCCGGGCGCCCGGGCAGTCGTCGCGCTCGAGCCGAGGATCAAGGCCGAGGTCACCCTGCCCGACGGGCAGGTGGTGGCCCTATCCGGCTACGCCGACCGCCTCGAGCTCGACGAGGCCGGCCAGGTCGTCGTCGTCGACCTCAAGACCGGCAAGTACCCGCCGACCGACAAGTCGCTCCCCGAGAACCCGCAGCTCGGGCTCTACCAGCTCGCCGTCGACCACGGCGCCGCCGACCACCTCGTCGGTCGGCCGGTCACCGCCGGCGGAGCCGAGCTGGTCCAGCTGCGTCACGGCGACACCCAGCCCAAGGTCCAGCAGCAGCCGGCCTCGCCTCCGCACATCGAGTCCCAGCTCCAGCAGGCCGTCGCCGCCGTCCGGACCGAGGCGTTCGTCGCCCGCCCGGGGACGCACTGCGACCGGTGCGCCTTCACCACCTTGTGCCCCGCCTTCGCGTCCGGGTCGGTGCTGTCATGAACGTCGACACCCCGCAGCAGCTCGCCGACCTGATGGGCCACGACTGGCTCTACAGCGACGAGCAGTACGCCGCCATCACCGCGCCGCTCGAGCCGGCGGTCGTGATCGCCGGCGCCGGCTCCGGCAAGACCGCCGTGATGGCCGCACGCGTCGTCTGGCTGGTCGCCACCGGGCGGGTCGAGCCGGGGGAGATCCTCGGCCTGACGTTCACCACCAAGGCCACCGCCGAGCTCCAGCACCGGATCCGGGCCAGCCTCCTCCAGGCGGGCCTGCTGCCCGAGCGGGGTCCGCGCCGCGTCGACCCTGACGGCGAGGTCGAGGACGAGGTCGAGGAGCCGACCGTGGCGACCTACCACGCCTACGCCGCCGCCCTGCTCTCCGAGCACGGACTACGGATCGGGCACGAGCCCGACACCCGGCTGATCGCCGACGCGTCGCGCTACCAGCTCGCCGCGCGGGCGATCCAGCGGCACAGCCGGCCGGTCGGCCTGCTCACCGACAGCCCGACGCACGCCGTGAAGTACCTGCTCGCCCTCGACAGCGAGATGGCCGAGCACCTCGTCAGCCCCGACGACCTCCGCACGTTCGACGCCGAGGAGCGCCGACACTTCGCGTCCGCGTTGGCCGACCTGGAGGAGCAGCTCGCCGAGGGCCAGAAGGTCAAGGGCAAGTGCGACACCGTGCGCGGCGCGGTCGAGGCGATCGACAAGAGGGCCGAGCTGCTCGGGCTGGTCGAGGACTACCGGGCGCTCAAGAGCCGGCTCGGGCTGATGGACTTCTCCGACCAGATCGCGCTCGCCGCGCGGCTGGCGCAGGAGTGCCCGGAGGTCGGCCAGATCGAGCGCGGCAAGTTCAAGGTGGTCCTGCTCGACGAGTACCAGGACACCTCGGTCGCACAGGCCACGATGCTGTCGCGGATCTTCGGGGAGGGCCACCCGGTCACCGCGGTCGGCGACCCCAACCAGGCGATCTACGGCTGGCGGGGCGCCTCGGTCTCCAACATCCTCGAGTTCGGCCGCGACTTCCCGACGGCGGCGGGCGAGCGGCCGTCGTACTCCCTCACGGTCAACCGGCGGTCCGACGCCCGGATCCTCGACGTCGCCAACCACCTTGCCCGCGCGCTCTACGTCGGTCGTGAGCAGGAGCGGCTGCGGGCCAAGGACGAAGCGGCCGACGGCGACGTCCGGGTCGTCGTCCACGAGACGCTGGACGAGGAGCTGACCTGGCTCGGCGACCAGGTGATCGCTGCCCACGAGCGGTCGGACTGGAAGGAGATCGGCGTCCTCACCCGCGACAACGCTTCCGCGGCGCTGGTGTTCGACGCGCTCACCGACCGCGAGATCCCCGTCGAGATCGTCGGCCTCAAGGGCCTGCTCCGGCTCCCCGAGGTCGCGGAGGTCGTCGCGACCCTCGAGCTGGTGCAGGACGTCACGGCCAACCCGGCGCTGCTGACGCTGCTCGCCGGGCCACGGTGGGCGATCGGGCCGCGCGACCTCGCGCTCCTCGGCACCCGGAGTGCCGAGCTCTCCGGGCAGCAGGGGCAGCAGACTCATCCGGAGCTCGCGGCCCAGTTGGCCGCCGCGGTCGAGG
Organism: Nocardioides stalactiti; assembly: GCF_014180715.1. Taxonomy (GTDB): domain Bacteria; phylum Actinomycetota; class Actinomycetes; order Propionibacteriales; family Nocardioidaceae; genus Nocardioides; species Nocardioides stalactiti. The sequence continues at coordinate 4,936 of NZ_JACEFC010000160.1, read as the reverse complement.
GGGCCGACCCGCTGGAGATCCCGTCCCTGTGCGACGCACTCGAGGACCCGGGCGACCTCGGCTACTCGACGGAGGCGCGGGAGCGGTTCACGATGCTGGCCGACGAGCTGCGGTCGCTGCGGCGGTCGATCGGGGAGCCGATCCTCGACCTGGTCCGCCGGATCATCGACGTCAACGGCATCGACATCGAGCTCGCCTCGTCGGTGTCGCCGGCCGCCGCGGCCCGCCGCGAGAACCTCGATCTCTTCGTGCAGGCGGTGGCCGACTTCCAGGCCATCGACGGCCAGGTCACGCTGCCGGCGCTGCTCGCGTGGCTGGACGCGGAGGACGAGTTCGGGCAGGGCCTCGACATCGCGACGCCGTCCGAGGCCGACTCGGTCAAGCTGCTGACGGTCCACCGGTCCAAGGGGTTGGAGTGGGACGCGGTCTTCCTCGTCGGGGTCGTCAAGGACAAGTTCCCCACCAACCGGGGGCGGTCGACCTGGTTGAAGAGCCCCGAGGTGATGCCGGCGCCGCTGCGGGGGGACGCGCGGGACCTGCCGCAGCTCGAGGGCTACGACGCCGACGCGATCGGCGACCTCAAGGAGCGCCGCAAGCGCCACGAACAGGTGGAGGAGCTGCGGCTGGCCTACGTCGCCTGGACCCGGGCGCGGCACCACCTCGCGGTGTCGTGCTGGCGGTTCGCCCCGCACCTGAAGAACGGGCTGGGGCCGTCGCCGTACGTCGTCGACACCCGGGACGCGCTGGCGGCGTGGGGCGGAGAGCCGGACCGGTGGGCCGACGTGGTCGAGCGCGGCGAGCCGAACCCGTACGCCGAGCGGTCCGCCGACCTGCCCTGGCCGATGTCGCACCACACCCCCGAGGTCGACCGCCGGATCGCGGCGGCCGAGCTGGTGCGCACCGCCGAGGACCCGATGCTCGACGACGTGTTGCTGCTCGAGCAGGTGCAGCAGTGGGACGACGAGATCGCCCGGCTGCTGGAGGAGGCGGCCCGTGAGCGGGCGCCGCTGGCCGAGGTGCCGATGCCGTCGAGCCTGTCGGCGACCGCGCTGGCCAGGCTGCGCGACGACCCGGACGGCTTCGCCGCCGAGCGAGCCCGTCCGATGCCACGTCAGCCGTCGTCGGCGGCGCGGTTCGGCACCCGGTTCCACGCCTGGGTCGAGGCACGGTTCGGGCAGCAGGAGCTCTTCGACCCCGACGAGCTGCCCGGCCGCGGCGACGCCGGCATCGAGGACGACGCCGACCTCAAGGAGGTCATCGCCGCGTTCGAGGCGGGTCCGTTCGCGACCCGCACGCCGTACGCGGTCGAGGCGCCGTTCGCGCTGGTCCTGGGCAACCAGGTCGTCCGGGGCCGCATCGACGCTGTCTACGACGACCCGGACGCCGGCCCTGACCACTACCTCGTCGTCGACTGGAAGACCAACACCCGCCAGACCGCCGACGAGCTCCAGCTCGCCCTGTACCGGCTGGCCTGGGCCGAGCTCCGGGGCGTCCCGGTCGAGCAGGTCCGCGCCGCGTTCTACTACGTCCGCGGCGACGGCCTGGTCGAGCCCACCCAGTTCGCCACCCGCGCCGAGATCGAGGAGATACTCACGACCTGAGACACCGCCGTTCGCCGCCGCCAGGAGCGACCTTCACTGTGCGAGGGTTCTCCGCGTGGAGGAGGACCAGGTGACCCGTGAGGTCGACGAACTGCGGGACCGGTTGGCGGCGACGGGTCGGGTGGAGATCGGGTTCGACCGGCGCCGACCGGTGCTGCTCGTGGTCGGCTCGGCGGGTTTCGCGGCCATCGGAGCCTGGATGGTCGCGAGCGGGGACGGCATCGGTTGGTTGGTCGTGGTCACCTTCGGCGCGTGCGTGCTCGCCGGGCTGCGGCAGCTGGCGACCTCGGGCGACGTCGTGGTCGTCGACGAGCGGGGAGTCACCTACGAGCGGTGGGGCCTCGAGGTCGCCTGGTCGGACCTCGGGGGTGCCTTCGGCGGCGCGACGCGGGGCAGGCACTTCGTCCAGGTCGCTCTGACCCCGGCGTACTTCCAGCAGTTCCGCGCGTCGCGCCCCCCGCACCGGCGCTGGACGCTCCAGGTCGCGCGGACCGATGACGACGCCCCGGTCATCGTGCTCCCGAGCCCGCTGGCGGTCGACAGCACCGTGCTCGCCGCCTTCCTGGCGGCCGAGGTGGACGCCCGGCGTCCCGACGCTGCCGGGGAGCCCGGCGTCAGGCCCGACTGACCCTGACTTCAGGCGGGTCCTAGGCTCGGGACGTGGACTTCGCGCACCTCGCCCGCGCCCGCGACCCGCACGACCGGATGGGGCTCCGCCGCACCGACGACGCCTGGCTGGACGCGCGCTGGGCCGCCGACGGCGGCAGGGTGCTCGTCATCTCCGGCACGCGGGTCCGACCGCGCGACGGCGCGCTCGCCTGGTTGTCGACCTCCGAGGCTCCCGACGGGGTTCGCGTGCTCCTCGGCGACCGGGACGGCACCACCTGGTGGGCGGTCATCACCGGACCCGAGGACGCCAAGGCCGAGCCCGACCAGTGGTTCCCGCTGCGCGGCCTGCTGCCGTTCATCAGTGGCGACGCGGTCGCGGAAGCGCCGCTCGTCTTCCATGCCCTCGGCCTGGCCGAGTGGCACTGGGTGACCCGCTTCTGTCCCCGCTGCGGCGGCGGCCTGTCGCCGCGGGCGGCCGGTCACGAGCTGGTGTGCGACCGGTGCGGCAAGGCGCAGTTCCCGCGCACCGACCCGGCCGTCATCATGCTGGTCACGGCGGGGGAGCCCGGCAGCGACGACGAACGCTGCCTGCTCGGCCGCGGGGCGATCTGGCCGACCGGCCGGTTCTCGACGTTGGCCGGCTTCTGCGAGCCGGGGGAGACCCTCGAGGACGCGGTACGACGCGAGGTGCTCGAGGAGACCGGGGTCGTCGTCGGTGACGTCACCTACTTCGGCAACCAGCCGTGGCCGCTCCCGAGCAGCCTGATGCTCGGCTTCCTGGGCCGCGCGACCTCCGAGGACATCAGCCTCGACGACGACGACGTCGAGGAGGCCCGCTGGTTCACCCGCGCCCAGATGCGCGAAGAGGCCGAGGCCGGCACCCTGGTNCCTCCTCGCCGAGCGCGCCAACTGAGCGTCGTACCCGGTCTACATGTCGCGATCTCACCAGATCGCGACATGTAGACCGGGTCCCACGCTCAGTTGGCGCGCTCGGCGAGGAGGGCCAGGTGAGCCTTGACCTGGGCCACGGAGGGGTTCGTCATCGCGGTGCCGTCGGGGTAGACGAGCGTCGGGACGGTCTGGTTGCCGTGGTTGGCGGACTCCACCACGGCAGCGGCCTCGGGCTGCTGCTCGATGTCGACGATCTCGAAGGTGATGCCCTCGCGGTCGAGCTGGCCCTTGAGGCGGTGGCAGTAGCCACACCACGGGGTCGTGTACATCGTGAACGAGCTCATGTGGCGTCCAACCGTCGGCGAGGTCCGGATGTTCCCGAAGCCGGTCCCGTGGGGCATCTGGCAGGGCCTCGCCACAGGCGGTGAAGGCCGTGCAGGACCTGTCGTACCCACGGTCTAAGGTCGGCGTCGTCCCACCCAGCCCGCGCGGAGGAGCAGTTCGACATCGCCACGAGCCAGGTCTCCCAGGCCGAAGCCCTGCTGAGCGCCCTCGACCCCGAGCAGCGTCAGGTCGCCGAGGCGTTGCGCGGTCCGGTGCGGGTCCTCGCCGGTGCCGGCACGGGCAAGACCCGGGCGATCACCCACCGGATCGCCCACGGGGTGGTGACCGGGGTCTACGCGCCGTCCGAGGTGCTCGCGGTGACGTTCACGACGCGCGCAGCCGGCGAGCTGCGCCAGCGGTTGCGCCAGCTCGGCGCCCCGGGTGTCCAGGCGCGCACGTTCCACAGCGCCGCCCTGCGCCAGCTGCGCTACTTCTGGCCCCACGTCCACGGCACCGAGCTCCCGCAGCTGACCGAGTCCAAGCTCGGCATGCTCGCCGCCGCCACCCGCCGGCTCGGCCTGCGCGCCGACCAGGCGCTGCTCCGCGACCTCGCCTCCGAGATCGAGTGGGCCAAGGTGAGCAACGTCGGCCCCGACGACTACGCCCGGATCGCCGAGCGGGCCGGACGCACGGTGTCCGACCAGCCCGCCGACACGGTCGGCAAGCTGTTCTCCTCCTACGAGGACGTCAAGCGCGAGCAGGGCCGGATGGACATGGAGGACGTCCTGCTCTTCACGGCCGGGGTGCTCGCCTCCGACGAGCGGGTCGCGGCCCAGGTGCGCCGGCAGTACAAGTGGTTCGTCGTCGACGAGTTCCAGGACGTCTCGCCGCTCCAGTCGGCGCTGCTCGACCTGTGGCTCGGCGGCCGCGACGAGCTCTGCGTGGTCGGCGACCCGGCCCAGACGATCTACTCGTTCGCCGGGGCCGACGCGACGTACCTGCTGGACTTCCCGAAGCGCTATCCCGGCACCACCTCGGTCGAGCTGGTGCGCAATTACCGCTCGACGCCCCAGGTGGTCACGACCGCCAACACCCTGCTGGCCGGCAGCGTGAGCGCCGGCGTCGAGCTCCGCTCGCAGCAGCCGGCCGGTGCAGCGGTCAGGTTCGTCGGCCACCCCGACGAGGTCGCCGAGGCCGCCTACGTCGCCGACCAGGTGGCCACCCTCCAGCGCCGCGGGACGGCACCCGGCCAGATCGCCGTGCTGTTTCGGATCAACGCCCAGTCGGAGCACTTCGAGGATGCGCTCAGCGACCGGGGGATCCCCTACCTGGTCCGGGGCGCGGCTCGGTTCTTCGAGCGGCCCGAGGTGCGCGAGGCGGTCGTCCGGCTCCGCGGTGCGGCGCGGTCGGGCGAGGTCGACGACCAGCCGTGGGTCGATGCGGTCCACGGCGTGCTCGGCGGGATGGGCTGGTCGGCCGAGCCGCCGACCGGCCGCGGCCAGGGGCGCGAC
>NZ_JACEFC010000016.1 GCF_014180715.1 Nocardioides stalactiti | reverse complement strand
TCTCCCGCGGGCCGTACATGGCCAGGTGCTTGTGGTAGAGCAGACCGATCTGGTCGGGCACGATCCGGACGCTGTTGACGTCGTGCGTCACGATCAGGAACGTCGCGTCGATCTGGGCGTTCAGGTCCACGAACAGCTGGTTGATGAACGAGGTACGCACCGGGTCCAGACCCGAGTCCGGCTCGTCGATCAGCAGGATCTCGGGGTCCAGCACCAGGGCGCGGGCCAGGCCCGCACGCTTGCGCATACCGCCGGAGATCTCACCGGGTAGCTTGAACTCCGCACCGAGCAGACCGACCAGGTCCATCTTCTCCATGACGATGTCACGGATCTCCGACTCCGACTTGCGCGTGTGCTCACGCAGCGGGAACGCCACGTTGTCGTAGAGGTTCATCGAGCCGAACATCGCGCCGTCCTGGAACAGCACCCCGAACAGCTTGCGGATCTCGTAGAGCTCCTTCTCCGAGCACGAGGCGATGTCGGTGCCCTCGATCACGATCGAACCCTCGTCAGGCTTGATCAGGCCGATGAGCGCCTTGAGGAAGACGGACTTGCCCGTACCGGACGGACCCAGCATCACGGAGATCTCACCGGCAGGCAGCGTCAGCGTGACGCCCTTCCAGATGAGCTGCTTGCCGAACTGCTTGGTCAGGTTGGTCACTGCGACATCGACACCCACGTCGGATCCCCCTCTTGTCTTTCGTCGGACTGGCCCTGCGTCGGACTCGACTAGCTCACGCCGGCAGCGGCGAGCTTCTCGGCATGGGCTGCGCGCCGCTTGTCGGCGAACTCGAGCGCCTCGGCCCAACCGGCGCCCTTCATGATCATCACGCGGTACTTCATGATCTCGGTCTGGCCGTTCACCGTGAGCGCGCCGATCAGGCGGTCGCCACGGCGGTAGAGCGCGACCCAGCGCTTCCCCTCGTCCGGGTCGCCGTCGACGAGGAGCACCTCGTCGGCTTCCGGCGAGCCGACGAACTGGATGCGGACGTCGTACCAGTCGGACCAGAAGTACGGCACCGTGCCGTACGGCTTGGCGTTCTCGGGATCCAGGGCGTTGCGGGCAGCCGCGGCTCCCTGCTCGGCGGCCGCCGTCCAGTTCTCCATCCGTTGCCGCTGGCCCAGCGTCGGGTTCACCCAGCTCGCCACGTCCCCGGCGGCGTACACCCCGGGAACGCCGGTCCAGAGGTTCTCGTCGCACACGATGCCGTTGTCGAGCATCAGGCCGGACCCGGCCAGCCAGTCCACCGACGGGACGACTCCGATGCCGACCACGACGAGGTCGGCCTCCACGACCGTGCCGTCATCGAGCACGACGCGCTCGACCTTGCCGTTGCCCTCGATCGACGCGACGCCCGCGCCACAGCGGAGTGCCGTGCCGTTCTTCTCGTGCAAGGACGCGATCGCGGCACCCATGTCGCGCCCCGTCGCACGCACCAGCGGCGTCGGGAGCGCCTCGATGATGGTGGCGTCGAGGCCCCGCTTCCGGGCAGTCGACGCCACCTCCGAGCCGATGAAGCCCGCGCCGATGACGACCGTGCGGGCACCTTCCTCGAGCTTCGCCCGCACCGCCAACGAGTCGTCCAGGGTGCGGAGCGGATAGACGCCGTCGAGTCCCTCGGCACCCGGGATCAGGCGCGGGTGCGCGCCGGTGGCGATGACGAGGAGGTCGTAGCGAACGGTCTCGGCACCGAGGTGGACCGTCCGGCCCACGGTGTCCAAGCCGGTCGCCGCGACCCCCAGCCGGACGTCGACGTCCAGCTCGTCCCGGAGCGTCTCCTCCGTGCGGAAGTACGTCGGCTCCGGCAGCACGCCGCTCTCATCGGCAACGCCGAGGAAGGCCTTGGACAAGGGTGGACGGTCGTAGGGAAGGTGGTCCTCCTTGCCGATGAGGACGATCTCGCCCTCGAAGCCGGCCTTGCGCGCCGCCTCGACCGCGCGGAGACCCGCGAGCGAAGCCCCGACGACGACCAAGCGGCAAGAGGGATCGGCGACAGCCACCGATCAGCGCTCGATGCTCAGAGCCTCGGTCGGGCAGCCGGCGACGGCTTCCTCGACCTCCTGCAGCTCCGCGTCGGTGATGTCCTCCTTGAGCAGGAGGAGGTCACCATCGTCATTGACCTCGAAGAATTCCGGCGCGAGCGATTCGCAGATACCGAGGCCCGTGCACTTCTCAAAGTCGACGACACACTTCATGGAACTCACCCTCTTCGGACGGACTGTTACAGCGAGGATAACTTGACTTATGCTCGCTGTGAAGTCCCGTTTCTAATTTGAATTCAAGAACCGGCAGGGGCGAACGCCGCAGTGATCTTGCCGACCACGATCTCTGCGGTCTCCGCGCACGCCGTGGTGCCGCCGTTGGCGTACTCCTTCACCGCGTCCCCGACGTTCCACAGACCGGCGAAGGGCGTGTCGTGGGTCATGTCGAAGCCCGCGACCGCGCGCTGCGGCGGCCATTCGTCCTTCGTCGTGACCTTGCTGAGGATCCGCGCCCGCTCGTCGAACCCAGGGATCGTCTCCCGGAGGTCGTCGAGGAGGAGCGCATACTCGGCCTCCTCGTCGAAGACGCCGACCGACGGCTTCGGGACACCCGTGCCGACGTAGAGGTGCCACCCGTCGGGCGCCATCTCCGGGCAGATGTCGGTGTAGTTCGCGATGTAGGCCAGGCGGCGCGACGTGGCGAAGCTCAGCATTCCGGGAGCGTCGATGAGCCGCTCCTGGCTGGCGAAGTTCACGGTGATCATCGCGGTCGGCCGGTCGTTGCGCTTGACCGTCTCCTGGAACTCAGCAGGCACGTTGTCCTCCCCGAGCAGGCGCACCGTGGCGGCCGGGCCGACGTTGCTCACCACGACGGGCGCATGGAGGGTCTCGCCGCCCGCGAGGACGACGCCGGTGACGCGGTCACCGTCGAGCAGGATCCGCTCCACCTCCGTCGAGAGACGGACCTCGCCGCCGTCGCGCTCGATCGTCGCGGCGAGCCCCTTCCAGAGACCGATGGTCCCCTCGGGGTGGAATCCGAATCGCTTGAACGCGCTCTTGCGCGTGAAGTACGTCAGGAAGACGCGGGCCGGCAGGTCCTCCGAGCCGACCGCGAAGACCGACGCCGCCATGTTGCGGAAGATGCCGTGCACACCCTCGTTCTTCGTGTACTTCGAGACCCACTCGTGAAGCGTCATCTCCTCCTCGGGCAGCCCATCGTCCTTGCGCGCCGCTCCGATGCCGCCGACGAGCTTCGCCCCCTGCCGGGTGAGCTTCTGGAGCAGGAAGCCCCAGCCGCCACCGGTGACGTCGACGTCCTTGCCCTTGATCCGGTAGAGGATCGGTGGGCTGGGCTCACGGATGTCGAACGGCGCGCCCACCTCGCGACAGGTGCGCTCGGTGACGCCGCCGACCTCGATGACGATCGCCCCGTCGTTGACCTGGAAGCCGTTCACGTCGGTCGTGGAGGCGCGGCCGCCCACCTTGTCGAGACGCTCGATGACGATGGTGCGGTAGCCCTGGTGCTGCAGCCGAGCAGCAGTGAAGAGACCACCGGCCCCGGCCCCGATGACGATCGCGTCGAAGTGCTGAGTCATGTCTGTTGCTCCTGGTTGTCAGTAGGACCGCGGCAGGCCGAGCGAGGTCTGCGCGACGAAGTTGAGGACCATCTCCCGGCTGACGGGAGCGGTGCGCATGAGCCGGGTGACGAACCACAGCTCCGAGAGCCCGTACTCGTGCGAGAGGCCGTTGCCGCCGTGGACCTGGATCGCCTGGTCGAGCGCCTTGAGCGCGGCCTCGGCACCGACGTACTTCGCGATGTTGGCCGCCTCGGCGACGCCGTGCGCGTCCTCGTCGTACAGGCGCGCAGCGTTCTGCGTGGCGAGGCGGGCGACCTCGACGTCGATGTGCGCGGCGGCGAGCGGGTGGGCGATGCCCTGGTGCTGGCCGATCGGGACGTTCCAGACGGCACGGTTCTTGGCGTAGTCCGACGCCTTCTCGACGGCGTACCGACCCACACCGGAGGTGATCGCTCCGACCAGGATGCGCTCCGGGTTGAGCGCCGCGAAGACCTGGCGCAGGCCCTCGCCGGCCTGACCGACGAGGGCTTCGGGGCCGACGCGGACGTCGTCGAGGAACACGCTGAACTGCTTGTCGGGCGAGACGATCGACGTGTCGATCTTCTGGAAGCTCAGACCGGGGGCGTCGGTCGGGATGACGAAGATCGAGAGCTTCTTCTTGTCCGGCGTCGAGAGGTCCGCGTCGCGAGCGACGAGCAGGACGGCGTCGCACTGGTCGATCGCGGAGATGTAGTACTTCGATCCGCTGATCCGCCACCCGTCCCCGTCCCGGGTGGCCGTCGTTGCGACCTCGTGGCTGTTGGATCCCGCGTCGGGCTCGGTGAGACCGAACGCGATCTTCTTGGTGCCCGCGGCGATGCCGGGGAGCCACTCCTGCTTCATCTCCTCCGAGGCGTGCGCTGCCAGGATCGAGCCGATCATGGCCGGGGAGATGACCCACACGAGCATGGGCAGGCCGTGGGCCGACAGCTCCTCGACGACGACGACGGCGTCCTGCATGCCACCGCCACCTCCGCCGTACTCCTCGGGGAGGTGGACGCCGAGGAGCCCGGCCTGGCCCAGCTCCTGCCAGAGCTCGGTGACGTCCTCGCCGGCGCGCGAGCGCTCGAGGAAGTAGCGCTGGTCGTACCGCGCGCAGATCTTCGCGACGCTCTCGCGGATCGCGCGGTGGTCGTCGGTGTCGTGGATCAGTCCCGGCATCGTCAGGCTCCTTCGAAGGTTGGGCGTTGCTTGTCGAGGAAGGCCTGGACGGCTCCTCGTGCGTCTGCGGTGCGTCCGGTGGCGACCAGCGCCGCCGTCTCCGCGTGCAGCTGGTCGGAGAGGCTGCGGGACCAGGAGTCCCGCAGGAGGGCGCGCATCTGTCCGTAGGCGCGGGTGGGGCCGGCGACGAGGCGATCAGCGATGGCCACGCCCCGCTGGCGCGCCTCCAGCACCGGCACGACCTCGGTGACGAGGCCGAGCTCGAGGGCCTCGTCCGCGCGGATCGGTTCGTTCGCGAGGTAGGCCCACGAAGCCCGGGCGGGCCCGATCCGGCGTGGGAGGTGCCACGTGCCACCGCCGTCGCCGCTGAGGCCGATCGCACCGAAGGCCGTGACGAAGCGCGCGTCGTCGGACGCGATCACGACGTCGGCGGCGTAGACCAGCCCGATCCCGCCGCCGGCGACGGAACCCTGGGCGACGGTGATGATCGGGGCGTCCAGATTGGCCAGGACCTGGAAGGCCAGGTGGAACGGAGTGGTCATCCGGCGCAGCAGCGCACCCATGTCCTCGCCGGCGTTCGCGGTGAAGTAGCCGATGTCGCCGCCGACGGTCAGGTCCGGGCCGTCCCCGACCACCAGCAGCGCGCGGACGCTCGGGTCCCCGGCCACCCGGAGGGCGGCCTCGAGGAGCTCGTCGGCGACGCGCTGGTCGATGGCGTTGCGGCGGTCGGGGCGCGAGAGCCGCAGCGTCGCCAGCCCGTTCACGACCGACAACGACATGGTCTGCAGCGGGGTCTCGGAGCGGTCCAGCGCCGCGAGGAAGGACGCCGAGTCGGTGGTCTGCACGATGCCGCAGACGAGCCCGTCCCGGACCTCCCAGACGTGGGTGAACGCAGCGCTCAGCGGCTGTCCACTGCGACGCCCCTTGCCCTCGTAGGTCCCCTCGACCAGGACCCGCCCCTCACCCAGCGACGTCCAACGCTCGGGTACAGCGCGCACCCGCCACCGCGCACCGATCGCGAACCAGACCTCGTCGATCATCGCGTCCGGCCCAGCGTGCTCCCCACCGATGCCGAACGGGAGGCCGGCGGTCACGCGCCCGACGAAGTCCTCGGACATGCAGGCGTGGATGGTGGGCCGGTCGCCCGCCGCGAGGGCGGCATACAAGCCCTCGAGCAGCGCGCGCTCAGGTGCGGCGGCCAAGACATCCTCCATAGAATCGAAGATAGATTAAATTATGCGTTCGCGCTAGTGGGCCCGCAGCAGCTGGCTCAGCCGCGCTGGTTGCCGACGACGGACACGAACGACACGCACCCGCCGGGGCGGCCACCGAGGTTGTGGGTCAGCGCCAGCCGCGGGCCGGCGAGCTGCCGCGCGCCCGCCTCGCCCCGCAGCTGGAGCCAGACCTCGTAGAGCATCCGGAGCCCGCTCGCACCGACCGGGTGGCCGAACGACTTCAGGCCACCGTCGACGTTGACGGGGAGCCGACCATCACGATCGAACTCACCGGCGAGGACGTCCTTCCAGGACTGCCCGCGGTCGGTGAACCCGAGGTCCTCCATGAGGACGATCTCGGTCGGGGTGAAGCAGTCGTGCACCTCGGCGAGCGAGATCTCGGACCTCGGGTCCGTGATTCCCGCCTGGGCGTAGGCATCGGCAGCGGAGCGGACCACCTCGGGGAAGGTGGTGAAGTCGTACGCCGGGTCGAGGCCACCGCGCATCGGGCCGGCCGCCAGCGAGAGCGCCTTCACGAAGATCGGGCGGTCGGTGTAGTCGTAGGCCTCCTCGGCCCGGACGATCAGCGCCGCAGCGGCCCCGTCCGACACCCCCGAGCAGTCGAAGATCCCCAGCCGACCGGCGACCTTGGGCGCACGGTCGATCGTCTCCCGCGTGACTTCCTTGCGGAACTGCGCCTTCGGGTTGAGCGCGCCGTTGACGTGGTTCTTCCAGGCGACGTGCGTCATCGCCTCCCGCATGGCGCCGGGGTCGACGCCGTACTTGTTCGTGTAGGCCGGGTCCAGGAGGGAGAACGCCGCAGGCGCCGTCAGCGAGAGCTCGGCAGCGGTGCCGTCGGAGGGCGGATCGGCCCGTAGGAGCCCGGAGAAGCCCGAGTCCTTCAGCTTCTCGACCCCCACGGCCATCACCCGGTCGTAGGCGCCGGACGCCACCGCGTAGCAGGCGTTGCGGAAGGACTCCGATCCCGTCGCGCAGTAGTTCTCGACCCTGGTCACCGGCTTGTAGTCGATGCCGAGCGGTCGGCTGAGTGTCAGCCCGGACTGGCCGGACGACAGGGTGCCCAGCCAGTAGGCGTCGACGTCGTCCCGTTGGACCCCGGCCGCGCCGAGGGCCTCCCCGACCGCGTCGAGAAGGAGGTCGTCCGTCGAGGACTCCCACCGCTCCCCGAACCGGGTGCAGCCCATGCCGACGATCGCGACCGCGTCCTTGATCCCCTTGCTGGCCATCAGCGGACCACCGCCTTCCAGAAGTAGTTGTGGACGGCTCCGGCGGTGAACAGCCGCCGGAACGTCAGTCCCACCTCGGAGCCCACCGAGAGCGCGTCCGGATCTGCGTCGGCGACCTCCAGGGTCGTCCGCCCTCCCCCGGCGAAGTCGACGACGACGTCGACGACGGGCGGCGACGGCGAGAAGGCCAGGTGGTCGACCGTGAACGTGGCGACCGTGCCGGTCAGGTCCGCGACCGACAGCGCCTCCATGGCATCGAGGCTCGAGCACGCCCGGCACACCCGCAGCGGGGGCAGGTGGAGGAAGCCGCACTCGACGCAGCGGGATCCGGCGAACCCGAACTTCCACCCGCCCGCTCGGGACGAGGGAGGTCCCGCCGGACGGTCGGGCTCGGGCCGCCGTGGGAGCTCGCGCTCGAGGAGGCCGCGCCAGGAGAGGTACGTCGGGTAGGGCACGTCGCGACCGCGTTCGACCTGGTCGGCGACAGGCCGTGGCGCTCGATGACCAGGCAATCGGGCGGTCGTCCTGAGCAGGAGGCCGTCGCAGCCGTCAGTCGCCGAGAGGACCAGGATCGTCTCGTCAGGGCCCGCTACGTCCAGGACCGCCGCGAGGCCGAGCAGCGGGTCCGCCGCGCCGGCGAAGCCGATGGGCGACCCGACCGTGGAGCGCGCGCCCTTGACGAGAACCTCCGGCCGCTTTGTGATGCCGGCGTTGCCGCTCGTGATCACGACGTGGTCTGCCTCCGGAAGGCCGGCCTCAGTGAGGAGCTCGGCCGCGACGTCGCGCACGAGCCCGGCGTACTGCTCGAAGCCGAACCGCTCCTCCCACTGCTCCCCCGTCGCACGACGGGGGTCGCGCCAGCGGTCCAGGAGCTCGAGCGTCCGGGACGCGAGCCCGAGCACCTCGGCGACCGCCTCCCCCTCGCCGAGCAGGAGGGCTGCGGCACCGTCGCCGCCGGCGCGCTCGTCGAGCGAGCCCGGCTTGCCGAGCCGCACGTCGGAGGCGACGACCAGGCCGCCGGTCGCCAGCGCAGCGCGGACACCTGCGAAGGTGGACCGCACGGACCCGATCAGGTCGGCCGCCGGGACCGAGGGCGGGAGCCGCAGGGCCGCGTGCACGGCCGCTGCGTTGGTCTTGTCGAGGTACGGCGGGGAGGTCGTGGCCCACCACAGCGAGGCCTCGGTCGTCATGCCCCGGGCCGCCTCGACTGCCATGGTGGTGGCGTCCTCGTCGAACGAGGCCACGACCCGGCGGCCACGGAGGCCGCTGTCGCGTCCCAGCCGGTAGGCCGGGACATAGGCGCCGTAGGCGAGGATCCCGATGCTCACGAGGCCACCCCCCGGAAGAGAGCCGCGATGCCCTGGCCGCCGCCGATGCACATCGTCTCGAGCGCAAGGCCACCGCGGCGCCGGTCGAGCTCGTGCAGCATGGTGGTGAGGATCCGGACCCCCGTCGCGCCGATGGGGTGCCCGAGCGAGATGCCGGAGCCGTTCACGTTCAGCCTGTCGTCGACCTCGTCCAAGGTGAGGCCCCAGCCCTTCAGGACCGCGAGCACCTGGACGGCGAACGCCTCGTTGACCTCGATCAGGTCCAGGTCGTCGAACCCGACGCCCGTGCGGGCGAAGAGTCGCTCCACCGCGGCAACGGGGCCGATCCCCATGCACGCGGGGTCCACCCCTGCAGCGGCCCACCCCTCGAACCAGGCGATGGGCTCCAGGCCCAGCTCGTCCAGCCGGTCCTCCGCCACCACGAGGCAGGCCGCCGCGGCGTCGTTCTGCTGAGCAGCGTTGCCGGCGGTGACCGTGCCCCCAGCCGTGATCGTGCGCAGCTTCGCGAGCGTCTCCAGCGAGGACCCGGGCCGCACCCCCTCGTCGCGGTCGAAGACCACGTCGTCGCCGCGACGTTGCGGGACCCGGACCGGGACCACCTCCGCCGCGAAGGCACCCGACTCCCACGCCGCGGCCGCCCGCTGGTGGCTGCGAACGGCGAAGGCATCCGACTCGTCGCGGCCGACGCCGTACTTCACCGCGAGGTTCTCGGCGGTCTCGATCATCCCGCTGATCCGGCCGAAGCGCTCCTCGGGCTGGGACCGTTCACGTCCGCGGTCCAGCCGGTCGTAGAGCACCTGGTTGCCGGTGCGGGAGCCCCACCGAGCGGTCGTCGTGTAGTGCTCGATGTTGCTCATCGACTCGACACCCCCGGCGATCACCACGTCGGCGGCGCCGGTCTGCACCGTCATCGCGGCAGTGATCACGGCCTGGAGGCCCCCACCGCACCGGCGGTCGACCTGGAACCCGGGAACCTCGATCGGCAGACCGGCGGCGAGCGCCGCCCACCGTCCGATGCACGGGGCCTCGGAGTTCGCGTAGGACTGCGCGAAGGCCACGTCCTCGATCGCGGTCGGGTCGATCCCGCTGCGGTCGACCAGCGAGCGGATCGCCTGCTCCGCGAGCTCCTCGGCCCTCAGCGGTTGCAGGCTCCCCCCGAACCCGCCGACGGCGGTGCGGACCGGCGCGACGATCGCTGCGCGTCTGGTTGTCATGGTGCTGTTCTCCTCACCTCGACACCAGGACGCCTTCGGCGTCGGCCTCGAGTTCTGCTCGGTGGTCGGGGTGGGCGATGGCGATCATGCGCTCGACGCGCTGAGCCAGGGTGGCGCCGCGGAGGTCGGCACTCCCGTGCTCGGTCACCACCACCACGCCTTCGGCGCGCGGCGTGCTGACGGGTCCGGACAGCTGGGAGACGATCCGGCTCCTCCCCCGGATCGTCGACGGCAGGGCGACGATCGGCACCCCGCCGGGCGAGGCGTTGGCGCCGCGGATGAAGTCCACGGCACCGCCGACGGCACCGACGTACCGGCCGCCGGCGAGCTCGGAGTTGACCTGTCCGGTGAGGTCGACCTCGATCGCGGCATTGACGGCGACCAGCTGGTGCGACCTCGCGAGGACGGACGGGTCGTGGGTGTAGGCCGTCGACCGGAGCTCGACGGCGGGATTGCGGTGCGCCCAGCGGAAGAGGTCCGAGGTCCCTCCGAACAGACCGGCGACCGCGATGCAGCGGTCGAGCGACTTGCGTCGTCCGTTGGCGACGCCGGCTTCGACGAGCTTCATCGCGGTGTCGTTGAGGATGCCCGAGTGGATGCCGAGGTCGCGGTGCTCGAACAGCTCGGCGAGGACCGCCTCCGGTAGCGCACCGATCCCGAACTGGAGGGTGGCGCCGTCGGGGACCAGTCCGGCGACCTGCCGGGCCACGGCGCGCACGTCGTCGGTCATCGGTGGGGTCGGTAGCTCGACAGGGGGGCGCGAGACCTCGATCGCCGCGGTGATCTGGTCGGAGGTGATGGTCCGAGCCCCGAGCGTGAACGGGACCTGGTCGTTGATCTCGGCGATGACGACGCGCGCACTGTCGATCGCGGCCGAGAAGTAGTCGTCGCCCAACCCGAGGCTGTGGCGACCCTGCTCGTCGGGCGGCGAGACCTGGACGAGGACGACGTCGACGTGCAGCTCCCCGCCGGACAGGAGCGAGGGCAGGGTCGAGTAGTGGACCGGCCAGATCTCGAGCGCCTCCGCGTCGTGCAGCGCGGCGTTGCTGCCGGAGCCGCAGTAGGAGTGGACCGTCAGACCGGCCGGCAGGGTGTCCGCCGTCAGCGCGCTCTCGGCGGGGATCCCGACGAAGCAGCGCAGCCCTCCGATCCCGTCGGCCTGGCGGACCACCTCCTCCACGAGCGTGCTCGGCTCGGCGCAGGTCTGGCCCCACGTGAGGGTGTCACCTGGCCGGACGAAGCGCGCGAGGTCGATCGAGGTCACCCACGCCACCGCTCGTGGGACGGATCGAGCAGCTGGGTCAGGTGGCCGTCCTCGAGCCAGACCACCGTCTCCAGCTCGAGGGCGTCGAGAAAGCGGACTCGTCCCGACCGAAGGTCCTCGACCCGGAGTCGTACCGAGTTGCCCTGCTCGTCGAGGCGCACCGCGACCGAGGCGAACTCGCTCTCGACCACCCTGCCGGCGGGGACCGTGGCGCCCGCGGCTCCCTCGTCGAGGGTGACCTCGTGGCGCGGGCCCTCGCCGACCGCGTGCATCTCGTCGTTCATGGCCGGCCTCAGACCAGGAAGCCGAGCGTGGGCACGGCCTTGTCGTTGTCGACGAGCACGACCTTCTTGTAGGCCAGTCGGATCTCCCCGTCGATCCGCCGGATCCGGTAGGTCGTCCGGCCACCCCAGAGCTGGTTGCCCCGGGCACGGGACTCGAGCGCCAGGAAGTTCGCACTCACCTCCAGGTCAGTGCCACCGGCCGCATTGATCCGCCCGCCGATCAGCTCGATGTTTCCGAGGATGTGCCGGAGGTTGGATGGAGGGGCCTGCGCGTACCGCTTGCCGGTCTTGACCTGCTTCATCCGGGTCGAGATCCGGCTGCGGTTGTCGAAGATGATGGAGACGGTCGTGCGCGGGTGGTCACCTTCACCGTCGACCGGGACCCAGTAGATGGCGTCGTCGGTCCACAGCGCCTCCCATCCGTCGTAGTCGTTCTCGTCGGCCAGCCGCGCCTCCCGGAAGAGGAACTGCTCGACGTCCCGGACCTCCCACCCGTCCGGGACGTCGACCAGCTCGCCCGCGGTGTCCGGGCGCGGGGGAAGGTCAGTCAGGTGGGCGCTCATGCGTCGGCCTCCATCAGCGACTTGTAGTGACTCCAGAACCCGCGCATCGCGGTCTCGTCGGTGGCGGCACCGATCGTGAACCCGTCCTCGTCGACCGTCTCGCGCACCAGTCCGCGGCGGACGTCGAGCCATTCCGGGTCGGCCATCTCGACCCCGCGCTGGTTGCGCTCGTACATCTCGGTGTCGTCGGCGAGCAGCATCCCGGCCGGGCCGACGGAGCCGATCGACTGCGAGACCATCCGCATGTTCAGCTCGTGACCACCAGCGAACTGGACAGCCGTGGAGTACTGGACGCACTCGCCCACGCCGACAGGCTGGATGTTGAAGACCTGGATCTCGGCGATGAACAGGTTGGGGAAGATCATCACGTGCGGGGCGCCCTCGACGGTGCGTCGATGAGCATCCTCGCCGTACGACTCCGCCATCGACGCCAGGTAGCCCGGGACCTTGTCGGGCGTCGTCCCGAACCAGCGCATCGGCTCGTCGAAGGTACGGAACTCGGGGCGGAGGTCGTTCTCACTGTGGCCGTCGCCGAGGGCCCGGGTGACGGCGGTCGAGTTGTCGCTGTAGAGCGCACCGATCGGGCTACCTGCCACGCCGAAGATCGATCCGTGGACGAACTGCGGATGGTAGCCGTCGGTCTCGTTCTCGGCGAGGAACTTCCAGTTCGCCTTGGTCTGGTGGCGCAGCCAGCCGGCGTCGAGGGAGACCTTGCCCTCGGGCGAGAGCCCGACCAACCGGTCGATCTCGCCCTTCGCCGCACCGAGGTGCTCCTCGAGGGACGGCCCCTCCTGCGCGAGACTCCCGAAGACGAAGCCCTGGTAGGACGCGACGCGCGCGACCTTCCCCATCCCGAGCTCCAGCTTGTTCTTGCCGCCGTAGCCCTTGTTGTATGGGTAGCCGAGCAGCTCGCCGGTGTTGCGGTAGGTCCAGCCGTGGTACGGGCAACGGAACGAGCTGGAGTTGCCGGCCTTGTCGTCGCACACCTGCAACCCGCGGTGTGCGCACCGGTTGATGAGGAGGTGGACCTCGCCGTCCTTGTCCCGCGTCATGACCACGTCCTGGTCCGCGAGCTGCTTGCGGACGTAGTCGTTGGGCTCGGGCACCTCGCTCTCGTGTCCGACGAAGACCCAGGTCTTGTGCCAGATCTTGCGCAGCTCCTCCGCGAAGATCGACGGGTCGGTGTAGAGCGTGCCGTGGACGCGCGCGGGCTGGATCAGCCGGTCATAGCGACTCTCGCCCTCCACGACCTCGGCGGGCGACGGGACCAGTGCGGTCATGAGTTTTCCTCCTTGGGTGGAGTGGTCGGCGATCGGGCTCACGTCTCGCCCCGTTCTTTTAATCAAGATTAGATTAATCGCCGGATCGACGCAATGCCGGGGTGCCGAAAGACGGTCGACGCCGCTCGGCGAAGGCAGCGACGCCTTCGGTGAAGTCGTCGGTGTCCCACAGGGACACCTGGTTGTGGACCTCGAGGTCGAGGACGGCGAGGGGGTGGCGGGGCTCCCCGGAGAGCATCTGCTTGATCACGCCGAGCGCCAGCGGCGGTCCCGCCGCGAGCATCGTCGCGTCAGCCATCGCGACGTCCAACGCCGAGCCAGGCTCGACCACGCAGTCCACAAGCCCCATCGCCCCCGCTTCCGACCCGCTGACGCGGGTGCCCAGCATCAGCATCTGCCGGGCCCGGGCGGGTCCCACCCGCGCAGGCAGGGAGGCGAAGATGCCCATGTCGCCGGCCAGGCCGACGGTCGTGAACGTCGTCGCGAAGGTCGCGTCGGCCGCGGCCACCACCCGGTCGCAGGCGAGCGCCAGCGCGGCACCCGCCCCGAACGCCGGCCCCTCGACAGCGGCGACCACCGGCTTCGGCGTGTGCCAGAGCGCGCGTACGACGCGCTGCGCCGCTTGGGCGCGCGCGGTCGTCTCGTGCCGCGGCGCCCGCTGCATCGTGGCGATGTCACCACCCGAGCAGAAGGCTCCGTCGGCGCCGGTGAGCACGATCGCCCTCACGCTCGGGTCAGCGTCGGCAGCCTCGACCGCGTCGGCGAGCGCGTAGCGCAGGTCGAGATTGATCGCGTTCCTGACCTCGGGACGGTTCAGGGTGATCACGCGGACCGGGCCGCGGTCCTCGACCAGCACCGGCGCGGCGGGCGCGCGACTGACCGGCACCCCCGGCACCAGGCACGGCCCGGCAGGCGTGCCTCCCTCGAGCTCGCGCACTGCATCGACCACAGTCATCGGTCATCGCCCCTGGTAGACGCCGGGGCGGCGCTCGATCACCGCGGCGAGCGCCTCGCGGCTGTCGGCCGTCCCGGACAGCTCGGACACGACGCGTGCTTCCTCCGACAGCCGCTCGGCCACCGTCGCGCCGAGCCCGTCCCACACGAGCCGCTTCGTGGCGGTCAGCCCGAGGGGCGGCTGGGCCGCCAGCTCCGCAGCCAGCCCGTCGACGGCGTCGTCGAGATCAGCGTCGGGGACGACGCGCGAGACGATCCCGAGGTCGCGGGCCTCGGCCGCGGACAACGTCGGGTTGGTCAGCAGCAGGTCCATCGCCCGGCGCAGCCCGACGATGCGCGCCAGGGTCACCGTGGTGCCGCCGTCCGGCGCCATGCCCACGCGCACGGCACCCGAGAAGAGCTTCGCTCCCTCGCCCGCGACCACCAGGTCGGCAGCGCACACGAAGCCGAACCCAGCGCCGCCGGCTGCGAAGCCCTGCACCTTGACGATGACGGGCGCCTTGAGCTGGATGAGGGCTGCCGTGGCGAGCTGGAGCCAGGCGGTCGCCTCACGCAGGTAGTCGGGCAGAGCCTCTCCCTTGCTCGCGAACGTCTTGACGTCGCCGCCGGCACAGAAGTTGCGTCCTTCGCCGCTGAGGATCACCACCCGCACGGTCGGGTCGGCGTGACAGCGAAGGATCTTCTCGTGGAGCTCCCGAAGCAGCAGTGCGTCGACGGCGTTCGCGGACTCCGGGCGGTTGAGCCGGATCCTGGCGATGCCGTCGACGACGTCGAGGAGGACGAGGTCCCCGGGGTTCTCGGCAGTCATCGGCCGACCTCCTTCCGGCCGGCGAACGCCGACACGCTGGTTGAGCCGGCCGTGCCGGCGATGTGGTCCACGACGACGTCCATCTCGAGGTCGAGACCCGCCTCGAGGTCACCCTTGAGCCCCTCGCGCACCAGGCGCTTGATCGAGGCGAGTGCATCGGGCCGGCGTCCCGCCAGCTTGTTCGCGAAGGCCGCGACCTCGCGGTCGAAGGAGTCGGAGGAGTAGGAGCGGTACGCCAGACCCCACTCGACGGCCTCCACACCGGAGATCCGGTCGCCGGAGAGAAGGAGCCCGAGCGCGCGCTGACGGCCGACGAGCCGCGGGAGCCGCTGCGAGCCACCGCCGCCGGGCACCATCCCGAAGTTCGCGTGGTTGTCGGAGAGCTTGGCGTCGTGACGCACGAGCGCGACGTCGCAGGTCTGCATCAGCTCGAAGCCGCCCGCCATGGCGACGCCTTCGACCGCGGCGATGACCGGCTCCTGCACCAGCTCGACCGCAGCGCAGGCCGCTCGGAACGCGGCGAAGAGCCGACGCAGGGCGTCAGTTCCCTCCGCGCGGAGCCGCTGGACCTCGTCGAAGTCCCCACCGGCGCAGAAGTTCCCGCCGGCACCCCGGATGACGACGACGTTGACCAACGGGTTCTCCCCCGCGGCGAGGATCGCCTGCTCCAGCGCGATCGCCAGCGCGGTCGTCACGGCGTTCATCGCCTCAGGCCGTTCGAGAGTGATCCATCCGACGCCGTCCGCCACCTCCAGCCGCACGGGACCGCTCCACTCGCTGTTCACATCCCCCTCCCGCCGGACACCTCGAGCACGGCCCCGGTCATGTAGCTGGCCAGGTCGGACGCGAGGAACGCCACGACGTTCGCCACCTCGTCGGGCTCACCGGCTCTCCGCATCGGGATGGTCGCCGCCGTCGCCGCGTAGGCCTCCGGAGCCATGGCCTCGGTCATGGGCGTCCGGATCAGGCCGGGCTGCACCGCGTTGACGCGCACCCCGTGGTGCGCGAGCTCCTTGGCGGCCGCCTTGGTCATGCCGACGATCCCGGCCTTGGCCGCGCTGTAGTTGGTCTGGCCCGGGTTGCCGACCTTGCCGGACATCGACGAGATGTTGACGATGCTGCCCCGCTGGGCTGCGCGCATGACGTCGCTGGCCGCCCGGATCCCCAACCAGGTGCCTTGGAGATGGACCGTCGTCACCGCCTGGAAGTCGGCGAGGGTCATCTTCCGAAGCGACGCGTCCCTCGTGATCCCCGCGTTGTTCACCAGGACGTCCAGGCCGCCCCAGGCCTCGACGGCCCCCTCCACGAGGGTCGTCACGGCCGCCTCGTCCGTCACATCGCAGCCGACGCCCCGTGCCCGAGCTCCGAGCTCCTGTGCGGCAGCGGCGGCCCGTTCGGCATCGAGGTCGGCGATCGTGACGCTGGCGCCGTGACCCACCATCGTCCGCGCGATCGCGAGGCCGATGCCCTGCCCCGCGCCGGTGACGATCGCGGTGCGGCCCTCGAGAAGGGCCGTCACCCGACGTACCGCACGATGCTCTGGACGACGGCAGCCGGCTTGTCCGCGCCCTCGATCTCGAAGGTCGTCTCGAAGGTCGCCTGGACGGCGGCCTCGAGCTTGCTGACGACCAGCACCTTGGTCGAGGCACGCACCTTGCTCCCGACCAGCACAGGCGCCATGAAGCGCACCTTGTCGAGGCCGTAGTTCACGGCCATCGTGACGTTGTCGACCCGGTAGAGCTGGTTGATGAGGACCGGCAGCAGCGACAGCGTGAGGAAGCCGTGAGCGATCGTGGCTCCGAACGGTCCTTCCGCAGCCCGCGCCGGATCGACGTGGATCCACTGGTGGTCCCCCGTCGCATCGGCGAACGTGTCGATGCGCTGCTGATCGATCTCCATCCACTCCGACGTGCCGAGATCGTCCCCCTCGGCTTCCGCGAACTCGATGAGCCCGTCGTAGATCTTCACTGGTCGGCCTTTCTAGGAATTTAATCCAAAATAGATTAAGGTCCAAGGGACGCAGGAGTCAACGCCCAGCACGAGCGGCCGACCTGCACCAGACCTAGGAGGAACCCATGCCCGAGGCGTACATCGTCGACGCTGTCCGTACGCCCGTAGGCCGCCGCAACGGTGGCCTGGCCGGCGTCCATCCCGCCGACCTGGCGGCCCACACGCTCCGCGAGCTCGTCTCCCGGTCGGGGATCGACGCCGCAGCGATCGACGACGTCGTGCTGGGATGCCTCGACAACATCGGCGCCCAGGCGGGCGACATCGCGCGTACGGCTGCCCTGGCCGCGGGGTACCCCGAGTCCGTCCCGGGCGTCACGATCGACCGCCAGTGCGGCTCCGCGCAGCAGGCGGTCAGCTTCGCGGCGATGGGCGTGATGAGCGGAGCCCAGGACCTGGTCGTCGCCGGCGGCGTGCAGAAGATGAGCCAGTTCCCGATCCTGAGCGCGTTCGGCGCCGGCGAGCCGTTCGGCTCCGTCGACCCGTGGTCGGGATGCGAGGGATGGCAGGCGCGCTTCGGCGACCAGGAGATCTCCCAGTTCCGCGGCGCCGAGATGATGGCTGCGCACTGGAAGCTGACCCGTGACGACTGCGAGGCGTGGGCCTACCAGAGCCACCAGCGGGCGATCGCTGCGATCGACGCCGGCTACTTCGAGCGCGAGATCACGCCGATCGCGGGCATCTCCACCGACGAGGGCCCGCGACGCGACACGACCCGCGAGAAGATGTCCGGTCTTCAGACCCTCGTCCCCGACGGCGTCCTGACCGCGGGCGTGGCCTCGCAGATCTCCGACGGTGCCGCCGCGCTGCTCATCGCCTCCGAGCGTGCGGTCGACCAGCACGGCCTGACGCCGCGGGCGCGGGTCCACCACTTCTCCGTCCGCGGCGACGACCCCGTGATGATGCTGTCCGCGCCGATCTCGGCCACCCAGCACGCTCTCAAGAAGGTCGGCCTGACCATCGACGACATCGACGTCGTCGAGATCAACGAGGCGTTCGCCCCGGTCGTCCTCGCCTGGAACATCGAGCTCAACGCCGATCCCGCGAAGGTCAACCCCAACGGCGGCGCGATCGCCCTCGGCCACCCGATCGGCTGCACGGGCGCGCGCCTGATGACCTCCCTGCTGCACGAGCTCGAGCGCACCGGCGGCCGCTACGGCCTGCAAACGATGTGCGAGGGCGGCGGCCAGGCCAACGTCACCATCATCGAGAGGATCTGAGCTGATGGAGCGCACCCTCTACGAGGCCGACCACGAGGCCTACCGCGAGACCGTCCGTGAGTTCCTCGCGCGCGAGGTCGTCCCCCACAAGGACGACTGGGACGACGAGCGCTGGATCCCCCGGGAGGTGTTCCAGGCTGCGGCCGAGGCGGGCCTTTACGCCCTCCAGGTCCCCGAGGAGTACGGCGGCAGCGGCGTCACCGACTACCGCTACCGGATGGTCGTCGGCGAGGAGATCGGCAAGGTCAACGCCATCTCGTTCGGCGTCACCCTGGGGCTGCAGGACGACCTGTTCCTCGCCTACCTCCTCGGGCGCGGCAACGAGGAGCAGAAGAAGCGTTGGCTCCCCGGATTCGCCTCCGGCGAGCTCATCGGCGCCCTCGCGATGACGGAACCCGGCACC
The DNA here is from genome assembly GCF_014180715.1 of Nocardioides stalactiti. GTDB lineage: Bacteria > Actinomycetota > Actinomycetes > Propionibacteriales > Nocardioidaceae > Nocardioides > Nocardioides stalactiti. The sequence goes on along the minus strand of NZ_JACEFC010000016.1, from coordinate 33,328 downwards.
GGCAGCGACCTTCAGGGGATGCGCACCTCCGCGCGTCGCGACGGCGACCACTTCGTCGTCAACGGACAGAAGACGTTCATCTCCAGCGGGATCATGGCCGACCTGATCGTGCTGGCCGTCCGCACCGATCCCGAAGGTGGCTCCAACGGCTTCAGCCTCCTGATGGTCGAGGCCGACGACACCCCGGGCTTCGAGCGCGGACGCAAGCTCGACAAGATCGGGCTCCCCGCACAGGACACCTCCGAGCTCTACTTCACCGACGCCCGGGTGCCGGCGGAGAACCTCCTCGGCGAGGAGGGCCAGGGCCTGCGTTACCTGATGAGCCACCTCCCCCGTGAACGGCTCGGTGTCTCCAACCAGTCGATCACCACCGCGCGCGCGATCTACGAGCAGACGGTCGACTACCTCAAGGACCGGACGGCGTTCGGCAAGCGTCTCGTCGACCTCCAGGCCACGAGGTTCACGCTGGCGGAGATCGAGACCGAGCTCGACGTCGCCCAGGCCTACGTCGACGCCTCGGTCGTCGCCTTCAACGCGGGGAACCTCACGCCGGTCGAGGCAGCCAAGGGCAAGTGGTACGTGAGCGAGCTGATGAAACGAGTCGTCGACCGCTGCCTCCAGCTGCACGGCGGCTACGGCTTCATGCGGGAGTACGCCGTCGGCAAGGCCTATGTCGACACCCGGATCCAGACGATCTACGGCGGAACGACCGAGATCATGAAGGAGATCATCGGCCGCGACATCGCCGGCCGCTGACCTCCTTCGACGAGCTTCCGCCCGGCCGCGCACCACCCCGCGCGGCCGGGCGGGAATCCACTTCACCGAACCTGGAGAACCGCATGTCGTTGATCGAGAAGGCATCCATGCTGGCGATGGCCGGCGCCGTCGTCGGGGGCGTCGCCCGCGAGCGGATCGGTCCGGCGATCACCCTCCGCGACCTCGCCGAGGTCCCGCCGACGGCCGATGCCCTGACGACCGAGTGGCTGACCGCCGCCCTGTGCGGGGGCACGCCCGGTGCCGCCGTCACCTCCCTGGAGATCACCGGCGGGTCGGACGGCACCTCGTCACGTCGCGCGATCCGCGTCGAGTACAACGCGGTCGGCCGACAGGCCGGCCTGCCGACCCAGCTGTTCAGCAAAGCGGCGGCCGGGGTCTTCTCCCGGCTCCTCCTCGGCCTGACCGACATCACCGAGGGCGAGGCCGTCTTCTACACCCGCATCCGCGGCGACCTCGACGTGCGCAGCCCGCGGGCCTTCCACGCAGGCTTCGACCGACGCACCCGACGCTCGTTCGTCCTCCTCGAGGACCTCACGAGCACGGGCTGGTCGTTCCCGGCTCCGATGGACAACACCGTCACCCGTGAGGACGCGGACGCGATCGTCGAGCAGCTGGCGTCGTACCACGCAGCGATGTGGGACAGCCCTCGCTTCCGCACCGACCTCTCGGCGCTCAAGCGGGCCGACCGCTGGCAGGCCGACCTCGACCGCCGCGTCGGGTTCGAGAGCCGGACCATGCGCGGGTTCGACCGTGCCGTCGCGGTCATGGCCGACGACCTGGGCCGTCGCCGCCACGAGCTCTATCCCGCGTTCCGGCGCTCGTTGGAGCTGCACGCGGAGGCCCCACCGACGTTGCTGCACCAGGACCTGCACCTCGGCAACTGGCTGCGCGACCCGGACGGGCAGATGGGCCTCTACGACTGGCAGTGCGTGGCCGTGGGCCACTGGGCGCTCGACCTCTCCTACGCCCTCGCGGGCTGCCTGGCGACCGAGAACCGGCGTGCCTGGGAGGAGGAGCTGGTGCGGACCTACTGCGCTCAGCTCGCGTCGCGGGGCGTGCGGACCGGGCCGTCGTTCGACGAGGCGTGGACCGCCTACCGGACCCACCCGCTGCATGCCCTCGCATTCGGGCTGTTCACTCTCGGCGGGACCCGGTTCGAGCCGGAGCTCCAACCCCGGGACTACACGCTCGCCGCGATCAGGCGGATCGCGGCCTTCGTCAGCGACCACGCCACGCTCGACCTCCTCGCGAGGTGAGCGTGGCGCGTCGCTCGCTTTCTAACCGACCGGGTTCTTCCCGAGCTTCACGTCCGACAGGTCGGTGATGTCGGCCCACCGCTCGGCGACCTCGCCGAGGCTGGGGGGCTCGGGAAAGACGACGCCGGCGTTCTGGAACTGGGCCACCCGGTAGACCTGGCCGCCGCCGACGACGAACACCGATCCCGACTCCGCGTTCTCCTCGGTCAGCAGGTAGCCGACCACCGGAGAGACGAAGGAAGGCGGGAGCTTGTCGAGCATCTCCTGAGGAGCGATGTCGGCCGTCATCCGCGTGGCCGCCATCGGGGCGATCGCGTTGACGAGGATGTTGTCGCGGGCACCTTCGAGCTTCAAGGTGTTCATGAGGCCGACGAGGCCGGCCTTCATCGCGCCGTAGTTGGCCTGCCCGAAGTTGCCGAACAGTCCACTGGTCGAGCTCGCCATGACGATGCGGCCGAACCCCTGCTCGCGGAAGTGCGGCCACACGGCCTTGCTCAGGTAGTAGCCGCCGTCGAGGTGGACAGAACGGACCAGGTCCCACGACTCGGTGGTCATCTTGGCGAACGACATGTCGCGGAGGATCCCGGCGTTGTTGACCAGGCCGTGCACGGCACCGAACGTGTCGAGAGCGGTGCTCACGATCGACGCAGCGCCTTCCTCGGTCGCGACGCTGTCGTAGCTCGCCACCGCCTCACCACCGGCCGCCTTGATCTCGGCGACCACGTCGTCGGCCATCGCGGAGCCGGCCCCGCTCCCGTCGCGCGCGCCCCCGAGGTCGTTGACGACCACCTTGGCGCCGACGCTAGCCAGGAACAACGCGTACTCGCGGCCGAGACCGCCTCCTGCGCCCGTGACGACGACGACCCGACCCTCTACTCCAGCCATGACGTGATTCTCCTCATCTTGCGACCAGATTCTAATTTAGATTAAGAATACCTCATGGTCACCGCTCACGACATCACCGACCGCGTCGCTCTCATCGAGCTGCCGCTCCCCCTCGTCGGGCTGACCAGCGTGAACTGCTACGTCGTGCGCGGCGCCGACGAGACGGTGCTGGTCGACCCCGGCTGGTCCTCACCCGACACGGACCGCACCCTGTGCGAGGGACTGGACCTGCTGGGCGTGGACATCCGGTCGATCTCGAGGATCCTGACCACGCACCACCACTGGGACCACTACACCCAGGGCATCACCTGGCAGGGCGAGCTCGGCATCCCGGTGCACCTCGGACGCGAGGATGCCGACAGCATCCACGCGTGGCGAGAGCTGGACGGCGCCTTTCCGCGCCAGGTCGACCTCTTGCGTCGGGCCGGCGCCGACCTCCTGGCGACCGAGGTCGCCTCGATCCCGGTCGAGCCGCACGAGGCGGCGATGGACTTCGACGTCCCCGCCGCATGGATCGACGACGCCGAGGTCATCGACCTGGGCGGGACGACGATCCGGGCGGTGGCCACACCCGGACACACGCGCGGCCACGTGTGCTTCGAGGTGACCGAGGACCACCTGCTCCTGACGGGCGACCACGTGCTGCCCCGGATCACGCCGTCGATCGCCTACGAGCGCGAGCCCGACCGGCGCTCGCTGACGAGCTATCTGAGCTCGCTGCGGATCGTCACCGAGATGCCGCGGCACCAGATGCTCCCGGCGCACGGCGCGGTGGGCGGCGCGGCCGCCGACCGGGCAGCGGAGCTGATCCAGCACCACGAGGAGCGTCTCGAGGTGATCCGCGACCTCGTGTCGCGGGGCCGATCGACGGCTCAAGAAGTAGCGGCCGGCATGACCTGGACCCGCCGCGAGCGGTCGCTCCACGACCTGGAGACGGTGCACCAGATGACGGCCGTGCTCGAGGCTGCCGCCCACCTGACCGTCCTCGCCGACGACGGCGCACTGGTCCTCGCCGCCCAGGACGGGATCGACCGGTACGCCGTCGCCTGACGGGCGCGCTGTCGACTCAGGCGACGACGAGGTCGCTGCGACCCTCGGCCTGAAGGGTCTCGACGTACTTCGGGAAGAGCTTCTTGCCGAGCGGGGCGAGCTTGAGCAGGCTCGCGACGTTGCCGTCGACCTTGATCTTGCCGCGCGCCATGGCGATCGGGAGGTTGACCTTGCCCTGCCAGTAGGCACTGCCGAGCTCAGCGGTCATCCGCATGATCGCGATCGGCTCCGCCATGCCGGCACCCTCGCCGATCTCCTGCTTGGCCATGTCGACGACCAAGTCGGCGTCGGGGTCGGTGAAGGCGAACTTCACGACGATCCCCGTCGCCTGCATCTTGGGCCCGATCTCGGGGTCGTCGAAGCCCGCCTGGAAGACGCTGCCGATGTAGTGGCGGACCTCGTCCGCGTCCTTGAAGGCCATGCCGCCCCTCCTCGAGGTCGAGCGGGCGCTCCCTGCGCCCGCTCTCAAGGTAGCATAAGTTTACTTATGTTTTCCAGGATCCAGGAACTCCTCGAAGACTCGACACAGGGCCCAGCGCAGGTACTCGACATCACCCTCAGAGCGCATCTGCTGGAAACCGATGAGGACGAACTGGCTCATCACGGCGAAGTGGCGAGCCCGCGTCGGGTCTCCCCCCAACCGGGCGAGTGCGTCCATGGTGGAATCGACGCGGATCCGGTCGATCGTGGCCTGTACCGCAGCTACGTCCGGATCGGCCAGGCTCCAGGATCGAAGGGCAGCCTCGGTCCGATGGGGGAGCTCGCAGGCGTCGCCGATCAGGACGTTGACAGCCTCGAAGGCGTCAGGGCGCTCCCCCGCCGCCGCGAAGGGCAGCAGCGTGCGCTGGCGCAGCCAGTCGGCGAGCAGCGCCTCCTTGAAGGCTGCCCAGCTCGCGAAGTGACGGTAGAAGGATCCCGTCGTCAGCCCGACCTGCTCGCACAACCGGTTCAGCGTCAGCGAGCGCGGTCCGCGGTCGGCCAAGAGGTCGATAGCGGCCTCGAAGTACCGCTCCTTCGAACCTGTCGCCACGTCGACCGCCCTCGACAACCATGAGGCGCAGGATGCGCCGCCCGTCCTCAGTAAGGTAACTTACGTTACCGGCCCTCCGTGGCTCGAGAAGCGAGGGAGCGGGATGAGTGAGAAACCGGCACGACGCAACGAGGCGTTGCGGGAGTCCTGGTTCGCCGCTGCCTACGAGATCCTAGGTACCGACGGCTACGGCGGCCTGAAGCTCGCGCCCCTGTGCAAGAAGCTCGGTGTCACGACCGGCTCGTTCTACCACTCGTTCGACAACTGGCAGGACTTCACCACAGCACTCCTCGACACCTGGCTTCTCGAGCGGACGGTGACGACGGTCGAGATCGCCCAGCGGGCGGCCGACCCGGTCGAGCGCCTCACGCTCCTGGCCGAGGCGAGCTCCGACCTCCTCCACCGGACCGAGGCTGCGATCAGGGTCTGGGCCGGCGTCGATGATGGAGTGGGCGCCATCCAGCAGAAGGTCGATGACGGCCGCTATCACGTGGTCCACCAGGCGATGACCGAGATCGTCGGCCCCGACCTGGCTGAGCAGTTCACCGTCTGGGGCCTCAGCACGCTGATCGGCTTCGAGATGATCTCCGCCGAGCACAGCAGGGAACATCTGCTCTGGTCGCTGCAGCGCATCCTCGGTGACGCCCGGCTGCTGGGGAAGAAGTAGCGCCCAGCGCCGGACGTCGACGGACCCCTCTCAGAACAGCTTGCGCATGAGCGCCTTCGCGCGATCGCCGTACGGCGGGTAGGTGATGGCGAGGTCCGGCCGGAAGCCCTTGACCGCCACCGACTTGCGGTGGCTGAGGGCCTGGAAGCCCCACTCCCCGTGGTAGGCGCCCATGCCGCTCGCTCCGACGCCACCGAACGGCAGGCTCGGGATCAGGTAGTGGATCGCACAGTGGTTGACCACGGCGCCACCGGCAGGGATCTGGTCGACAAGACGGGTCGAGACCCGCCGGTCACGCGCGAACACGTACAGCCCGAGCGGCTTGGGCCGGCTGTTGACGAAGCGGATGACCTCGTCGAGGGTGCGATAGCCGACGACTGGCAGGATCGGTCCGAAGATCTCCTCCGTCATCGACGGCTCACTAGGGTCCGGGTCGACGAGGATCGTCGGGTCGATCATCAGGCCCGACTCGTCGAACCCTCCCCCTTCGACAGCGACTCCCTTCGTCTGCTCGAGGTAGGACCGCAGACGGTCGAACTGGCGCTGGTTGACGATCCGCTTGCCGCGCGGCTCCTCCGCGGTGAACTGCCGGAAGGTCGCACGAAGCTTGTCGACCAGCGCCTCCTTCACCGACTCGTCGACCAGGACGTAGTCGGGCGCGATGCAGGTCTGCCCCGAGTTCATCAGCTTGACCCAGGCGATCCGACGGGCGACGACGTCGAGGTCGCAGTCTGCCGTGACGATCGCAGGGCTCTTCCCGCCGAGCTCCAGGATGACCGGCGTGAGAGTGTTCGCCGCGCCCGCCATGATCTTGCGGCCGATCTCGGTGCCTCCGGTGAAGAACGCGTGGTCGAACCCGAGCGCGAGGAGGGCCTGCGTGACCACACCGTCGCCCTCCACGACCACCACGGCGTCGGAGTCGAGGTACTCCGGGAGCTTCTCGGCCATCAGGCGCGAGGTCGCGGGCGCGACCTCCGAGGGCTTGAGCACCACGCAATTGCCGGCGGCGAGCGCAGCGACCATCGGGCCCAACGAGAGGTTCACCGGGTAGTTCCACGGTCCGATCACCAGGACGACGCCCAGCGGCTCGTACTGGATGTGGGCGCTGGCCGGAAGCTGGGTCAAGGGCACTCGACGCCGCCGGGGCCGCATCCACCGCCTCAGGTTCTTGAGGGCGAGCTCCGCGTCCCCCTTCGGCGGCGCGACGTCACCGAACCACGACTCGAAGTCGTTGCGCCCCAGGTCGCTCGCCAACGCCTCCGCGATGTCCGCCTCGCACTCCTCGAGGAAGCGGATCAGCCCCTCGAGCTGCGCGGCTCGCCACGCCGCGCCGCGTGTGCGTCCGCTCGCGTAGGTCGCCCGCAGACGGTCCATCAAGAGTGCCAGGTCCTGCTCTGCATCGACCGTTCGCGGCTTCGTCATCTTCATCGTCACTTCCTCCAACTCAGGCCTCAGCCGAGGGTGTAGGGCATCCGCTTGACGGCGCGCACGAAGTTGCCGACGAGGTACTCGGGCTCGCCGAGCTGGAGGTCGGGGGCACGGAACAGCAGCTGGTTGAAGATCGCGCGCAGCTGCTTCTTGGCGACGAAGTTGCCCATGCAGAAGTGTGGGCCTCCGCCACCGAACCCGACGTGGGGGTTCGGGTCGCGAAGGACGTTGAACGAGTGCGCGTCCTCGAACACGTTCTCGTCGCGGTTCCCGGACGAGTAGATCATCGCGATCCACTCCCCCTTGCGGATCAGCTGCCCTCCGAGCTCGGTGTCCTCCGTCGCCGTACGACGGAAGGTCATCACCGGCGACACCCAGCGGACGAACTCCTCGATCGCTCCCCCGATCCGACCGTCGAAGTCGTCGAGCAGCAGCTGGCGCTGCTCGGGGTACTGCAGCAGCGCCCGCATGGCGAGGCTGATCGAGTTGCGGGTCGTGTCGTTGCCGGCGACCGACAGGAGCACGAAGAACGACCCGATCTCCTCGTCAGTGAGCTTGCGGCCGTCGACCTCGGCGTTGACCAGGTTGGTCATCAGGTCCTCGCGAGGATCCGCACGACGCTCCTCGGCCAGCTCCATGCCCATCATCAGCAGGCCGACCAGCGCGTCGTTGAGGACCTCGCCCGGCTCCCGCCCGGCGGCGACGTCCTCGTCCGCCCACGACACCATGCCGTCCGCGTGGTGCGCGGCCTGGTTACGACGCTCCTCGTCCTCGAGGCCCATCATCTCGTAGATGGTCCACATCGGGAGGCGCTTGGAGACCTGCTCGACAAAGTCCCCCTCGGGGTTCTGGAGCAGCTCGTCGACGATGAGCTCGGCCTGACGCTCGATCTGGTCGTTCATCTTCTGGATCTGCTTCGGCGTGAACGCCGCGCTGACCAGCTTGCGGATCACGCCGTGGCGCGGGGCATCCATGCCGAGGAAGCTGCCGGCAGCCTCGTTGACGTCCTCGGGGACCTCCTCCATCTGGAAGCCCTGGCCCGAGCAGAACAGCTGGGGGTTCTTGCTGACGTAGGTGATGAGCTCGTGCGAGGTCACCGCCCAGACCCCGTCGTTCTCCGGCGGGATGAGCGCCCCCTGGATGGGCGGGTGCCAGCTGATCGGCGCCTCGGCGCGGAGCTTGCGGAAGGTCTCCTCCCGCTCCTCGGCCGTCGCCGCCCAGAACGAGAGTTCCGAGATGCTGTCGGGGTGGTAGGCCCGCTTCACCGGCGTGGTGGTCATGCCGGAACCTCGGTGTCCTTGAACATCTGCTCGATCTCGCGCTTGACGAGCTTGCCGGTGGGCAGGCGCGGGATGTGGTCGACGAAGGACACCGTGCGCGGAGCCTTGAAGTGGGCGATCCGCTCACGGGCGTAGTCGATGATCTCCTGCTCCAGCTCGGCGGAGGCGTCGGCCGGGTCCTTGAGCTGGACGACGGCCTTCACCGCCTGACCCATCACCGCGTCCGGCACGCCGATCACCGCGACGTCGAAAATCCGGGGGTGCAGAGTCAGGACCGACTCGACCTCGGCCGGGTAGATGTTCACGCCGCCCGAGATGATCGTGAACGCCTTGCGGTCGGTGAGGAACAGGTAGCCGTCCTCGTCGAGGTAGCCGAGGTCACCGACGGCCGTCCACGTCTCGTGGACGGGGTGCGTCGCCTCACGGGTCTTGTCGGGGTCGTTGTGGTACTCGAACGGACGGGCGTCGCGCTCGAAGTAGACCGTGCCCACCTCGCCCGCGGGCAGCTCGTTGCCCTCGTCGTCACAGATCCGCGCGACGCCGATCATGGCCTTGCCCACCGAGCCGCGCTTCTGAAGCCACTCCGGGCTGGAGATGAAGGTGATGCCGTTCTGCTCGGTCGAGCCGTAGTACTCGAAGACGACCGGGCCCCACCAGTCGATCATGGCCTGCTTGACCTCGGGCGGGCACGGCGCTGCGGCGTGGACGGCCAGGCGCAGGCTCGACACGTCGTACTTCGCGCGGACCTCCTCAGGAAGCTGGAGCATCCGGACAAACATGGTCGGCACGAACTGGGCGACGGTCACCTTGTGCTCGGCGATGAGCGCCAGCGCCTGCTCCGCGTCGTACTTCTCCATCATGACGACGGTCCCGCCGAGCGCCTGGATCGAGCCCGACCACTTCAACGGCGCGGCGTGGTAGACCGGCGCCGGCTGGAGGTAGACGTCGTCCGGACCGCACTTGAACACGCCGCCGAGGAGGCCGGTGATCGGATCTCCCGGCTGGTCGACCTGAATCGGGATCATCGCCTGACGGACGCCCTTGGGTCGGCCGGTCGTGCCGGAGGAGTACATCATGTCCGAGCCTCGCGGCTGGTCGCTCAGACGCGGACCGGCGCCAGCGAGCAGGTCCTCGTAGGAGTCGTAACCTGCGACCTCGCCACCGAAGGAGTAGGCGCCCGCCACCTCGACCTCAGGGCGGACCTTCTCGGCGAGCTCACGGAGCGCGGCGGACACGACGAGGACCTTGGCCTCGCTGTCGTTGACGATGTAGGCGACCTCGTCGGCCGTAAGGTTGCGGTTGACCGGAGTGATGTAGAGGCCGGACCGCATGCACGCCCAGTAGACCTCGAAGCACTCGGCGGCGTTGTCCGCCAGCAGCGCAACGACGTCACCCTTGCGCAGGCCGAGCCCGTGCAGCGCGGAGGCCAGCGCGGCGGAGTTGTCGTCGAGCTGGCCATAGGTCAGGACCCGGCCGGAGCCGGCCATGACGACGGCCGGCTTGTCGGGCGTCTGAGCCGCGTGGACCCCTGGATACATCGCACACCTCACTGTGAGTTTCTTGATCAGGACGGAATCTGGTCCGACGTCTGGCCCGAGCAGTCGACATAAGTCGACTTGTGCTTGACGTCACAGCCGACCATAAGTGAAGTTATGCTCAGTGTCCAGAGGCGAACGGTGCGGCTCTTGCCACACCGCCATGTTTCTGATTCTATTTTAGAAAAATCTGGAGGACATCATGAGTGCAAGCACTCTCCGTGGCAAGAGGGTCGCGATCACGGGCGCTGCTCGGGGCATCGGCCTGGCCACCGCCCGCGAGCTGCACCGACGCGGCGCGGCGGTCTCGATCGGCGACCTCGACCTCGACGTCGCCAAGCAGGCCGCGGCGTCGATCGCGCCCGAGGTCGTCGCCTTCCGGCTGGACGTGACCGACACCGACTCGTTCTCCGAGTTCCTCCGCGACACCAAGCAGGTGCTCGGCGGGCTGGACGTGCTGATCAACAACGCGGGCGTCATGCCGATCGGGCACTTCCTCGACATCCCCGAAGCCGTCGTGCGTCGGTCGATGCAGATCAACCTGCTCGGACCGATCCTCGGCATGCGGTTGGCGCTCCCCGACATGCTCGACCAGGGGTCGGGCCACATCATCAACGTCGCCTCCAGCGCCGGGAAGACCGCCGTGCCGGGCGGCCTCAACTACTGCGCCCACAAGGCCGGCGTCGTCCACCTCACCGAGGGCGCGCGGCTCGAATACGGCGACCGCGGCGTCGCCTTCACCTGCGTGCTCCCGGCGTTCACCAACACCGACCTGATCTCCGGCACCAAGGGCACCCGCTTCATCAAGAACGTGGAGCCCGAGGACGTCGCCAACGGCATCGCCGACGCGATCACCAGCAAGGCGAAGGACGTCTTCGTCCCCAAGTCGCTGCGGACGATCTTCGCGGTGCAGCCGATCATGGGACGGCGGCTCCGGGACCGGATGTACCGGACGCTCGGCGCCTACGACACCTTCCTCGACATCGACCCGGCCGGCCGGTCGGCGTACGACCAGCGCATCAACGAGAGCTGAGCGTCACCGAGTCGTGAGCCCCGAGTTCGAGCACGAGCGCATGCTCGCCGAGCTAGGCGATCGAGCCCGGCCCGATGCCGTCGACAAGCAGCACGCCCGCGGGCGCATGACGGCGCGCGAGCGCATCTTCGCGCTCGTCGACCCTGGTTCGTTCGTCGAGATCGGCGCACTGGGCCGGCCCGCGGCGCCCGGGCCTGACGGCCAGCCCATCCTCGGCGACGGCATCGTGACCGGCACCGCGCTGATCGACACCCGGCCAGCAGTGGTGATCGCGACCGACTTCATGAGCGCGGGCGGGAGCAACGGGGTCCTCGGCAACGAGAAGCAGCGCCGCTGCTGGGAGATCGCAGCGACGCGCGGCATCCCTGTGGTGATGCTCTTCGACGGCGGCGGCCACCGGATCCACGAGGGACTGGACGCCCGGGACTTCGCCGGCGGGTTCGACATCCAGGAGACCCTGACCCGCTTGTCCGGCTGGGTGCCGCTGGTGGCCGCGATCCTCGGACCGGGGTTCGGACAGCCGACTCTGACGGCCTCGCTGTGCGACTACGTCGTCGCGGTCCGCGGCATCGCCTCCGTCGGGATGGCGCCGCCCGCCCTCGTCAAGGCTGCGACCGGGGAGGACCCGGATCACGACCGCCTCTACAGCCCCGACGCGCAGGCGGGCTTCGGGACGATCGACCTCGCGGTCGACGACGAGGAGGACGCCCTGCTGGCCCTCCGTGTCTATCTGGCGACGCTTCCGCCGAACGCGGAGGCGCCCCTGCCGCTCGAGGTCGGCCTCTCCCCGGACCCGCTGGCCGAGGCGCGCCTCGACACAGTCGTCCCCGCCGACCTCCGCCTCGGCTACGACATGCACGAGGTGATCGCCGGCATCGTCGACGAGCACAGCCAGGTCGAGCTCAAGAGTGGTTTCGCCCCCCACATGATCACCACGCTCGCGACGATCGACGGTCGACCGCTGGGGATCCTCGCCAACCAGCCCCTCGCCAACGCCGGCTCGCTCGACGCCCATGCCGCCAACAAGGCGTCCCACCTGGTGTCGCTCTGCGACGCGTTCGGGCTTCCCGTCCTCGTCCTGATGGACCTCCCTGGGCTCTCCGTCGGCTCCGCGGCCGAGCGGGCCGGGCTGGCGCGGACCACTGCTCGCCTGTCGCTGGAGCTCGGCGCGGCCACGGTCCCCACCTTCACCGTCCTGGTCCGCAAGGGGTACGGCGGCGGCTACGTGATCATGTCCGGCGGACGCACCTTCCACCCCGAGGTCGTCCTCGCCTGGCCGCACGCGGAGACCGGTGTCATGGGGGTCGAGTCCGCCGTCGACCTGGTCTACCGGCGGGAGGTCTCCGCTGCTCCCGATCCCGAGGTACGCCGCAAGGAGCTGATCGAGCAGTTCCGCGGCCAGCTCGGCGCGATCCGCGGCGCCGAGGGCTTCGGCTTCGATGCCGTCATCCGGCCGAGCGAGACGCGCGGTTGGATCGCCCGGGCGCTGGCGACGGTGCCGCGGCACCGCCAGATGCAGACCGTCACGCCTCGCCGACACCACGTCGCTCCGCTGTGAGCTGAGGAGACCGATGTCCTGGCCGTTCGACCTGTTCCGCAGCCGCGCCGACCTCGACGAAGATGCGTTCCTGCGAATGGTCGACACCCTCCGAGGCTTCCTGGGTGCGGTCGCCCACGCTTCTCCGTCCAGCACCCAGGTCACCGAGCTCCAGAACGACCTCGCGCGCTGGACGGCGGCCCTCGAGCTGCGGCGCGTCGCGGACGACGACGCGCCGTACGGCCAGCTGGCGGCCACGCCTTCGCACGCGCTCGGGTCCCTCCCCGACATCTCGATCGAGGAGGAGTCCGCGTCCGGTCTCAGGGCGACGGTGACCTTCACCCGATGGCACGTCGGTGGAGGTGGGACCGTCCACGGCGGCCAGGTGGCCCTGGTGCTGGACGAGCTCATGGGGAGAGCGCAGCTCCTCTCCGGCTGGATCGCCAGGACGGCGTACCTCACGACGACCTACACCGCTGCGACTCCCTACGAGCGCCCGCTTCAGGTCGACGTCCGCACGAAGCTGATCGACGGCCGCAAGCGGTTCGTCACCGCGCGCCTGACCGACGGACAGGTGACCTGCGCGACCGCAGAAGCCCTCTTCGTCCGGGTCGCTCGCTACGCCGGCCCCGACGTCACTGCGAACCGGGCCACCGCCTCCCGTTGAGGGTGCTCGCTCAGCCGGTGATGTCGCGGCCGATGAGACGGCGGGCGACGATCCAGTGCTGGAGCTCGTTGGCGCCCTCGAAGATCTCGAGGATCTTCGCGTCGCGGTAGAGCTCCTCCAGGCGAACTGACTCCCCGCTCTCGCCGACCTGACGGGCGAAGCCGAGGGCACCGTGGATCTGGATCGCCTCGCGGACGAGGTCGTTGGCCAGGCAGGTGCCGTAGGCCTTGGCCATGGCGGCCTCGGGCTCGGCGGTCGCGTCACCGGCGTCGAGGAGCATCGCCGCCTTCTGGTAGAGGCTGCGGGCGCACTCGAGCTCGGTCGCGCGCTTGGCCATCTGGAACTGCCAGTGCTGCATGGCGCCCAGCGGGCGACCGAAGACCTCGCGGGTCTGGAGCCGGTGGACGGCCAGGTCGAGCGCGGCCTGGGCGACGCCGACGCCGGCGGCGCCGATGCCGATCCGGCCGCGGACGAGCGCGGAGAGCGCCACCGCCATCCCCCGCCCGGGCTCGCCGAGCAGGTTCTCCCGCGGGACGTGGACGTCCTCGAGCACGATGTCCGCGGTGATCTGGCCACGGTGGCCGAGCTTGAGGTCCGGGGTACCGATGCGCACCCCGGGGCTGGTCAGGTCGATGAGCAGCATGTGCGCGCGACTGCCCTCGCGCCCGGCACGGACCAGGATCGAGACCCAGCCGGCCACGACGCTGTTGGTGATCCACCGCTTCCGGCCGTTGACGACGTAGCCGTCGACCGTCTCCTCCGCCCACGTCCCGAGGCGCTCGGCGGTCAGGTCGGAGCTCGTGTCGGGCTCGGTCGTGGCGAACGCGAACGCCTCTTCGCCGGACACCAGGTCGGGGACGAGCCGCTCCCACAGGGCCGGGGTGGCGTGGGCCAGCGTCGCCGGGACGAGGATGCACTGCCCGTCGTACACGCCGGCCATCGAGGAGGACTCGTAGGCGATCTCCTCCGCCGTCGTGCAGACGCCGAGCATCGGGTACTCGACGGTGTCGTCGAACGGGATCCCGAACAGTCCGTCGGCGGCGAGGCCGCGGAACGCCCCCCACGGGAAGCTGTCCGCCGACTCCTCCCGCGATCCGATCTCGCGGGCGACCGGCGCCAGGTGACGCGCCACCGAGGCCCTCGCCCGGGCCCGCAGCTCGACCGTCTCCTTCGGGAGGAACACGTCGTGCGACATGTGGTCCTGGGTACGCCTGATGCTCATCGGTTCTCCTGTAATCGAACGACCGTCCGATTACATCCTATTCGAACGATCGTCCGATTCGCTAGGGTGTTGTCATGGAGACGTCGGACACCAAGGCAGCGCGCACCCGCCGCCGCATCCTCGACGTCGCAGCACAGGAGCTCGCCGAGCACGGGTACGGCGGTGCGAGCCTGCGCCGGACCGCGGCGGCGGCCGACCTCAAGGTCGGCAGCCTCTACTTCCACTTCCAGACCAAGGACGACCTGGTCGCAGCGACCCTCGTTGACGGCGTCGAGTCCGCCCGCACCGGCCTGCTGGCTGCCATCGAGGCCGTCCCCCACGATGCGCCGCCGACCGAGCGGCTGCGGGCGGCCGTCGTCGGGCACCTCGACACGCTGCACGCCAGCGACGCGCGCGCCGCGTCCGTCGTCCGCATGGTCGAGACGCTGCCGCCCGACCTGCGCGCCGCCCACGTCACCCACGAACGCCGCTTCGCCCGGGTCTGGCTCGACGAGCTCCAGCGCGGCCAGGCCGCCGGCGTCGTCCGCACCGACATCCCGGTCCGGGTCCTCCGCGACCTACTGGTCGGCGCCCTCAACAGCACCTCGACGACCAGCCCGGCCGCGAACAAGCGGCTCGACGACATCGCCGACGCGGCCCTCCGCCTGCTCGCACCCGTCTCGCCGTCCGCCTGATCGGGCGGACTGATCAGACAGCGCTCCGCTCGGCGAGCTCCTTGAGGTTGAGCAGCTGCCGGCGGGCCATCACGAGGTCGCCGAGACAGAGCGCCGTGGCCAGGCCTCGGGGCGGCCGCGACACGATCTTCAGGATCAGCCGGGTCCGGGCCTCCCCGTCGGGCTCGAGCCAGTAGGTCATCGTCGCCCCCATGATCGACGCGGTCAGGTGGACTCCGCTCTCGACCGCGAGCACGCGCCCGACGGGACGGCCGCTCGTTGCCGTGAATTTGTCGCCAGGGACCGGGTCCGCGAGCGCGCGCAGCTCACGCGGCGACCGGCGGCCGAGGTTGTCGATCCAGTCGTAGGAGTACGGAGCGAGCCGGACCTGGACGAGCCACGGCCAGACCACCTCGGGCCGGGCACCCACCCCCACCGACCGCCACGCCTCCATCGTCGGCCTGTCGACGTAGGCGTCGCACGGGTAGCTGCGCCCGACCTCCTGGTCCGAGCTGCCCCACCGGTCGCCGATCACCCCGCCATTCAACTGCGTCGCTGATCGGTCCTGCGAGGCCCCGCCCGGATCGGGTGGCCACACACGGCGAAAACCGACCACGATCGCGGCCTGCCGGGCGTGCCTCGGTAGGCTCGTCGCCGATCGCGTGTCCTGCCCCGGCATCGACGCGCGTCCCGCCCCCGTAGGACCTGCGTAAAACCGCAGGGCACTGCGCCTGACCTGCGGCTATCTCTCTTCCCGGCGCTTCTACCGAAACGTCGTCTGCCCCACGCCCACAAACGACCCGACCTACCGGCTCCCGGGCTCAACAGGAGTCGCGCACTGGGCGTACGCGTGTCGGCGACGGCTGAAAACTGACCCCTTACCGGCGGGCGAGTCCTCGCGCGTCGCAACGTGAGTGCATCGACCGCGTCGGTGTCGTCGGCGCGGGACCGGAGCGCGCCGGCACGGTACCGAGCCCGTCGCGCGGTCACCTCACCACGGGGGTGAGCCCGTCGCGCAGTGCCCTCTTGTCGAGCTTGCCGACCGCGTTCTTCGGCAACGTCGCTCTCACGTGGATCACCGTAGGACGCTTGTAGCCGGTCAGGTGCTCCCGACAGCGCGACTTGAGGGCGCGAACGTCGACGACCATGCTCGGCTTCGCCTCGACGAAGGCGACGACGACCTCGCCCCACGTCTCGTCCGGCACACCGATGACCGCGGCTTCGAGGACGGACGGGTCGGCGGCGAGGACGTCTTCGATCTCCTTGGGGTAGATGTTCTCGCCACCTCGGATGATCATCTCCTTGGAGCGCCCGACGAGCACCAGGTAGCCGTCGTCGTCGCGGTAGCCGATGTCGCCGGTCCGTAACCAGCCGTCCCTGAGCACAGCAGCGGTCTCCTCCGGCCTTCCGAGGTAGCCGCGCATGACGTTGGCGCCGCGTACTTCGACCTCACCGGACTCCCCCGGTCCGAGTGCGCGGCCATCTGTGCCGACGATCCGCAGCTCCTGATCGGGGAACGGCAGGCCCACGGTGCCCGGCTTCCGCGGTCCGCACACAGGGTTGATGGTCGACCCGCAGGTCGCTTCGGAGAGGCCGTAGCCCTCGACCAGCGGGAAGCCGTAGCGCTCCTCGAAGCGAGTCAGGAGCTCGGCCGACGCCGGCGCGGCACCGCACACGGCGAACCTGACGGAGCTGGTGTCGGGCCTCACGTCGTCGGGGAGCGCCGCGAGCATGCTGTAGATCGTGGGGACGGCCGAGAAGAACGTCGGTCGGTGCGACTCGACGATGTCGAAGAAGGTCGTCGGGTTGAAGCGGTCGGCGATGACGACACTCGCCCCCACGAGCAGCGGGGTGAGGACGCTGACGACGATGCCGTTGACGTGGAACAGCGGCAGGATGAGCAGGCACCGGTCGTCGGTCCCGAGCGTGAGGGCATCGCGTCCCATCGCCGTCATGGCGTCCAGGTTGGCGTGGTCGAGCATGACGCCCTTGGGGACTCCGGTGGTGCCGGAGGTGTAGATCAGCAAGGCGAGGGCGGACGCGTCCTCGAGGGGCGCGACCGACCTTGCCGGGTCGCCGTCCAGGTGCGCGATCGACAGCGTGGCGACGTCACCGACGCCGAGGGTGCCCTCCTCGATCACGAGGAGCCGGGCAGCGGAGTCGTCGAGCTGGCGGGCGACCTCGACATCGGTGAGCGCCGGGTTGACCGGCGTGATCGTGGCGCCGACCCGCCAGGCGGCGAAGAGGAGCACGACGAGCTCGACGCGGTTGGTCAGCCGCAGTGCCACGACGTCCCCCGGTCCGATGCCGTGGTCCGCGAGCTGCGCGGCGACGGCCTCGACCCGGGCGAGCAGCTCCGTGTTGGTCAGCGAGATCGCGCTGTCGGCGACGGCGGGGCCGTGCGGGTCCTGGGCGGCGCGTCGGTCGATGAGCGTGGAGAACGTCATGCGTCAGGCCTCCAGGTGACGGGAGAGGAAATCGATCTGGTCGGCGACGACGACCTCGAAGGGCGCTCCGAGGTAGATGTCGAAGTGGCCGGCGTCGTACCGCTTGACCTCGCCGCGAGGCGCGGTCCGTGCGTAGGCCAGGGTCTCCTCGGGCGGGGTGACGGAGTCGTGGTCACAGATGCAGAAGAGGATCGGCATCCGCACGTCCTTGGCCGCCTTTCCGGGCCGGTGGCGGGTGATCGTGGGCGCCACCCGCGCCGCGACCTCGTTGACGAAGGCGCCGCCCTCGGGGACGAGCGCGAGGTAGCCGGGGAGGGCGTCGGGCGCTGTCATCAGGGCCTTCGACCCGGGCTGCCCGGCAAGCGTGATCAGGACGGGATCCCTGCGCGTGGCCATGGCGAGGACGTCGCGGCCGACCGTCGGCAGCAGCCGCATCGTGCCGACCGGGCCCAGCGCCCGCGCCGAAGCGATGCCGTCGGTGAAGGGGCACTGCGAGACGGCTGCGCGCAGCTCAGGATGCCGCGAGGCGACGATGATGGCGTGGCCGCCGCCGAAGGAGCTGCCCCAGACGGCGACGCGGGTGCCGTCGACGTCCGTCCGGGTCTTCACGTGGGCGATCGCCGCGTCCCAGTCGGCCAGCTGGCGCTTGATCGAGAGCAACTGTCGGGGCTGACCGGTGGAGTCACCGAAATGGCGGTACGTGAAGGCCAGTGCGGCGATCCCGGCCTGGGCGAACCGCTCGGCGAAGGCGTCGAGGCCCATCTCGCGCGTGGCCCCCAGACCGTGTCCGAGGATCACGACCGGTGGGTTCGCGACGCCGTCGGGGATGAACAGCCAGGCGGCGCAGGTGTCGCAGGCCGAGTCGAAACCGACGTCGTGCCGGGTGACGGTGTGGCCGCTCATCGTCGGGCCTCGTTGCGCGGGGCGCCGGCACCGCGGGTCGTGCCGGCCCGGAGCACCTCGTCGAAGACACCGGGCTGGTACAACGGCAGCTCGCCGGCCGCGTCGGTGTTGGCCATGTAGTCGAGCATCAACTCCTGGCCGAGGTCGGAGAGCGCGGTGGCGAGGAACTCGGAGCGCTCGATGTGCAGCCCTTCCTCCAGGCCCGCCGAGCCGCCGAAGTAGACCGACCGCTTGATCGCGGCCCGGGACGCCTTCGGTCTGGCGCCGAGGTGCCCGGCGAGCTCGATGGCCCGGCCGAGCACCTGGTCCGGAGCCACCACGTCGTCGACGGCCCCGACCTCGAGCGCCTGGGCCGGCGTGAACGGTTCACCCGAGAGGATCGCGATCAGCGCCCGGTGGTTGCCGACCAACCTGGGGAGCCGCTGGCTTCCGCCGCCGCCCGGCATGATCCCGAGCAGCACCTCCGGCTGGCCGAGGAGGTGGTCACCGTCGGCCATGACGCGCAGGTCGTTGGCCCAGCAGAACTCGGCGCCGAGGCCGAGCGCGGACCCGTTGAGGGCCGCGATGAAGATGACTCCGCTGCGGTTCATCTTGAGGAAGGTCTGGTGCACCCGCTCGAGCTGGACCGCGGGCCACAAGGGCGTCCTGCCGAGCGCCGCCTTGAGCCCACCGGCCCGGTTCACCCCACGCGCCGTGTGGGCGAGCGCGGAAGCGCCGCGGACCCCGACAGAGGGGACGGTCGCCCCTCCCTCCTGCAGCCATCGCACCTCCGCGTGGGAGACGAAGCGGTCAGGATGCGTACCGGTGAAGACCACGGCCTGGACGGCGGGGTCGCTGTCGGCCCGGTCGACCAGCGCGTCGAGCTGCTCGGCGATGTCGTTGCCGAACAGTCCCAGCGGGCCACCGTCGATGCGGGCGACCAGGACCGCGCCGCGGTCCTCGATCGCGAGGTTGCCTCGTACTTCTCGTGCCATGACCGGTCCTTGGTTGCAGGTGCTGAGGGGAAGCCGGCTCCCCGCTTGCACACTTACGATAACGAAGTTATTCTAGGCTGACAACCCCGTCAGGAGCCACCGTGACCAGCACCACCTGCCAGCCGCTCGACCACGACTGGGTCGTCGTCGGCTCCGGATTCGGCGGCAGCGTCGCCGCGCTCAGGCTGGCCGAGAAGGGCTACCGGGTCGCCGTCATCGAGCGCGGCCGCGCGTACGCCGACGACGAGCTGCCCGCATCCGCTGCGGACAGCCGTCGCTTCGTCTGGGCGCCCGCCGTCGGGCTGCGCGGCATCATGCGCAACGTCTTGTTCCGGCACGTGTTCAGCTCTACCCAGACCGGGGTCGGCGGCGGGAGCCTCGTCTACGGAGGCGTTCTGTTCCGCCCCCACGAGGCCTTCTTCACTCATCCCCAATGGACGGGTCTGGCGCCATGGCAGGAGAGTCTCGAGCCGCACTACGCCACCGCCGAGCGGATGCTCGGGGCAGGCACGACACCCTGGGAGTCCGTGACGAGCGGTCTGACCCGCGAAGCTGCCGAGAACTTCGGGGGTAGCTTCGCGGCGGCACCGGTGGCTGTCTTCTTCGGCGAGCCGGGCGTCACCGTGCCCGATCCGTACTTCGGCGGCGAGGGCCCGGACCGGACCGGGTGCATCCGGTGCGGCGAGTGCATGACCGGCTGCCGCACCGGTGCGGCCAACCGACTCACCAAGAACTACCTCTGGTTCGCCGAGAAGCGCGGCGTCCGGATCGTCGCCGAGCGCGAGGTGGTCGATGTGAGGCCGCTCGGAGCCGCGGACGGGAGCGACGGCTACCGGATCACCACGCGCCGCCCCGGCGCCCGGTGGCGCAGCCGACCCAGCGTCGTCACCGCGCACGGCGTGGTGTTCGCCGGCGGCGCTGTGGGCACCAACGCCCTCCTGGCCGACTGCAAGCACCGCGGGTCCCTGCCCGCGATCAGCGATCGTCTGGGCCACCTCGCCCGCACCAACAGCGAGTCCGTGCTCTCCGTGCTGCTCCCCGAGGACCTCGGCACCTGGCGCGACGTGACCGCGAGCAGTCGGGTCATCGTGGACGGCGACACCCAGATCGAGTTCCTCACCTACGGGCCCCGAGGCGACTTCATGCGCCTGATGTTCACGGTCCTGGTCGGCCAGGGCACCGGTGTACGGCGCCTGCTGGGCTGGGCCCGGGCCGCGCTGCGGCACCCCCGCCGCTGGCTCTCGACGATGCGGGCGGGCTGGGGCGCGCGCACCCTGATGATGCTGGTCATGCAGCCGCGGGACAACGCGATCCGGTTCATCGCGAAGAGGCGGCTTCTGGGGCGTGGCTTCCGGCTCACCACCACGCAGGACGAGGACCGTCCCGCGCCGACCTACATCGACGCGGGCCACCGGGTCGCGAGGTGGTTGGCCGAACGCACCGGCGGCGTCGCCCAGAGCAGCGTCTTCGAGGCGTTCGGCAACCGCCCGATGACCGCCCACGTCCTCGGTGGCGCGATCATCGGCGAGACCGCGGCGACCGGGGTCGTCGACGCCCGGCTGCAGGTGTTCGGCTACCAGAACATGGTCGTGTGCGACGCCGCCGCGCTGCCGGCCAACCCCGGCGTCAACCCGGCGCTCACGATCACCGCCCTGGCCGAGCACGCCATGTCGCAGGTCCTTGCCGTCGGTTTGCGACCATGACAGCCATGTCGAGAGACTCCACCGTGCCGGACAGTGCTTCGAAGGGGATCCCGGAGCGACTGATCGACGCCGCCGTCGCCATGCTCGCCGAGGAGGGCCCGTCCGCCATCAAGGCCAGGACGGTGGCCGCACGTGCCGGCATGTCGAGCATGGTCGTCTACAACTACTTCGGCGGCGTACCGGAGCTGCTCCACGCGGTCGCGGACCACGGCTTCGACCAGCTGGGACGGTCGTTCGCGCTGATCGGCGAGAGCGACGACCCCGTCGCGGACCTGTTCACGATGGCGTTGACCACGTTGGCCGAGGCGCGGGCGAACCCGCACCTGTACGACGCCATGTTCGGGCTCTCGACCCGGGCGACCTACCGGCCAACTCCGACCAAGGGCGAACGGCGTGCGGGCCACTCCCCCGCGTTCAACGCCGCCTACGCCCACGTCGTCGCGGCCGCGGCCAGGCTCGGCACCTCCGGCACCTTCACGATCGACGACCCGACCGCGGTGGCCGGCGCGCTGTGGAGCTTCGTCCACGGCTACATCGGCCTCGACCTGGCCGGCCACTTCGCCGAGTTCGCCGACCCGGTGCGCCAGGTGCTGCTCCCGATGGGTGTCACCTTCTGCGTCGGCCTAGGAGCCGACCGCGAGGTGGCTCTCGCGTCGCACGAAGCCGCTCTCCTCCGAGCATGGCGCCCGCGCGCCTGAGGAGCCCTTCGCGCGGGACACCGCTCAGAGCCATGCGCGCTGGGCCTCCGGCAGCTGGGGGTACGGCGCCCGGTCCGTCCCGAACGTGCCGGTGCAAGCGAGCGGCCGGGCCTGCAGGAAGACCCCGACCCGATGGGTCTTCTCCTTCAGCGCATGGGTCATCGCGCTGGCGTGTCCGCCCTTCTTGTAGGCGAAGTCCTGCGCGAGGCCGTAGGTCTTCCACAGGCTGATCGAGGTGTGCTCGTAGGGCAGCTGGGCGGAGATGGTCGATGCTCCCGCGGTGCCCAGGGTGGTGAGCGGCTCGACTGGCTGCGTGCATGTTGTTGCGCAGGAATTCCACGAGCCGGCCGCGGCGGAGGATGCCGTGCACGATCGCGACCATGGGCTCGTCGTCCTCGAGCGGCTTCGCCCCGCCCGCGTTGGGCTGCCAGCCGTGCCAGTGGTCGCTCTCGGACTCCGAGTCGATCCTCACGCGCACGATCTCGCTGTCCATGCTGAACCGGCCCGCGCCGTCGATCGCCCGTCGCAGCGGGCCGGCGAAGGCGGCCTCGGCCGGCTCGGCGCAGTCCCATGCGGCAACGAGCGCGCAGCCCCCAGGCACGACGTTCGGCGCCAGCGAGTGGGTTCCGTTGTTGGCGTGGTTCACGGTGGCGCCACGCAGGCCGTCGATGCCTGCGTCGATCGTGCGCGCGAGGTCGCGGCGCCATCTGATCCGACCCCCGGGCGGTCGGCCGAAGGCGTCGATGGTGAGGAAGTCAGGTCCGTCCATCACTTCTCACCCAGGAAGTCGAGGACCTCCGGCACGAACTCGCGGTGGTACTGGAAGACACCCCCGTGACCGGAGTCGGGGTAGATCCGTAGGCGGGAGTCCGGAAGGCGGGCGGCCATGTCAGCGGAGTGCTCGCTGGCGACCATCAGGTCCTTGTCACCGTTGGCGACGAAGACCGGGATCTTGATCTGCGACAGGTCGTCGGCGGCGTGCAGCCCGCCGCTGGTGATCGCGCGCACCTGCGCGATGCCCGCTTGACGGGAGATCGGCTGGTCCAGGTCCGACGTGCGCTCGGCGAGCCGCTCGAAGTAGGCGTTGGCGGCCTTCTTGCCTTCCGCGGTGCGCGGGAAGAACAGGAAGTGACGCGGGTCCTTACGCGCCAGGAACGCCTTCGTGTAGGCGCCGCCGACGATGAAGGGCATCTTCCAGATGCCCCCGCCGCCGCGCGGCCCGGTGCCGGCGAGCACCATCCGGCGGACCAGGTCGGGGGCCTGCAGGGCCACCATCTGGGCCACAGCGCCGCCGAGGGAGAAGCCGATCAGGTCGACCTCGCCGTAGCCCAGAGCGCGGATGAACGCGATGGCGTCCGCGCCCATCTCCTCGATGTCGGCGGGCACGCGACCTCCGGTGCCACCGACCCCCCGGTTGTCGAACGCGATCACGTGGTGGCGCGCGGCCACACCGTCCAGGACGCGCGGGTCCCAGTCGTCGAGGACTGCGGTCAGGTGGTGCAGGAACACCACCGGCACGCCGCCGGGCTCGCCGAGCTCGCGGTAGGCGAACGACGTCCCGTCGACATCGATCCGCCGGGTGGGCGTGGACTTCCAGGTGGTCATGACTTCTTCCTTCGTGAGGGTGCCGCGGCGGTGGTCACCGGCGGACGTGGGGCGGGGCGTGCGTCGAGGCGGGCGAGGACGTCGAGGATGCGGCGGTCCTGGGCGAAGCGGTGGTCGAGGGTGGGGCCGAGGACGCCCCGCAGGGCGGAGACGGGTCCCCAGAGGTTCGGCCGGATGACCCGTGCCGCGCGGCTCTCGAGCCCGTCGGCGATGCCGACTGCGGCCTGCTCCGGGGTGATCCGCTTGAGCATGACCTTGGGAAGCGTGCCGAGCAGCTCCATGACGACGGGGTCCTCGTCGACGCCGCGGGCGATCATGTCGGTCTGCACCAGCGAGAAGTACGCCGTCAGCACGGAGACGCCGGCGTCGGCGAGCTCGACGCGCAAGCCCCGCCCGAGCTGTTCGACCGCGGCCTTGCTCATCGCGTAGGGGATCGTTCCCATGCCGTTGAGGAACGCGAAGACGGAGCTGATGAGGACGACCTGGCCCTGGCGGGCGATCACCTCGGGGAGGGCCGCCGCCACCGTGTTGGCGACACCGGTCACGTTGACCGCCCACGTGGCTTCGATGTCGGTCGTCGGCGTGTTGCGGAGGGTAGCCGCCTTCGCCAGCAGCCCCGCGTTGGCGATCACGACGTCGAGCCGGCCGAAGTGGTCGACGGTCTGGGCGACCGCCGCCTCGAGCGACGCGCGGTCGCGGACGTCGGCGACGCACCCGATGACATCGGTCGGGTGGAGCTCACGGGCCCGGTCGGGCGTGGTCGGGTCGATGTCGGCCACCGCGACGCGAGCGCCACGGTCGAGCAGCGTGCGGGCCGTGGCCGCGCCGATCCCGCCGTTGCCACCGGTGATCAGCACCACCTTGCCGGCCAGGTCGTAGGACGAGCGCGTCACTTCAGGCCTCGCTTCGGGGCGAAGGAGACCCGGCCGTTGCGCCGCACCATCGCCAGCGCGGTGACCAGGGGGCCGCGGCTCAGGTCCGGCTCGAGCCCGCGGGCGAGCCGGTGCAGCTGGTCGGTGTTCCAGCTGATGTTGAGGAACCCGTCGAGCGCCTTGAGGTCGGTCAACCGGCCCAGCACCCGGCGCATGCCGGCCTGGACCTCGTGGGTCGTCAGGGTGGCGGTCCGTCCCTCGAGGATGCTCGCCGCGGCGTCGGTGGCCGTGACGGTGGGGCGGGCGATGCCGACGAGGTCGCACTCGCCGGCTGCCAGCGCGTCCTCCATCGCCGTCCGGCTGCGGAAACCGCCGGTCACCGCGATCGGGATGCCGCCCGCCTCCCGTCTCACTGACCGGGCGTAGTCGAGGAAGTAGGCCTCCCGCTCCCGGGTCGAGGACGCTTCGGAGCCCCCCATCGCCGGGGCCTCGTAGTTGCCGCCGCTGACCTCGATCAGATCGACGGCCTCGGCGGCGAGTGTCGCGACGACGGCTCGGGAGTCGTCCTCGGTGAAGCCGCCGCGCTGGAAGTCGGCCGAGTTGAGCTTCACTGCGACGGCGAAGCCGGGGCTCACCCGGCCGCGCACGCGCCGTACGACCTCGATCAGGAACCGCATCCGCCGGTCAGGGTCTCCGCCCCACTCGTCATCGCGCAGGTTCGTGAGCGGCGAGAGGAACTGGGTGATCAGGTAGCCGTGCGCCGCATGGAGCTCGACACCGTCGAACCCGGCTTCTTCGCAGACCGCAGCTGCGGTCGCGAACCGTTCGATGATCTCCTCGATCTCGGCGGTGGTCAGTGCGCGGGGCGTCGTGGCGCCGGGCATGGCCAACGGGACGGAGCTCGGCGCGACCGGCGTGTGCCCCAGGGCGAGCAGGTTCGACTGCCGGCCTGGGTGGTTGAGCTGGGCGAAGATCACCGCACCACCGTCGTGGGCGGCCTTCGCCCACTCGGTCAGCTGAGGCAGGGCCCGGTCATCGGTGATCGCGACGTTGCCTGGCTCTCCGAGGTGCGCCCTGTCAACCATGATGTTGCCGGTGATCAGCAGGCCGTAGCCGCCCTGTGCCCAGCGCCGGTAGAGGGTCACGAGCCGCTCGTCGGGAGAGTTGTCCACGTCACCGAGCGCTTCACTCAGCGCCGCCTTCGCAATGCGGTTGGGCAGGCGGACGCCCGACGGAAGATCGAGCGGATCAGCAAGCGAGGCCATGGGACGCTCCAGTAGTTGATTGCAGTACGGTCATAATAGTATGATCATAATGCTACGTTGGTGACAAGCCCCCGGAAGGAGATCCACGCCATGCCGAGATACAGCCCGGACCACAAGGCCGCGACACGCCGTCGGATGATCGAGACCGCCGGACGCCGGTTCAAGAGCGACGGCATCGACGGCTCCGGCATTGCGACCCTCGTCGCCGACGCGGGTCTGACCAACGGCGCCTTCTACGGCCACTTCTCATCGAAGGACGACCTCGTCACCTCGGTGGTGGCCCAGCAGCTCGCCGACCAGGTCGCCGTCGTCGACAGCCTTCCGGCGGGCCTCGCCTCCGTCGAGCAGTACCTCCGGGAGTACCTCTCCCCCGCGCACCGCGACGACCTCGCGGGCGGCTGCCCGTCGGCAGCCCTGCTGGACGAGATCGGCCGCTGCGACGTCGCGATTCGGGAGGCGTACACCGAGGGCGCCCGTTCGATGATCGACGCGATCGCGCGCCACCTCGACGACGGCGATGCCGAGCGGACCAAGGAGCGCGCCATCGGGCTCTTCACCCTGCTCGTCGGCTCGCTCCAGGCCGCCCGCGCGGTCACCGACCCCGAGCTGTCCGACCGCATCCTCGCCGCGGCCTACGCCAACGCCATCACCCTGGCCACCGCGCCGCACCCGCCCGCACTCCCAACAGATGAGGAAACACGATGAAGGCCTTCGTGGTCACCCGCTACGGGCCGGACGGGCTCGAACCCGCTGACGTCCCGGCGCCGCTCGTCGGAACTCACGACGTCCTGGTCGACGTCCGCGCCGCGAGCGTCAACCCGCTCGACAAGATGGTCCGCAACGGTGAGTTCAAGCAGCTCATCAAGTACAAGCGACCCTTCACCCTCGGCCACGACCTCGCTGGAGTGATCACCGAGGTGGGTACCGATGTCCGCGGCTTCACGGTCGGCGACGAGGTCTACGCCCGCCCACGCGACCTTCGCATCGGGGCCTTCGCAGAACAGGTGGCCATCGACGCCAGCGACGTCGCCCTCAAGCCCGCGTCCTTGTCCTTCGAGGAAGCCGCCGCGGTGCCGCTCGTCGCGCTCGCCGCCTGGCAGGCCCTGGTGGAGGTGGCCGAGGTCCGGCCTGGTCAGAAGGTTCTGGTCCACGCCGGCGCCGGCGGCCTCGGCTCCACCGTCATCCAGGTCGCCCGACACCTCGGCGCCTACGTCGCCACGACCGTCGGCCCCGCGGACATCGAGAAGGTCCGCGACCTCGGTGCCGACGAGGTCATCGACTACACCCGGCAGGACTTCACCGAGGTCCTGTCGGGGTACGACGTCGTACTGGACTCGCTCGGCGCGGCCAGCCTGGAGAAGTCGCTGACCGTCCTCAAGCCGGGCGGTGTGGCCATCAGTGTGGTCGGCCCTCCCGATCCGGGGTTCGCCACCCAGATCGACCAGCCGCTCCTCAAGCCGGTCATGGCCGTCCTGAGCCGCAAGGTCCGGCGCCGGGCCCGCACGCTGGGTGTCCGATACGCGTTCTTCTTCATGCGGGCCGACGGCGCCCAGCTCGCCTCGCTCGCCAAGCTCTACGACGCCGGCACCCTGCGCCCCGTGCTCGACCGGACCTTCCCGTTCGAGCGCACGCTCGACGCCATGGCCTATGTCGAGCAGGGCAAGGCCAACGGCAAGATCGTGGTGACCCGATGACGACGTCGACTCCCCTGACAGGCACGGCCACGACCGGCTCGGCCACCTCGGCCACCACCCCGACGCGCTACCTGGACGTGGACGGCACCCGATTCGCTTACCGCGAGCTCGGCCCGCGCGGCGGCGTACCGCTCGTGCTCCTGCACCACTTCACGGCCACCATCGACGACTGGGACCCGCGGGTCCTGGACGGCATCGCGGCCGAGCGCCACGTCGTCTACGTCGACAACCGAGGTGTGGGGGGCACCCGCGGCCGTGTTCCTCGCTCGGTCGACGCCATGGCCACCGACGCCCTCGGCTTCATCGGCGGGCTCGGGCTCACCCAGGTGGATCTCCTCGGCTTCTCCCTCGGCGGGTTCGTCGCTCAGGTCATCGCGAGCAGGGAGCCGCGCCTGGTGCGGCGGCTGGTCCTCGCCGGCACCGGCCCCTCGGGCTTCGACGGGGTCGGACAGCTCAACCGTCGCCTCCTCACCGACACGGCACACGGCGTGGTCAAGCTGACCGACCCCAAGCCGTTCCTGTTCTTCACGCGGACCGCGGACGGCCGAGCCGCCGCCGCCGACTACATGACACGCCTGGCGGAGCGGAGCAGCGATCGCGTGGCGCGGACCTCGCTCGGCGCGGCTGCCCGCCAGCTCGCCGCGATCGCACGGTGGGGCGCAAGCGCTCCCATGGATCTGAGCCTCATCCAGCAGCCGACCCTGGTGGCCAACGGCGAGGACGACCGGATGCTCGCGACCCGCGGGGCCTTCGACCTGGTGCACCGGATCCCCGACGCGCGACTCGTGATCTACCCCGACTCAGGCCATGGCGGTGTGTTCCAGCACCACGACCGATTCGTGCCGGAGGTCCTCCGGTTCCTGCGCTGACCCCCGAGGAGCACGAGGCCGAACCGGCTCGCTCAGCCGGTGATGTCGCGGCCGATGAGGCGGCGGGCGGGTCCACTAAGGACTCGGGCGAGTCGCCGGCGAGCGAGTGGACATGAACCGGTCGACGAGCAGCTTGAGGTCCCAGTAAGAAATCCACTCCTCGTCGTCACTAAGAGAATTCCAGAAGCACGGAGGCTGGCGCCGGACCTGCGGATCCTCCGAGGCAGGAAGCCGCGAGTACTCCAGATCCTTACGCATTTCCTCATATCTCGTCACCGGCATCCCGTACTCCGACGCCAACGCAATCGTGCTGGGCGACAGGTCCCAGCCATCGTCGGCCGCATCCCAGATCAGCCGACGCAGCGCGAGCGCCTTGGTGTCGCCCGAAAAAGGATGTTGATCGCGCAGTCCATTCGATTCGCCACCTCGAGGCCTGCCGTGCCGACAACTGTGGGAAAGCTCCCCTCGAGCATGCCGTCGCACTGGACGTACGCGTAGACCATGGGGCGCGGAGATCGCCGCGCGACTCCACCCGAGTAGTCGGCCCAGTGCCACCCTCCGACATCGCTGAGGCGGTACTTCGCACCTAGGCTGACGTTCCACTGACGTCGCACCCAGACAGTGATCTCGTCGTCATTCATCGCAGGCCTCCTGCTGAGCAGCCGCGCTTGGGCTGGAGTTCGCTGCATCAGTGTCCAGACGATCTCCACCAGGAATTCTTAGAGCACCGAAGGATCCTCGGCGCTCCGTCTCCGGATTGGCCTATTGCTTCAAGAATTCTGTGAGCAATCCCGAGCCAATGGCGCCCCCGGCGAGCGAATTGAGACGAAGGTCAGGAAGTTTTTCCTTGACACAATTCCGCGATCGCCCGCGTCACCGTGCACGACGGCTCTCAAACCGGTCAGATCCGGTCAAAACCGACCACGATCGCGGCCTGCCGGGCGCGCCTCGGTAGGCTCGTCGCCGATCGTGTGTCCTGCCCCGGCATCGACGCGCGGCCCGCCCCCGTAGCTCAGTGGATAGAGCAGCCGCCTCCTAAGCGAAAGGTCGCCAGTTCGACTCTGGCCGGGGGCACCGATAGGTCACCATGATGGCGTCATGACGGCCGTGTCCGCGTGCCCGCTCCGGCACCAGGTCGACCCGCGCGCGCTCCGGTTCAGCGCGGCGGCGACGGCTGCGGTGCTCGCGATGGTCCTGCTCCTCGCCTCCTCGACGCGGCCGGTCGCGGTGGGGCTGCTCGGCTCCCAGGTCGCGGTCTACGGGTTCACCGCCTTCGTCAGCGTGCACTGGTCAGTGTGGGCCCGGCTCTTCGCCGGCATCGTGTGGCCGCGGCTCGGTCCTGCCGCGGACCTGGTCGAGGCGGGTCCGGTCCGCCGTGCGCAGGGCGTCGGCTTCGTGCTCACCGCGGCGGCGCTGGCCGCGTTCCTGCGCGGCGCGGACACGGCGGCGTACAGCCTGACGGCGGTCACCCTCGCCGGCGCGATCCTCGAGGCGGCGACCGGGTGGCGCGTGGGGTCACCGTTCCGCCCCGCCAGTCGCAGGGTCAGCTGACGGTCACGGCCGCCGGGTCGCCACCCGCGTCAGTCCCGACGACGCCGACCTCGACGGCTCGGCGCAGCGCCAGCATGGCGATGTCGTCGGGGGCGCC
Organism: Nocardioides stalactiti; assembly: GCF_014180715.1. Lineage (GTDB taxonomy): Bacteria > Actinomycetota > Actinomycetes > Propionibacteriales > Nocardioidaceae > Nocardioides > Nocardioides stalactiti. The sequence continues at coordinate 3,630 of NZ_JACEFC010000016.1, read as the reverse complement.
GTCGCCGCTCATGTCCTCGCGGATCGAGGGCAGCAGGTCGTCGACGGCCAGGTCACGATGCCGGCGCGCGGCCGCCAGCAGGCGGTCCATGCCGGTGTCGATGTCCTCGTCGCGTCGCTCGACCAGACCGTCGGTGTAGGCGAGGAACGTCGCGCCGGCCGGCAGGGTCACCGTCGTGGCCTCGTACGACGAGGGGCCGACGCCGAGCGGCGGCCCGATCGGCATCGTGAGGAACCGGCAGTGGTCGCCGTCCAGGAGCAGCGGCAGCGGGTGGCCGGCGTTCGCGATCACCAGCTCCCCGGTCCGCCAGGTCCCGCGACCGACGACGGCGGTCACGATGTGGCCGTCGACCGTGACGTCGAACTGACGGGAGCACTTCGCCAGCGCCTCCGCGGGGCTGTCCCCGTCGACCAGGTAGGCCCGCAGCGTGAACCGCGCCCGCGCCATCTCCGCGACCGCATCGACGCCTCGACCCGAGACGTCGCCGACGACGAAGCCGAAGTGGTCCTCACCGACGTCGATGATGCTGTACCAGTCGCCGCCGATCTCGACACCCTCCGAGCCTGCGACGTAGGCGGAGGCGATCTCGTGATCGGGGATGTCGGGGAGCACGTGTGGGAGCAGCGCCCGCTGCAACCGCACGAAGGTCTCCCGCTGCTCCTCGTACAGACCGTTGATCCGCTCGTAGAGCGTGCTGATCGTGGCCGAGTCGTCCTGGGCCCGGATACCGGTGCTGACCACCTTGCGCGCGATCAGTGCGGTCGCGACGGTCAGCAACAGCCCACTGGCGACCAGGATCAACGGCAGCCACCGGCTCAAGGGGCTCCCGAGGTGCCCCTTCGGCTCGGTCACGACGGTGAGAACCGTGTCGCCGAACGGGACGGTCACCGAGGAGGTCAGCCCGTCGAGGGGCAGGTCGGCCGGGTCCTGGTCGGTCGTGGTCAGCGCCTCGACGCTGGTCTCCTCGCCCAGGTAGATCGCGTAGTGGATCTGAGCGTACGCCGAGTCGCGGTCGACCGGCGCGCGGCGGTTGGCGGGCAGCAGCCGCTCCACCTTCACGACGAAGCCGGTCTCCGGGTCGGCGAGAGCGTAGGCGAACCGGGTGCGGTCGCCCACCTCGACCCGCTCGACGACCGATGTCCTCGACGCGACCGCGCGGTCCAGGAAGTCCTGGACCTCTCCTCCCGCCGGGTCCATGCCGGGCGCCTTCCCGACCGCCGCGAGCCGGGTGAAGCGATCACCGTCCTGACGCCACAGCGACGCCGACACGTAGAGCGCCGTCTCGTCGCCGAGATAGACCGCCATCGTCCGCCGGAAGACCGCCCGGTTCCCGCCGGGGCCGGCCTCGGCCTGGACCCGGAGCGCGGTGGTGAGTGGCTGCTCGATGACGAGGATCGCGCTGGAGAGGACCGCAGCGGCCTGCCGGGTCTGGGTCTCGAGCAGTCGCTCCTCCGTCGAGCGGTCCGCCCGGTAAGCCGCCCATGACGAGACTGCCGTCAGGACCAGCCCGATGAGGACCACGAGGGCCCCGGTCCGGATCGGCCAACCCGCTCCCGGCTCGGTCGGGTTCCTCATCGCGGGGAGTCCTCCACGGCCGGACGGATGTCGAAGAAGCCTGCAAGCCCCGAGACCTCGAACAGCCTCCTGGCTGGCCGTGGAACCTGCGTCAGCACCAGCCGCGCGCCCTGGCGCGTCGACTCCTTGAGGAGCTGGACGAGGACGCCCATGCCGCTGGAGTCGATGAAGGTCAGGCCGCCGAGGTCGACCTCGACGGTCCTGCCCTGCTGGAAGTGTGGGCGCACAGCCGCCGTCAGGTCCGCAGTGACCGCGAGGTCGATCTCACCGGTCACGCGGACGACGACCGTCCCGTCTGACACGGGTGTCTGGGCGAACTCAGCCACAGCGGCGGCCTCCGGCACTGGAACGAGGGCACTCCGGTCCCTCGCACTGATCGTCCCGGCGGACTCCTTGGCCGGTGGCACCGTGCCGACCTCGAGTCGGATCGTTGGTGTGTCGAGAACCCTAGCCCCCTCCACCCCCCAGAGAGGGTGAGGCGCAGATTTCTCATTCCCCTCCTCCCCGACGGCTCCCGAACCTAGCCTCAGCAGGAGCACCGCCGACGCTCGGATCGACAGCGCTGTCCCCACCACCCGTCGAAGCTCCCAGGAGTATCGGTGCCACGTCGTCCCACCGTCCCGGTCCGTGTCGCCCTGCTCGCCGTGGTGACGGCGCTGCTGGCCGTTCCGCTCGGCGTCACCCCTCCTCCGGCGCAGGCCGACCCGACGGGCACCGAGCTCGTCATCACCGAGGTCCACACCGACGCCGGCCTGGACGGCGAGTACTCGACGTACGTCGAGCTCTACAACCCGACCCGCTTCCCGATCGACGTGACCGGCTGGAGCATCCAGTACTCCTTCGTCCAGCTGCCCGTCCACGTCGTCGCGGCGCCCGTCCCGCTGGCGGGCGCGGTCCCGGCCTACTCCCACTACCTCGTCGCGGGGGACGCCCTCGCGGCGAACCCGCTCGCCTACCCCGCTGCGCCGGACGTCCAGTCCAACGGCCTGGGGCTGCCGCGCGCCGCCGAGGGCGTCATCGTGGTGCTCGCCGACACCACGAGCAACCTGTCGCGGGTCGGCGACCTGGTCGGCCAGCCCGGCGTCGTGGACGCCGTCGGGTGGGGCACCACGCCGGGGTACGAGACGACCGCCTCCCCGGTCACGGGTGGGACGCCGAGCGTGGCCCGGGCCGTCTGCGACGGCGACACCGACGACAACTCCGTCGACGTCACCGCCAACGCGACGCTCGACCCCGCCAACAGCACGGTGGCCGACTACACCTGCGCACCGCCCTGCCAGGGCGAGACGATCACGATGCTCGGCAGCGGCACGATCACCGGCACCGCGGGCGACGACGTGATCCTCGCGTCCGGCGGGGTCGACGACATCGACGGCCTGGGCGGCGACGACACGATCTGCGCGCTCGGCGGTGACGACACGATCGCCGGCGGCGACGGCGACGACACGATCTGGGCCGGCAACGGCGCGGACTTCGTGACCACCGGCGACGGCGCCGACGCCGCCCGCGGCGGGCTGGGCGACGACCAGATCTGCGCCGCGGCCGGCGACACCCTCGGCGACACCCTTCTCGGTGACGCCGGCAGCGACGTCATCTGCGGCAGCCCGGGAGACGACACGATCGACGGCGGCCTCGGCGACGACTTCCTCGACGGCGAGGACGGGGCCGACACGATCACCGGGAGCTGGGGCGACGACGCCCTCGGCGGCGGCCTCGGCGGGGACCACCTCAACGGCGGGCCCGGCGACGACTTCGCCGACGGCACCGACGGGGACGACACCCTGCTCGGCGGCACCGGGGCGGACCTGTTCGCCGACGTCGCCGGTGCGGACACCGTCGCCGGAGGCCCCGGCGACGACGGGATCATCGGCGGCACCGGTGCCGTACGCCTCGACGGCGGCTCCGGCGACGACCTGGTCTTCAGCACCGACACCGGGCTGATCATCGGCGGCCCCGGAGCCGACACCCTGCTCGGCAGCCACGTCATCGGGGACAACATCAACGGCGGCCCGGGCGACGACTCCATCGCCGGGGGCGACGGCGACGGCCGCGTCG
>NZ_JACEFC010000159.1 GCF_014180715.1 Nocardioides stalactiti | reverse complement strand
GAGCCCCCCGCCGCCGAAGACGGCGACGCTGTCGGGTCCGTGCTCAGCCTGCAGCCCTCGGACGCTCGCCGCGATCAGGTCGAGTGCCTCGTCCCACTCCGCCGCGCGGAGCTCGCCGGTCTCGCGGTCCCTGACCATCGGGGCGGTCAGCCGCTCCCGGTGACCGCGCAGGTCGGCGGCCGACCAGCCCTTGCGGCACAGGCCGCCCTCGTTGACCGGGAACTCGTCCCAGGCGAGCACCTTCAGCGCCGTACGACCGGAACGCTCGAGCTTCATGCCGCACTGGAGCGAGCAGTAGGGGCAGTGGGTGCGCGTCGCGCCCTCGCCCGAGCGTGCGTCTCCTACGGTCATGTCCCTATTCCAGTCGTGGCCGGTTTCGCGTTCGGATCGTGCAGCCGGACCTGCACGTCAACTAGTTCTCACAACCTCACACCAACGTCGAATCGGGACCTACCTGACACGAATCGGGAGATGTCTTGACGACATCTCCCGATTCGCTGGAGGTAGGTCCCGATTCGCTGGAGGTAGGTCCCGATTCGGTTCAGGTAGGTCCCGATTCGACGGAGATCAGATGCCGACGCCCGCGTAGGAGACGGCGGCCTTCGCCGGGTGCGGCTTGCGGAGGTACACCACGTAGGTGACCGCCGCGCACACCGCGTAGAAGCCGAGGAAGACCAGGAACGCGGTCTTCGTCGCGGCCAGCGGGTCGGTGACCCACGGCGAGCCGAACGTGATCGGGATCAGGAAGCCACCGATGGCACCGACGGCGCCGATGATGCCGACCGCAGCCGAGGCCTTCTTGGTGCCCGCGAGCAGCGCCGCCTCACGCTCCGGCGTACCGGGCCCCTGGTCGGCCGTGGCCCGCTCCGCGTCGGTACGGAAGATCGCGGGGATCATCTTGTACGTCGAGCCGTTGCCGATGCCGCTGAAGAAGAAGATCAGCAGGAACATGCCGAGGAACAGCGGGAACACGCCCTCGTTGGCCTCGACCGCGGCACGGACCGCGTCGGGGAAGACGAACGACGACGGGTCGGCCTTGATCGCGGCGAGCGCCTCGGGGGCCGGCGGCGGCGGGAACGGCTCGAGCATGCTCAGCGTCCAGAGAACGCCGAGGGTGCCCAGCATCATGCCGCCGAAGGACACCAGCGTGATCCGGGCACCGCCGAACCTGTCCGCGAGGTAGCCACCGAACGGCCGCGCGATCGAACCGACGAGCGCGCCGAGGAAGGCGAAGAACGCGAAGTTGATGCCGATGCCGATGACCTCGGGGACCGGCTGGCGCCAGAAGTTGAGCTTGATGAGGAGAGGCATCGCGGCCGAGTAGCCGATGAACGAGCCGAAGGTGCCGATGTAGAGGAACGACATCACCCAGGTCTGCTTGTTCTTGAGGACAGCGAGCTGGTCCTTGGCCGGCGACTTGGCCGAGGAGAGGTTGTCCATGAAGAAGAACGCCGCCAGGACCGCGACGATCGACAGCCCGGCGTACACCCAGGCCGCGCGCTCCAGGTGGATGCCTCCCTCGGACGCCTTCACCAGACCGAAGATGCCCGCGCCGCCGACGATGATCGGGAGGAAGAACTGGATGATCGCCACGCCGAGGTTGCCGCCAGCCGCGTTGAGGCCGAGCGCAGCGCCCTTCAGGCGAGCCGGGTAGAAGAAGTTGATGTTCGCCATCGACGAGGCGAAGTTGCCGCCGCCGAAGCCGGCCGTGGCCGCGATGATGCAGAACACCCAGTACGGCGTGTCCGCCTGGTTCACGAAGTAGGCGAAGGACAGCGTCGGGACCAGCAGCAGGGCCGCGCTGATCATCGTCCAGTTGCGACCACCGAACTTCGGCACCGCCAGGGTGTAAGGCACCCGGATCAGGGAGCCGACCAGGTTGGGGATCGCCACCAGGAAGAACAGCTGCTGAGGCGTGAACGAGAAGCCCTGTGCGAGGAGCATCGCCGAGCTGACGCTCCAGATCAGCCAGACCGAGAAGCCGAGGTGCTCGGCGAAGATCGACCAGATCAGGTTGCGCTTGGCGACCTTCGCTCCGGTCTCGGCCCAGAATTTCTCGTCCTCCGGGTGCCACTCGTCGATCCAGCGGCCACTTCGGTGGCGTGGGGCGGGGGCCGTGTCGGCCTCGGGCGGGGGTGAGGTGAGGGTCATGTCGTGCTCCTGTGCTCCGGCAGTTGATTGCCATCGAATGCACTGATCGTGGAGCTCGGTCGTTTCGCGTCCTCGTGTGCAGCAGTCTCCCGTTGGTCAACTTGTCCTCACATCCTCACCAGCTTCACGACCTCACTCGTTTCGCCCGTGTAACAGGTCGCGACCGACGTGGTGCGGGTCACCGTTCGCTACCGTGCGACGGTGATCTGGACCCGGACCGGCGGCGCTGACGACGGACCGCTGCTGGTGCTCCTCCACGGGCTCGGTGGCACGGGAGAGCTGTGGCGCGGGCTCGAGGCGCTGCTGCCCGACGCCTGGGCGGGCGGCTGGGTGGTACCGGACCTGCCGGGGCACGGACGTTCGGCGACCGCGTCGTCGTACGACTTCGGCGTGCAGGCGGCTCTGGTCGCCGAGGCGCTGCCCGACGACCGCGACCTGGTGCTGGTCGGTCACTCGATGGGCGGCATGGTGGCGCTCGCGATGGCGGGTCGTCTCGACCGGGTGCAGCGGGTGGTCGGGTTCTCGATCAAGACCTACTGGCCAGCGCCGCACGTCGAGGGGATGCGGGGGCAGTCGCTGAAGCCGGCCCGGGTGTTCCCGACGCGGGAGGAGGCCGTCGAGCGCTACCTGCTGGCATCCGGGCTGCGTGGCCTGGCGGACCCGGGAGCGCCGGAGCACGCGGCCGGCATCCGCGAGGTCCCCGGTGCTGACGGCGGGTGGCGGATCGCGCAGGACATGGGCACCTTCGACTTCGGCGTGCCCGACATGCCGGCGCTCCTCGACGACGTCTCCTGCCCGGTCACCCTGGCCCGCGGCTCCGAGGACGTGATGGTCCGCGAGGAGAACTACGCCGGCCTCGGCGTCGAGGTCGTCACCTGGGACGGCCTCGGCCACAACCCCCACGTCGAGGACCCCGCCGCCGTCGTCGCCCTGCTGTGAGGATCGGATCTCAGTCGTCGGGCATCACAGCGCCCAGGTCGGTCGGGCTCCCCCGCGAACGGCCAGCCCAGCGGGCTCATCACCATCGATCCCCCGGCGGCGGCGACCCCTGGGAGCCGCACCGCCCTCCTTGTTCCCGTCCTCATGTCTCCCCCTTTCACGAGGTGGACGGAGGAGCGGGTCACGTCCTCACGCGACTTCGGCAGGTACTTTCCTTTCGTGCGCCTGCCTCTGGGTCGACCGAGCCTCGATCCGTATGCCGACCGGTTCGACGTCCCGCGGGCGACGGGAGCGATGTCGGTGACCTTCCTCGGGGTCGCGACGCTGCTCCTCGACGACGGGGAGACCCAGGTGCTGACCGACGGGTTCTTCTCGCGGCCGCCGATGCTCACGACGCTGCTCCGGCCGATCGCGCCCGACCCGGCGCGGATCGAGGCGGGGCTCGAGCGCGCGGGGGCCGACCGGGTGCGGGCCGTGCTGCCGGTGCACAGCCACTACGACCACGCGCTGGACTCCGCTGCGGTCGCCGACTGCACGGGCGCGCTGCTGGTCGGCGGGTCGTCCACCGCCCACGTCGGGCGGGGCGGCGGCCTCCCCGAGGAACAGATCCGTGTCGTGACCAGCGGCGACGAGCTCGAGGTCGGCGGCTGGTCGCTCACCTTCATCGCCTCCGAGCACTGCCCGCCGGACCGTTTCCCCGGCGAGATCACCGCACCCGTCGTCCCGCCGGCGAAGGTGCAGGCCTACAAGTGCGGCGAGGCCTGGAGCATCCTCGCCGAGCACGCCAGCAGCCGGCGGCTCCTCGTCCAGGGCAGCGCCGGCTACGTCGAGGGCGCGCTCGCCGACCGTCGTGCCGAGGTCGCCTACCTCGGCGTCGGTCAGCTCGGCAAGCAGGACGAGTCCTACCTCCGTGCCTACTGGGAGCACACCGTCCGTGCGGTGGGGGCGACGACGGTCGTCCTCATCCACTGGGACGACTTCTTCCGGCCCCTCGACCAGCCGCTGCGGGCCCTGCCCTACCTGGGTGACGACCTCGACGCGACGATGCGCGTCCTGGTGCCGCTGGCCGAGGAGGACGGCGTCCGGCTGCACTTCCCGACCGTGGGCCGGCGCGAGGATCCCTGGGCGTCCTCGGCGCCCTGAAGATCCGTTCCGCAAACGGCGTAAGGAAATCCTGCTCCCGCACGTCCAGGGGTATGGGCCCGCAGAAGAAGAAGTTCCAGCGCAACGTCTCCTACAACGACTGGATCCGCCGCGCCGCGTGCGTCGAGTACCCGCCGGAGTGGTTCCTCGGCGGCACCGCGCAGGACCACCAGCACGCGGTCCGCGTGTGCAACGTCTGCCCGGTGCGGCAGGAGTGCCTCGACGAGGCCGTCGGCAGCGGCCTCACCTGGGGCACGTGGGGCGGCACCACCCCCGCCGAGCGCGCCTGAGGCCCTGGCGCGCCCGTCCGGGTGTGCCAGGGCCTCCGTCGCGTCGCTAGACCGACGTGCCGTGCCGCGGGTCGCCCCGGGTTTCGTCCCGCCGGCCACCCCGCCTGGCACGGCGGCCCGCGAGCAGGAGGGCAGTGCCGGCGAGGATCGCGGCGGACCCGCCGAGGAGGGCGACCAGCGCGGGGCCGCCGGCAGCCGGGAGGGGCGGCGTCCGGTCGGTCGGTCGCGGCGGTTCCTCGGGGCGGGCGGGCGGGTCCACGGCCACCTCGTCACGGTCGCAGTTGTCGCTGTCGCCGCCGAGGTCGGCGTTGGCCTGGCAGCCGTGGCCGGGCTGCCACGGGTCGAGCGGTGTGGTGACCCGCGCGACGTTGGCGACGCCTGCGGTGAGGTCGGCGAGCGGGTGCGTCGTCCGGACGACGACCCACCCCGTCGCTCCGGGTGCGAGGTCGCCGACGTCCCACCGGCCGGTCGCCGGGTCGAAGGTGCCGCGCGACGGGCCCCGCACCACGTCCAGCTCGGCGCCTCCACCCGGCAGGTCGGTCACCCTCACCGCCGGCGCCAGGTCCGGGCCCTCGTTGCGCACCCGCACCCGCCAGGTGACCTCGCCGGTCCCGTGCGGCCGGTCGAGGCGGACGTCGGCCGAGCGCTTGTCGATGACCACGTCGGCCGCCGGCGGCTCCGGCGTCGGGGGCACCGGCGTCAGCGGCGTCCGTACGACGTCGCAGCCGTCACCGTCCGCCGGCAGCGTGCTGTTGTCCTCGCAGGTCGTCGCCGGATCGGCGGGCGGACCGGTGGGGTCGTCGGGCGACGCGACGACCGCGCGGTTCTCGACCGGCCCCACCGCGTCGGTCGCGACGGTGCCGGTGACCGTCACCGTCGCGGTGCTGTTGGGCGCCAGGTCTCCGACGGCCCAGGTCAGGCCGTCGACGGTGCCGACCGACGGCTCCGACAGCGCGAGCTCCCCGATCTCGGGGTCGAGGTCCAGATCGGTCATGGTGACGCCGGTCGCCGTCGTACCGCCGAAGTTGCCGACCTCCACCTGCCAGGTGATCGGCTCGCCCGGGGCCACCGGGACGCTACCGTCGCGGACCTTGAGGATCCGCAGGTCGGCCGCCTGCGCGGCCTGCGCCGAGATCTCGACGGGGACGAACGTCCAGTCGTCGATGAACCTCTCGTTGCCCCAGCCGAAGCCCCCGCCCGCGCCAGCGGTCGGCAGGTCGTGCACGCCTCCGCGCGAGTCGACCCCGGCGCGCCCGTCGGGGACCCGGGTGCTCGCCCGGTGCTTGCCGTCGATCCGCAGGGAGCGGTCGTCCCAGTAGAGGGTCGAGCGACCACCCGCCGGACCGTTGAGACGCTGGATCTCCAGGCCCGAGCGGTACTCCACGTCGGAGTTGGTGAAGTGGATCTCGCCGGCGCGCTCGATCACCGCCCACACCCGGGTCGGGCGCCGGGGGTCGACGACGGTGCCGTCGGTGGCGCGCCCGTCCCACGCTCCCTGGACAGCCACCGCTGCCGCGCCCGCGTCGACCGGGTGCTCGAACCGCACGTCGGCCGGACCGGGCGACCCGTCGAGGTCGGAGTCGACGACCACCTCGACGACACCCGCGTGGTGGGCAACGCGGAGCTCGTAGGCCCCGGCGTGGGTCCGGAGGTCAGCGGTCTCGACGTAGCGCAGGCCCGTCACCGTCGGGGTGATCGGCGCCGACGCGTTGTCCAGGACGACCGGTCGCCCGTCCCAGGTGAGGGCCGACGACGGCATCGCCGGGTCGGGGCGGTCGAAGAACACCTTGTAGTAGTCCTGGGCCGCGTGGTCGATGGTGAGCACCCGCGGCGCCTGGTTGGTGGTGGACCGGTAGACCGGGACACCGGTCGCGGCGGCCACCACACCGAGGCTGGTGGCGCGGTGGCGGGAGTAGATGCCGTTGTAGGACGGGTAGCGGGCGCGGTAGAGCCAGCCGTTGTCGTGCAGGTAGAAGAGCGTCAGCGGCCCGGCCCCGGCGCGTACTCGCGCCGGTGACCCACCCGGGCTGTTGAACATCGAGTAGCGCGCGGGCGCCCACACCCGTCCGCGCACCGCGGTCCCGTCGGCACGACCGACCGAGAGGTCCCAGTCGAGCGTCGGATGGTCTCCCGCCGGACCGTCGCCGGTCGCGTTGATGCCCTCGATGTCGGGGGCGCCGGTCGCGGCGACGAGCCCCTGCCAGATCCCGGTCCTGCGCGCTCGCAGCGGCCCGAGGACGCAGCGGCTCCCGACGGGCGACCCCGCGGCGATCCGGCACCGCTCGCGCACGCCGCCAGGACCGCGGAGGGTCACGGTGTAGGCGACGTCGGACCGCTGGATCGCCTGCCGGTCCACCGTCACGGCGAACCGCACGCGCTCCCCGCGGACGACGTAGGCGTGGAGCTCCTGGTTGGACACCACGGTGTGGTCGCGCGTGTTGGACTCCGCGGTCGCCGGCGGCGGTCCGGCCAGGCCCGCCCCGAGCACCGCTGCTCCCAGCAGGGCTGCTGCCCACGCGGCCACGCCTCGGCGCGCCCGTCCTTCCCGAGCTCCGCGCGCACCTCGCCGCTCGATCCGTCGGCCTGTCCTCGTTCCTGCCATCCGTCCCACTCCTTCTGTCGGCGTGCACCCCGCGAGGTGACGTGGTCATCCGGGGGACGTCGGCGGCGGGCCCGTCCTTACGCGATTCGCCGCGCAGGAACGTGCAGCTGCACCGACCCGCAGATCTCGGCGTCACGGCGTGGCATACATGCACAGAACGGAGCCGCAGAGTGTGCGACCATGCCACCGTGGTGGACGTCGCCGAGCTGCTCCGAGCCCCGGGCCTCGCGCTCGAACCGCTCCACGTCCCGCGCCCCGACGCGGAGATCCGGTGGGTGGCGACGAGTGAGCTCGTCGACCCAGCACCGTTCCTCGAAGGGGGCGAGCTGCTCCTCACCACCGGGCTGGCGACCAAGGGATGGCGCACCCAGTGGGACCCGTACGTCGGCCGGCTGGCCGACGCCGGCGTGGTGGGCCTGGGCCTCGGCGTGGGCCTCACCCACGCCCGGACCCCGGCCGGGCTCCGCGCGGCGTGCGAGCGCCACGGCCTCAACCTGC
>NZ_JACEFC010000158.1 GCF_014180715.1 Nocardioides stalactiti | reverse complement strand
TGTACGTGGTCGTCGGCGAGACGCTCGACGTGGTGGTCGAGCGCGTGCAGCCCGGCGGCCGCCAGGATCCCGACCTGCCGCATCCCTCCCCCGAGTCGCTTCCGCCGCACCCGCGCCTCGGCCACCAGCGCCGCAGGTCCCGCGAGCAGCGACCCGACGGGCGCACCGAGTCCCTTGGACAGGCAGACGCACACCACGTCGGCCTGACCGCCGTACGACGACAGCGGCACGCCGGTGGCGACGTGCGCGTTCCACAGCCGGGCCCCGTCGAGGTGGACCTTCGCGCCGTGCGCGGAGGCGAACGACCGCAGCGACTCCAACGACGCCAGCGGCAGCACCGCCCCGCCGGCGAAGTTGTGCGTGTTCTCGATCGAGATCGCCGCGGTGCGCACGAAGAACGGTCCGAGGTCGGGCGCGAACAGGTCGGCGACCGCCGCGAGGTCGACCTGGCCGCGCGGGTCCGACCAGGTCCGCATCGTCACGCCCGACACCGCCCCGTGCGCCCCGAGCTCGGCCCGTGCGATGTGGGCGCGGGCCTCGCAGAGGACCTCTTGGCCCGGCGCCACCAGCAGTCCCACGGCGAGCACGTTGGCCATCGAGCCGGTGGGGGTGAACAGCGCCGCCTCCTTGCCGAGCAGCGCGGCGACCCGTTCCTCGAGCGCGACGACCGTCGGGTCCTCGCCGTAGACGTCGTCACCGACGTCGGCGCGCGCCATCGCGGCACGCATCGCCGCGGTCGGCCGGGTGACCGTGTCGGAGCGGAGATCGATCACGAGAGCGTGCGCGTGATGATCGGCGACCAGCCGGACTCCCTGTCCTGCGCGGTGTTCGAGGTCCGGGCGCGCAGCTGGTAGGTCCCCGACTGGGCGAGGTTGAAGAGCCCCGTCGCGGCGGTGGTGTCGGTGCGGAACGACCGCCAGGCGGTCGTGCCGGTCCGCCGGTACTGGACATCGAACGCCCGCCCCGCGCCGGCCGTGGCCGTCGACCACCGAAGCGTCCAGCCGCTGCCCTCGGACCCGCCCGTCACCCGCAGCGGGACGGTGATCGAGCCGTTCATGCCCGCGTGGATCGTGCAGTGGTAGGGGAACTTCCCGGCCGACTTCATCCCCTGGCTGTACGTCGCGCCGGTCGACCGGTTGCCGCTGTTCCAGAAGGCCTGGTCGGACGTCGTCGTGTGGGTGCCGGTGAACGACCAGGTGACCGAGGTGCCCTGCGCCACCGTGGTGTTGGCCGGCGTGAAGGTGACGCCGGACGCGGAGATCGTCGAGCCGCCGCCGACGGCGGAGGGGGCACCGAGGACGGCCGCCGTGGTCAGTGCTGCGGCGCCGAGAGCCACCGGAGCGAGAAGCGTTCGGATGCGCACCCCGCCACCATAGGCCGGGCCTCAGGAACCGCGCAGCATCTCCGCGACGAGGAACGCCATCTCCAGCGACTGCACCCGGTTGAGGCGCGGGTCGACGACCGACTCGTAGCGGTGGGCGAGCCCGTGCTCGGTCAGCTCCTCGCCGCCGCCGATGATCTCGGTGACGTCGTCGCCGGTGTTCTCGACGAGGATCCCGGCGGGGACGGTGCCGAGCGCGCGGTGCACGTCGAAGAAGCCCTGGACCTCGTCGAGGACGTCCTCGAACCGGCGCGTCTTGTAGCCGTTGGACGCCTCGAACGTGTTGCCGTGCATGGCGTCGCACACCCAGGCGACGTCGACGCCCTCGGCGGTGACCTTCTCGACCAGCGACGGCAGGCCGTCGCGGATCTTGCCGGCGCCGAAGCGGGTGATGAAGGTGAGCCGACCCGCCTCGTTGGTCGGGTTGAGCTTCGCCGCGAGCGAGAGCGCCTCGTCGGCGGTCGCGGTCGGGCCGAGCTTGCAGCCGATCGGGTTGCGGATGTGGCTGAAGTACTCGACGTGCGCGCCGTCGAGCTGGCGGGTGCGCTCACCGATCCAGACCATGTGGCCCGACACGTTGTAGGGCTCGTCGGTCCGCGAGTCGATGCGCGTCATCGCGTGCTCGTACTCGAGCAGCAGCGCCTCGTGGGAGGAGTAGAAGTCGACCCGGTGGAACTCGTCGGGGTCGGCGGCGCCGATCGCCTTCATGAAGCTGAGCGCGCGGTCGATGTCGGCCGCCATCGCCTCGTAGTGCTGCCCGACCGGCGAGTTCCGGACGAACTCGGAGTTCCAGGTGTGCACCTGGCGCAGGTCGGCGTAGCCACCCGTCGTGAACGCGCGCACGAGGTTCAGCGTCGACGCGGACGCGTGGTAGACGTCGAGGAGGCGTTGCGGGTCCGGACGACGCGAGTCGGGGGTGAACTCGAAGCCGTTGACAGCGTCACCGCGGTAGGCGGGAAGGGTGACCCCGTCACGGGTCTCGCTGTCCGAGGATCGCGGCTTCGCGTACTGACCGGCGAGCCGCCCGACCTTCACCACCGGCACCGAGGCCGCGTAGGTGAGGACGACGGCCATCTGCAGCAGGACGCGCAGCTTGTTGCGCACGTTGTCGGCGGTCGCGTCGACGAAGGTCTCCGCACAGTCGCCGCCCTGGAGGATGAAGGCCTCGCCACGGCTCGCCGCCGCGATCTTGGCCTTCAGGTCGTCGCACTCGCCCGCGAAGACCAGCGGCGGAAGGGTCCGCAACCGGTCGACCGCGGCCGCAACCGCCACGGGGTCGTCGTACGTCGGCTGCTGCGCCGCGCCGATGGCGTGCAGCTGCTCGAGGGAGGGGATCTGCGTCACCTCTCAAGGGTACGGCGACCGCCGGTACGTCGCGTTATCGCGGGTCGTCCGTGGGATCGATGTCCATCCGCTCGATGTCGACGAACCGCGGGTCGGCGTCCTCGACGTTCGATGCTCGGTTGACCAGGAACGTCACCACCCAGAGCACCACGCCGATCGCCAGGAGCGCTCCCGCGATCTTGTAGACGATCGGGTCGCGGTCGACCCACGGCCCGGCGAGATAGGCACACAGGATCGCCGCGGCCAGCGGGGTGAGACCCGGCGAGGTGAAGAAGGAGGGGGTGTCCGCGCCGCGCTGACCCCGCAGCACCAAGCACGCCACGTTGACGATGGTGAACACGCACAGCAGCAGGAAGGCCGTGACCGACGACAGGTTGGTGACGACGTTGCCCTCCGGGTTCGCCAGCCGGAGGTAGAGGATCAGGCCGAGGGCGAGGAGGGTGGTGAAGACGATCCCGGCCCACGGGCTCCGCCGGCCAGGCAGGACGGCCGCCAGCTGCTGCGGGAGCACCCGCTGCTTGGCCATGCCGTAGACCAGCCTGCTCGCCATGAGCATGTTGATGAGGGCCGTGTTGGCGACGGCGAAGACGGCGAGGAACGGGAAGATCTTGTCGATCGGGAAGTCGGGGGCGCCGATCGAGACCACCGAGATGAGGGCCCGACCCTCCTCCTCGTAGATCGTCTTCAGCTGGTCCTCGGTCAACACGCTCACGACCGAGATCGCGACCATGATGTAGAGGACGGCGGCGATCCCGAGACCGAGCAGCATGGTGCGGGGGAAGAGCCGCTCCGGGTCCTTGGTCTCCTCGACCATGTTGACCGAGTCCTCGAAGCCCACCATGGCGAAGAACGCGATCGACGTCGCCGCCGTGACGGCGAACAGCAACCCCATGTCCTGGTAGTCGTCCAGGCTGAAGAGCTCCGACGCCGACGCACCGTCACCGCGCAGGACGACCGCGAAGCCGACACCGATCACGATGGTCAGCGCCACGATCTCGACCAGTGTCAGGAGGATGTTGAACTTCACGCTCTCGCCGACACCACGGAGGTTGATGACGGCGAGCAGCACCATGAACCCCAGCGCGACCGCCGTGACCATGCCCGAGTCGACCGAGCTGATGGTGGCGCCGGTCTCGTCGACGGTCTCCCACACACCGTTGAGCGCCATGCCCTGGAAGAAGTTCTGGGCGAGGGTGTTCGCCGAGGTCGAGGCACTGGTGATGCCGGAGCAGGCGACGGCGAAGGTGACCATGAAGGTCAGGAAGTGGATGCCGAAGGCCTTGTGCGTGTAGAGCGCCGCCCCGGCGGCCTGCGGGTACTTCGTGACGAGCTCGAGGTAGGACAGGGCGGTCATCGCGGCGACCACGAAGGCGCAGAGGAACGGCAGCCACAGCATCCCGCCGACGTAGCCGGCCATCTGGCCGGTGACGGCGTAGACCCCGGCGCCCAGGATGTCGCCGACGATGAAGAGGAGCAGGAGCCAGGGCCCCATCACCCGCTTGAGCGCCGGTTGCTCCGTGCCGCTGGCCGGCGAGGGTTCCTGCGAGGTCGAGGCGGTCATGCCTGCTCCTTCCGAGAGAGCGGACGCGTGACGTACGGTCCGGACACCCTCCCCCACCGGGGCGGGGTTGGGAAATACCCCCGTCGGAGCGTCGTCAGACCTGGTGCCCCCGAACGAGGACCGCGAGCGGCCGTCCGAGCGCGGCCGGGTCGGCGGCGAGGTCGCCGTCGACGACGAGGAGATCGGCGTCGAGGCCGACGGCCAGACGACCGGTCACGTCGGCCACGCCGCACACCTCGGCGGCGCCTGAGGTGGCGGCGGCGAGCGCCTCCTCGACCGGCCAGCCCGCGACGACGAGGTCGACCACGGCGATCCAGGCGTTGCCGTGGGCCTTGAGCGGCATCGCTCCCGAGTCGACCCCCGGCACGACCCGCACCCCGTGCGCGCGCAGGCGGGCGGCGGCCTCCGAGATCCGCACCATCGTGGCCGGGAAGTCCATCCCGGTCCGCTGCATCGTCTCCAGCACCTGCGGCGGAGGGGGCGGCATGTGCGGGATCAGCGTCTGGTCGAACCCCATCGTCGGGTCGACCACGATGCCGGCCGCGGCCACCCGGTCGAGGAGGTCGTCAGAGATGACGTTGCCGTCCTCGGAGATCCCGCTGAAGTGCTCGATCCCGTCGACCCCTGCGGCAAGAGCGGCCTCGATGCCCGCGACGGAGTGCGCGTGGGCGAGGACCTGCAGCCCGACCTCGTGCGCGGCTTCGACGACGACCCGCAGGTCCGTCGACGAGTACTGCGCGCCGAACATGTCGGTGCCCGCGGTCAGGAACCCGCCGCTGGCCATCACCTTGATGACGTCGACACCGCGCTCGTGGTGACGCACCACCTCGGCCCTGAGCTCGTCCGGGCCGGCGGCGGTCGACCCGAGGAAGTGGCAGTGGCCCCCCGGCGTCGTGATCGGCGGTCCGGCGGCGATGATCCGCGGCTGGCCGGTCGTCCGGCGGTCCCGGAACGCCAACGTCCGGTAGTCCTTGTCGCCCAGGTCGCGCACGGTCGTCACCCCGGCCGCCGCCTGGGACGCCAGCGACCGCTCGATCTCGGCGTCCAGCTGCTCGGCCGTCATCGCCTGGGAACGCTCGAGCGACCCCGGGCTCGCGTCGGCGACCAGGTGCACGTGCGCGTCGATCAGCCCGGGCAGCACCGTCCCGCCGTACGACGCGACCTCGCAGCCCTCGGGCACCGCATGATCGCCCGCCTCGACCCCGACGATCCTCTCGCCGTCGACGAGGACCGTGGCACCGCCGGGCAGGAAGGCGTTTCCGTCGAACGCGTGGGAGGCACGGATCGCGAGCACCCCCAGAGTCTGGCCCGGCCCGAGGGGTTTTGTCAGCCGAAGAAGACCCGGGCCTCTTCGTACTCCTCGGGGCTGACCACCTTGAGCTCGCCGGTGCCCTCGATGAGCGGGACCCGGACGATGTCCTTGCCGCGCAGCGCGACCATGACACCGAACTCGCCGTCGGCGACCGCGCCGATCGCCTGGAGCCCGAAGCGGGTCGCGAGCCAGCGGTCGAAGGCGGTCGGCGTGCCGCCGCGCTGGACGTGGCCGAGGACGACGGCGCGCGCCTCGGCGCCGGTCCGGTCCTCGATCTCCTTGGCGACCCGGTCACCGATCCCGCCGAGCCGGACGTGGCCGAACGCGTCGAGCTCGCCGCTGGCCAGCGTCATGCCGGTCCCGTCCTTGGGAACCGCGCCCTCGGAGACGACGAGGATCGGGGCGTACTTCGACTCGAACCGCCGCTGGACCAGCCCGCAGACCTCGTCGATGTCGAACGGGATCTCGGGGATGAGCACGATGCTGGCGCCGCCGGCGAGTCCGGCGTGGAGGGCGATCCAGCCGGCGTGCCGCCCCATCACCTCGACGACGAGGACCCGGTGGTGCGACTCGGCCGTGGTGTGCAGCCGGTCGATCGCCTCGGTGGCGATGTTGACCGCGGTGTCGAAGCCGAACGTGAAGTCCGTGCCCGACAGGTCGTTGTCGATCGTCTTGGGGACACCGACCACCTTGACGCCGAGGTCGGCGAGCTTGGTGGCGACGCCGAGGGTGTCCTCGCCGCCGATCGCGACGAGGGCGTCGACTCCCGCCTCGGCCAGGTTGTCCTGGATCCGCTGGACGCCGTCCTCGACCTTGAACGGGTTGGTGCGCGACGAGCCGAGGATGGTCCCTCCGCGAGGCAGGATGCCGCGGCACTCCTCGATGCCGAGCGGCATCGTGATGCCCTCGAGCGGTCCCTTCCAGCCGTCGCGGAAGCCGATGAACTCGAACCCGTGCTCCTTCACCCCCTTGCGCACGACGGCGCGGATCACCGCGTTGAGCCCGGGGCAGTCGCCCCCTCCGGTCAGCACACCGACGCGCATCTGCGCTCCTCAGGGTTGGATCGTTCCAGCGTCACCGAGCCTAGCCAGTCGGGTCGCTAACGTGCACCCATGACGTACTCGATCGTTGCCCGTTCCGCCGACGGGGAGTCCTGGGGCGTGGCCGTCGCCTCGAAGTTCCTGGCCGTCGGGTCCGCGGTCCCGGCCGCCGTGGCCGGTGTCGGCGCCGTGGCGACCCAGGCCTGGGCCAACGTGGCCTACAAGGGTCTCGCCCTCGCGCACCTCGACGAGGGCGCGACCGCCTCGATCGCGGTGCAGCGGCTGGTCGAGGAGGACGAGGGCCGCGACCACCGGCAGGTGGGGATCGTCGACCTCGAGGGCGGCGCGGCGACCTTCACCGGGCCGGCCTGCCTGGACTGGGCCGGCGGTCTGACCGGCGACGGCTTCGCCGTCCAGGGCAACATCCTGACGGGCCCGGAGGTCGTGGAGGCGATGCGCGACACGTTCGAGGAGAGCGACCCGGACGAGCCGCTCGCCCGCCGGCCCCTCGCCGCGCTTGCCGCCGGGGAGGCGGCCGGCGGCGACAGCCGGGGGCGCCAGTCCGCCGCGCTGCTCGTGGTCAAGGACGGCGCCGGGTACGGCGGCTTCGACGACGTCGCCGTCGACCTGCGGGTCGACGACCACGCGGACCCGGTCGCCGAGCTGGAGCGGCTCCTCGGGCTCCACGAGGCCCTGACCCCCGACGTGCCCGAGGACGAGCAGGTGCCCGACACCCCGGAGCTGATGGAGGAGCTCGACGCGCGGGCGCGCTCGCTCGGCCACGCGCACTTCGCCGCCTGGATGGGCACCCACAACCTCGAGGCGTTCGGCGGCCCCGGCTGGACGGCAGCGCAGGTCATCGACCAGCTCCGGGAGGACACCCCGGACTGGTCGCCGGCGTCCTGACCCAGGACGCGGGGCCTAGGACACGGGGCTCAGGACAGTCGGTCGAGCGCCGCCTGCGCCGCATCGCGCTCGGCGGTGGCGGTGCGGAGCGCGGCCGCCGCCTCGTCCCGGACGTCCTCGCCGTCGCCGAGCTCGTCGTCGACCTCGTCGAGCTCGGACTCGAGGTCCGACAAC
>NZ_JACEFC010000157.1 GCF_014180715.1 Nocardioides stalactiti | reverse complement strand
GATCAGGCCGGCGGAGGCCGCCGGATCGTTCGATCCGGCGGCGACCATCACGATCGGCTGACCGGGGACGGCGCCGGCCTCGACGAGCCGGTCGACCTGGGCGGCGGCGAGCAGCGGGTCGGGGCCGAGCGGGTCACCGAGCACCACCGGCGCACCGGCGTCCGCGACCGCGGCGGGCAGGTCGTGGCGGACGTGGAAGCCGGTCGAGAGCAGCAGCGGTACGACGATCGCGGGCTGCCGCAGTCCGGCGACGACGTCGGCGAACAACGGCTCGCAGAGCTCGACGTACGAAGCGATCGACGGCAGGCCGAGCCGACGGCCCGCCTCGACCGTGAGCTCGACGGCGACCCGGTTGCCCTCCGTCTTGCGGGTGCCGTGGGCGACGGTGACGAGGAGAGCCTTTCCGGGTTCCCCGCGGCGTCGTTCTTCGGGGGAGGGAGGCGGAGGAGACGACGAACGTCGTGGGGTGGCGCTCATGACGACACCGCCAGTCGGTAGCCGCGCTTGACCACGGTCTGGACGCAGCGGGTGCCGATCGCGGCGCGGAGCCGGGCGACGGCCATCTCGACCGCGTGCTCGGAGCCGGCGGTGCCGGACGGCAGCGCGGTGAGCAGGTCCCGGCGCGAGACCACCGTCCCGGGGTTGACGAGCAACGCCTGGAGCACGGCGTACGGAGCGGGCGAGAGCTTCACCGGCGCGCCGTCGAGGAGCACGTCCTCGCCGTGCAGGAGCAACAGGTGGCCGGCGACCTCGAGAGACGTCCCGCCGGCGCGCGACGGCAGCTCGGTCTCGAGCTGCTTGACCATCGCGGCGAGCCGCGAGCGCTCGGGATAGATCGAGGGCACGCCCCACATCTCGAACGCGGCAGCGGTGACCGGTCCGACGCACGAGGCGATCACGTCGGCCTGGAAGGCGCTGATGAGGTCGTCGCGGTGACCGGCGGTCGCTGCGGCCTCCATCATCGCGTTGATCGCGGGCGCCGCGGTGAAGGTGACGGCGTCGATCCGGCCACCGACGACGGACTCGACGAGACCGAACATCGGCTCGAGGTCCTCGGCGGCGTGGACCCGGTAGATCGCGACCGTGGTCACCTCCGCCCCGAGCCGCCGCAGGGCGTGGGCGGCCATCGAGAGCGACTGCCCGTGCTCCTGGACGACGATCCGCTGTCCGGCCAGGTCGCGGCCGCGCAGGTGGGCGAGGACGTCCTCGAACTCCTCCGACTCCGGCGCCCACAGCTCCCTCAGCCCGAACCGCCGCAGCGCGCCGACGCTCTTCGGCCCGCGCGCGAGGATCTCGGCCTTGCCGAGGTGCTCGACGAGCTCGTCCATCACGCCCCACCGCTCAGCGGCGGTGAGCCACGACTTCATGCCGATCCCGGTCGTCGCCAGGAAGATGTCGACGGGCCGGTCGAGGACCGCCCGGGTGGCGGCCTGCAGGGCCTCCTCGTCGATCCGGTTGGGGTCGACCGAGAGCGCCGGCGCGTGCACCACCTCGGCGCCGCGCCGCTCCAGCAGCGCGATCTGCTCGTCGGCCCGGCGGGCAGCCGTGACGCCGACGCGGAAGCCGGCAAGCGGACGGTCCGGCACCGGCTCCTCCTCGATGGTCACGAGCGCCGGGGCCCCACTTCCACGACGCCGTCGATGACCCGGACGTCGTACGTGGGAACGGCGACATCCCCATTATCAGGGTCGTCGAGGCAAGTGCCATCACGCAGGTCGAACGCCTGCTTGAACATCGGGCTCGCGACGAACGGCACGACCTCCTCGCCGTCGTCCGATCTCACCGTCTTGGTGCCGACGATCCCCCGGGCCAGGACCGACGCCTTCGAGAACGGGTCGAAGTTCGACAGGGCGTAGACCTCGTCGTCGAACGTCCGGATCACGGCGACCGCCACGCCCCCGACGAGCGCGGCGACACCGCCCTCGCGCTCGATCTGGTCGAGGCGGCAGACAGCCTCGAACGTCGTCTGGGTGTCGACCGTCATCAGGGCGCTCCTACCGGGATCGTGGTGCCGAGCGACACCGGTCCGTCGTTGACGGCGGCCTGGACCTGGCCACGCTCCTCGCGGAACGAGATGTTCGGGTCCGGGGTGCCGGGCGCGTTGACGAAGGAGACGAAGCGGGCCATCTTCTCCGGGTCCTCGATGGTGGCCTTCCACTCGTCGAAGTAGGACTCGACGTGCCGGTCCATCGCCGCCTCGAGCTCGGCGCCGAGGCCGAGCACGTCGTCGACGACGACCTCCCGGATCCGGTCGAGCCCGCCGTCGACCGAGTCCATCCAGTACGACGTGCGCTGCAGCCGGTCGGCGGTGCGGATGTAGTACATGAGGAACCGGTCGAGGTACCTGATCAGCGTCTCCTTGTCGAGATCGCCGGCCAGCAGCTGGGCGTGCGAGGGGATCGCTCCTCCGTTGCCGCAGACGTAGAGGTTCCAACCCTTGTCGGTCGCGATGATCCCGAAGTCCTTCGACCGCGCCTCCGCGCACTCCCGGGCGCAGCCCGAGACGCCGCCCTTGAGCTTGTGGGGCGACCGCAGGCCGCGGTAGCGCAGCTCGAGCTCGATGGCGAGGCCGACCGAGTCCTGCACGCCGTAGCGGCACCAGGTGGAGCCGACGCAGGACTTCACGGTCCGCAGCGACTTGCCGTAGGCGTGGCCGGACTCCATGCCCGCGTCGACGAGCCGTTTCCAGATCGCCGGCAGGTCCTCCATCCGGGCGCCGAACAGGTCGATCCGCTGGCCGCCGGTGATCTTGGTGTACAGCCCGAACTCCTGGGCGACCTGGCCGATGACGATGAGCTTGTCGGGCGTGATCTCGCCGCCGGGGATGCGCGGCACGACGGAGTAGGTGCCGTTCTTCTGGAGGTTGCCGAGGTAGGCGTCGTTGGTGTCCTGGAGCTGACGGTTGCCCGGGTCCAGGACGTGCTGGTTGAGCAGGCTGGCCAGGATCGAGGCGACCGCGGGCTTGCAGATGTCGCAGCCGCGGCCGGAGCCGTGCGCCTCGACGATGTCGTCGAAACGCGTGTAGCCGTGGACGGCGACGACGTCGAAGAGCTCCTGCCGGGTCATCCGGAAGTGCTGGCAGAGGGACTTGTCGACCTCCCTGCCGGCCGCGGTGAAGAAGTCCTCGACGATCTTCTTCACGACGGTCTTGCACGAGCCGCAGGTCGAGCCGGCGCGGGTGTGCGCGGTGACACACGCGGCGTCGGTGCACGGGCTGCCGTCGTTGAGGGTCGACCCGTCGGACACGGCGTCCTTGATCTGCGCCTTGGTGACGTCGTTGCAGGAGCAGACCTGCATGTCGTCGGGCAGGTCCATCTCCAGGCCGCCGCGCGACGCCGGGAGGATCAGCTCCTCGGGGTTCTCCGGAAGCTCCATGCCCGAGGCCACCATCGGCCGCAGGATCCCGTAGGCCGCCGCGTCACCGACGAGCACGCCGCCGAGGAGGCGTTTGCCGTCCTCGCTGATGACGAGCTTCTTGTACACGCCGGACACGGCGTCCTGGTAGGTCAGCTCGAGCGCACCCTCGGTCGCCCCGTGGGCGTCACCGAACGACGCGACGTCGACACCGAGCAGCTTGAGCTTGGTGGACATGTCGGCGCCGGTGAACTCGCCGGCGCCACCGAGGAGACGGTCGACGACGATCTCCGCCATGTCGTACCCGGGGGCCACCAGGCCGTACATCGTGCCCTGGACCGCAGCGCACTCGCCGATCGCCCAGATGTGCTCGTCGGAGGAGCGCAGGGACTCGTCGACGAGGACGCCGCCGCGGTCGGCGACATCGAGTCCGGCCGCCCGGGCGAGGGCGTCCCGCGGCCGGATGCCGGCGGAGAAGACGACGATGTCGACCTCGAGCGGGTTGCGGTCCTTGAGCGCGAGCCGCTCCACGCGGCCCTTCTTGTCGGCCAGGATCGCCTCGGTCATCGCGCCGGTGTGGACGGTGAGACCCAGCTTGTTGATGTGCTGGTTGAGCGTCCTGCCGCCCAGGTCGTCGATCTGCACGGCCATCAGCCGCGGCGCGAGCTCGACGACGTGCGTCTCCAGGCCGAGCTGGTGCAGCGCGTTGGCCGCCTCCAGCCCGAGCAGGCCACCGCCGATGACCGCGCCGACCTTGCTCTTCTTGGACGCGGTGCGGATCGCGTCGAGGTCCTCGATCGTCCGGTAGACGAAGACGTTGTCCAGGTCGGCACCCGGCACCGGCGGGACGAACGGCGCGGCACCCGTCGCCATCACCAGCTCGTCGTAGTGCAGATCCTCGCCCGAGGCCAGGGTGACGATCCGCTGCCGCGGCGAGATCGCGACCACCTCGGTGTCGAGGCGCAGGGTGACGCGCGGGTCGTCGTACGCGCCGGAGGGCAGGAAGCCCAGCGCCTCGGCGCCCACCTCGAAGTAGGAGGTCAGCGCGACCCGGTCGTACGCCGGACGCGGCTCCTCACCGAGCACGGTGATGTCGTAGGTCTCGGTGAGCCCGCGAGAGATCGCGGACTCCACGAATCGGTGGCCCACCATGCCGTGACCGACGACGACGAGCTGCTTGCGCAGGTGCGGTGCCATCACTTGACTCCTTCAGGGGTGCGGCTGGACCGTTCGGCCAGAAGCTGGCGGACGGTCGCGGAACAGCCACCACATCCGGTGGTGGCCCGGGTGTTCTCGCGTGCGTCCTCGAACGAGGAGCACGCACGGATCGCCCCGGCGGTGACGCCGGCGCAATTGCAGATCTCCGCGTCGTCGGGCAGCTGGACGGGCTCGGCCGAACGCTCGACGAGGAGCAGCTCGCCAGGCTCCGTGGGCCCGAGGACGGTCTGCCGGTCGTAGTGCTGGGTGATGAGGCCGATCCGGTTCAGGTCGCCGACGAGCGCACCCGCGACGATCCGGCCGTCCCTGATGACGAGCTTGCGGTGCGAGCCGCGGACCGGGTTGGACATCTCGACGACGTCGCCGCCGCCCCGGACCTCCTGCTCCGGGTCGCCGAGGACAGCGACGTCGAGGTCGGTGGCGCGGAGGCGGGCCACGTTGCGGCTGCCGTCGTAGCTGACCTGCTCGCCGGTGAGGATCCTCGCGAGGATCGTCGCCTGCTCCCAGGCGGGCGGCACGAAGCCGGTCACCCGGCCAGCGTGCTCGACACAGTCGCCGAGGCCGTGGATCGCCGGGTCGGTGACACTGGCGAGGTTGTCGTCGACGACCAGTCCGCGGCGGACCTCGAGCCCGGCCCGGCGGGCGAGGGCGGTCGACGGCTTGCCGCCGGCGGTGAGGATCACCAGGTCGGTGTCGAGCGTGAAGCCGTTGTCGAGGCGCAGGGCGACCCGGCCGGGGTTCGTCGGCAGCGGGTCGAGGACCTTGACCGAGCCGGCGAGGCCGGTGACGGCGGCGGGGTCGGCGAGCCGGATCGCCCGGGCGCCTGTGTAGACGGCGACGCCGAGCTTCTTCAGGTCGCGGGCGAGGATCTTGCCGGCCGCCTCACCGAGCTGCTGGTGCAGCAGGTGCTCGCCACCCTCGACGATCTCGGTGTCGATGCCGCGTCCGCCGAGGGCCCGTGCGACCTGGAGACCGAGCAGGCCACCACCGACGACGACCGCGCGGCGGTTGACGGGCGAGCCGTCGGCGTCGGTCTCGGTGACGGCCGCGAGGAGGCGCTCGCAGTCGTGCAGGGAGCGGAACGCGTGGACCGACCCGTGCAGCGAACCGTCCATCCGCACCAGGCCGCGGATCGGCGGGAGGGTCGGGATGCTGCCCGTGGCCAGCACGAGCACGTCGTACTCGATGATCGTGCCGTCGACGAGCATGACGTCCTTGAGGTCGCGCTCGATCTCCAGGACCCGGGCACCCAGCCGCAGGTCGACGCCGTGCTCGTCGTACCACTGGGCGCTGCGGAGGGTCAGCGCCTCCGGCCGGTGGGTGCCCTCGAGGACGGCCGAGAGCAGGATCCGGTTGTACGGCGCGTGCGGCTCGTCGCCGAGCACGGTGATCGACCAGCCGTCAGGGGTGTCGGTCGCGCCGCGCGCGACGAGCTCCTCGACGAGCCGGGTCGCCGCCATGCCGTTGCCGACGATCACCAGCCGCCGAGGCGCGGGATCGGGGCGGCTCGAGGTCATGTCACTACGAAACTTCGGCGACGTTTCGCGTCGCGATCCCCCGCCCGCCCCCTGAGGTCAACAGTTCCTCACGCCCTCACAACCCCTCCTGGTCCTCGGGGTGACCTACGCCTCATCGCCTCACTTTTCCCCCACGAACTCGCACGGTTCGGCCCACGAACTTGCACGGTTCGGCCCACGAACATGCACGGTTCGGCCCACGAGTCCGCTACGTCCGTGCGGGTTCGGGGACCGAAGTGTGCAAGTTCGTGGACCGAAGTGTGCGGGTTCGTGGGTCAGGCGGAGACCTCGGCGGCGCAGACCTTGAACTCGGGCATCCGGCTCGACGGGTCGAGGGCGTCGTTGGTGAGCTTGTTGGCGCCGACCCAGTGGAACGGGATGAAGACGGTGTCGGGGCGGATCGTCGTGACGATCTTGGCGGGAGCCTTCATCTCGCCACGGCGGGTACGGACGAGCACCGGGTCGCCGTCGTGGGCACCGATCCGGTTGGCGAGCATCGGGTGGAGCTCGACGAAGGCGCCCGTGTCGGGGAGCGCCTTGACCCGGCGGGTCTGGGCCCCGGACTGGTACTGGGCGAGGACCCGGCCGGTGGTCAGGTGCAGCGGGAAGTCGTCGTCGGGCTGCTCGGCCGCACCGGCGTGCTCGACGACGAGGAACCGGGCCCGACCGTCGGGAGTAAGGAACCTCTCGGCGAACATGCGTGGGGTGCCGGGGTGGACCGGGCCGTCCTCGACCGCCGGGCAGGGCCAGAACACGCCCTGCTCCTCACGGATCCGGTCGTAGGTGATGCCGCTGTAGTCGGCCTTGCCGCCGGCGGACGCGCGGCCCAGCTCGGCGAAGATCGCCTCGACGTCGGTGCCGAACGGGACCGGCGAGCCGAGCCGCTCGGCTAGGCCTTGGAGCACGTCGAGGTCGCTGCGGACGCCCGCGGGTGGCGTCACGGCCTGCTCCCGCAGGATGACCCGGCCCTCGAGGTTCGTCATCGTCCCCGACTCCTCGGCCCACTGGGTGATCGGGAGGACGACGTCGGCGATCGCGGCGGTCTCGCTCATCACCATGTCGCAGACGACGAGCAGGTCGAGGGACTCGAGGCGCTGGGTGATGTGGGTGGCACGGGGCGCGGAGACGACGATGTTGGAGCCGAAGACGAGCAGCGCCTTCGGACCACCGCCGTCGCCGAGGGACTCCAAGAGCTCGTAGGCCGACTTTCCCTTGCCGGGCAGGCTCTCCGGCTCGACACCCCAGACCTTCGCGACGTGGGCGCGAGCGGCGGGGTCGTCGATCATCCGGTAGCCGGGGAGCTGGTCGGCCTTCTGGCCGTGCTCGCGGCCGCCCTGGCCGTTGCCTTGGCCGGTGAGGCAGCCATAGCCGGCGAACGGCTTGCCCTGGAGCCCGAGCGCGAGGGCGACATTGATCCAGCCGAGCACGGTCGCCGTGCCCTGGCTGTGCTGCTCGGCGCCGCGCGCGGTGAGGATCATGACCCTCTCGTGAGCGGCGAGCAGGTCGACGAGCGCGCGGAGCTCGTCGGTGTGCACACCCGTCACGCGCTCGACCCGCTCGGGCCACCAGGAGGCGACCGACCGTCGTACGGCGTCGAAGCCGGTGGTGCGTTCCGCGACGTACTCCTCGTCCACGGCGCCCGCCGCGTCGATCAGGTGCAGAACGCCCTGGGCGAGCGCGAGGTCGGTCCCGGGGACCGGCTGGAGGAAAAGGTCCGAGCGGTCGGCGGTCGCTGTCCGGCGGGGATCGATCACGACGACCTTGCCACCGCGCTCGCGGAGGCGGTCCAGGTGGGGGGCC
>NZ_JACEFC010000156.1 GCF_014180715.1 Nocardioides stalactiti | reverse complement strand
CGGAGAGACGCCAGGCCGTGCCGGCGGCCGGGTCCCACATGACCATGGTCGTCTCGGCGACGACTGCCGGTGCCTGACCGGGTGCGACCCGCAGCTCGGAGGCGACGGTGAACGACGAGCCGCCGACGTGGCTGACCCAGAGTCGCACCACGAACGGTTGGAACGGCACGAACCGCATCTCCGCGTGGTAGTCGACCCGCTGGGCGCCCACGAGGTTGGTGATCCCGACCGGCACCGCGCGGAGCAGGCCCGGACGATCGCCCGCGATCGCGGGCAGCGGTGCATAGCTCAGAAACTGGATCCGTGCCTCGTCGAGCACCCGGATCGCCTCGACGTTGTCGACGTGCCCGCCCAGGTTGATGTCGCGCAGCCGCGCCTGGATCTCGCTCTCGAACGCCTCGCCCACGTCCGCATCCTCGCAGTCACTGGTCGAACATTCAGCACCGGTCCGGGTCGGGTCGGAACGCCGGGTCATCACCGCGGAGTGGCGTGCGTGACGGCCGTCACGCCGCAGAAGTGGATGTGTCAACCAAAGTCGCTAGACTGGGCCGGTGAGCGAACCACCGTGGCTCGACGACGAGCAGCAGCGGACCTGGCGGTCGTGGCTCGACCTGAACACCCGGCTGTTCGCACGCCTGAGCCGTGACCTGCAGGCAACCAACGGCCTCTCGCTCCAGGACTACGACGTGCTCGTCGCGCTGACCGACGTGCCGGAGGGCAGCGTCCGCATGCGCGACCTCGGCGTCAGCCTCCAGTGGGAGAAGAGCCGGCTGTCCAAGCACCTCACCCGGATGACCGGCCGCGGCCTGGTCGCCCGTCGCGAGTGCGCCGATGACCGGCGCGGGGCGTTCGTCGAGATCACCGAGGAGGGGCTGGCCGCTCTCCGGGCCGCCGCCCCGGGGCACGCAGGCCTGGTGCGCGAGGTGGTCTTCGACGGCCTCAGCGCCGCCCAGGTGCGGGAGCTCGGGGCGATCTGCGCGACCGTCCTCGAGCGCCTCGACGAGGCCTGACCGACCGGCCCCAGCGACCGGCCGGCGACGGGCTCAGTCGGCCAGCAGGTCCCGCACGGCGAGCGACCCGAACGCCATCGCCGCGCCGAGCGGTGCCCCCGGTCCCGGGTAGTGCGAACCGAAGACCGAGGCGACCGAGTTGCTCGTGGCGTAGAGGCCGGGGATCGGAGAACCGTCGGCTGCGTCGAGCACCCGTCCGGCGGCGTCGGTGACGAGCCCGCCCTTCGTGCCGAGGTCGGAGAGCACGAAGCGAGCCGCGAAGTACGGCGCCTGGTCGACCGGCGTCAGCGCCTTGTTGGGACCGGTGCCGCCGGCGAAGAACGTGTCGTACTCGTCCTGTCCGCGCCCGAAGTCCTCATCGACCCCCGTCTCGGCGAAGCCGTTGAAGCGCGCGACCGTCCCGGTCAGCACGCCCGCGTCCACGCCGATCGCTGCCGCCAGGTCCTCGAGCGAGCCGGCGGTCACCCACGTCCCGGCGGCGAGGTGGTCGGCGGGGTCGCCCTCGGGCATCGCGATCGCGGGCAGTCGGCCGCCCTCGCGGGAGTCGAACACGAACCAGGAGGGGATCCGCTCGGGCGCCTGCGCCATGATCCGGCCGAACCGGTCGTAGGGCAGGCACTCGTTGCCGTAGCGGCGACCGGTCTGGTCGACCATGACTCCGCTGCGGAAGCCGAGCGTGAAGGTGCCGCTCCCGTCCGGGTGCTCCAGGCCGGGACAGAACCAGCCCTCGCCGGACCAGTCGGTGGCCGCCCCTGCGCGGGCGCAGGCGTCGATCAGGTCGCCGGTGTTGGTGCCGCGCGGCGCCATCGTCCAGCCGGCCCGACCCGGTGTGCCGTGCAGGGCACGGCGCTCGTCACTGCCCTCGAAGCCGCCTGCTCCGATGATCACGCCGCGTGCTGCGGCGACCTCCGCCGGGCCCGCGGGGGTGTCGACGACCACGCCGGTGACCCGGCCGCCCTCGTCGCGCCGTACGTCGACGACGTGGTGCTCGGTCGCGATCGTGCCGCCGTCACGGACCACCATCGACGCGAGCCGGCCGATGAGGGCCTGGCCGCCGGACAGGGTCGACCGGCCGCCCGCTCCGACGCGGTCCCGCTCGACGGGCGGTCGCAGCATCGCCATCACGTCACTGTCGAGAGCGTCGCGCCTGATCGACGCGGGCTGGACAGAGCGACCCATCGGCACCCGGCCGGGCGCGTCGTAGTACTCCGAGAACGGGATCCACTCGAAGTCCATGAGCTCGTCGGCCTCGAGGGCGGCGACCAGCTCGGGAGCGTGCGCGAGGAACGCCTCGATCTTCGTCTGGTCCGGGTCGTCGAGGACCGCGGCGAGGTAGGACCGTGCCCCCTCGGTGGAGTCGGGCAGCCCCGCGCGCTGCTGGACCTCGCTGCCCGGCAGCCAGCAGGCGCCGCCGGAGTACGCCGAGGTGCCGCCGATGAGCGCGGTGCGCTCGAGGACGACCGTCGAGAGCCCCGCCTTGGCGGCCAGCGCCGCTGCGGTCAGCGCGCCGCCGCCGGAGCCGACGACGACGACGTCGTAGGAGGCCTGCAGGGATCCGGGAACCGTGGTCACCGAGAAACTGTAACGCGTTCTAGTTTCGCCCGACAGGGAGCGCGCCCGGCTCAGCGACTCAGGCGACGCCTCGGATCGGACCGAGCCACGGCTCGAACCCGTCCTCGCTGACCTGCCAGCCGCGGTGGAGCTCCTCCGCTCCGCACAGCAGCCGGTCGAAGGAATCACGCAGGCCCGCCGGCGCGATCCCGATCCCGGTCAGGACGATCCGGGTGAGGGGCGCCGCTCCGCGCCACGGCCCGAGGTCGCCGATGCTGAGCTGGCCGCCGGCGCCGTCCCAGCGGTGGGCGCGGTCGGGTCGCGAGGGCAGCCAGAAGCACCCCCGTGACCGGTGGGCGCCGGTCCCGAGCAGCTCGAGGCACTCCAGCAGCCGGCCGGGGTGGAACGGGCGGGAGGCGTGCAGGTCCACCTGCCAGATCCCCTCGGTGCGCGCCGACGGGAGGCTGTCGCGTCGCACCGGCGTCGTCCATGCAGCGGTCCGGCTGTGCTGGTGGGCGCCGTCCACCAGCACGTCGGTGTCGAGGTCGCTCGCTGCGCCGACGATGATCGCCTCCGGCTGGGCGAGGGCCTCGACGAGTCCTCGACCCAGGGGCGTGGCCGCACCGTCGAGCACGACGGCATCGGCGTACTCGACCATCGCAGCGAGCACCTCTCCGACCGAGCGCCGGTCCTCGCGCGAGGTCTCCAGGCCGCGCTCGGCCAGCAGGTCGTCGCCGAGCAGGTCGTGCACCGGGTCGCGGGCGTCGAGGGCGGCGACCACTGTCGACACCCGCAGGACGCGGGCCAGCCGGGTGTCCCGGTCGAGGACGGTGCACAGCTGGGCGCACTCGGCACCGACCGGGAGGTGCGCGACGATGCCGGACCAGCGTCGGGCGCGCGCGAGGCGCTCCAGGGTCGGCAGCACGTCCTCGCGGATCGCGCACGGCACGCAGGCGTGCTCGAGCTCGACATCCTGGCGCTCCAGCACCCCGGTGAGGTCGCTGACCGTACGGGTGAGGAGCTGATGCTCGACGTCGATGTGGTGACGGACGGCGACGGCGCCGGGCAGGCCGAACTGCAGCCCGACCGCCGTCGCCGCCATCGCGTCCGGGTCGACGCCGGTCACGAGCACGACGGGTGTCCGCATGGGGGACCTTCGCTTTCATCTAGAATGAGAACCGTTCTCAAAACCATGCCAGAAGGGGCCACCGATGTCACGACCGGGCCATGCCCACGCCCACCGGGCCCCGACCGGGGTCGACGAGGAGGTACGCGTCGAGCGTCCGGCCGCGGTCGTGCTCCTGGCCGGGCTGGGGCTGGCCGGGATCGCGACCGTCGCCGGGCTGCTCTTCTGGTGGCCGTCGGGCGATGCCGCGGACGTCCCTTCCGCGCCGTACGCGGCCGACGGTGTGACGTTCCCCGTCGGCGAGGTGCGGTCAGCGGGGGAGCCGTGCCCGCTCCAGGAGGCGCCACCGGCCGGGTGCGGCCTGGTCGCCGTGGACGTCGACGACCGTCGGGTCGAGGTGCGGGTGCCGCCCGAGGTCCTCGACGCCGGCCTCGCGCCGGGCGACCGGATCGAGCTCCAGCGGGTCCCGGCGACGGACGGCGGCCGCGCGTCCTACTCCTTCGTCGCGGTCGATCGCGACGGCACCCTCCGGTGGCTCGGCGCGCTGTTCGTCGGGGTCGTCCTCGCGGTCGCCCGGTGGCGCGGGCTGTTCGCGCTCGTCGGCCTCGCCGTCGGTGCCGCGGTCGTCTGGCGCTTCCTGCTGCCGGCGCTGCTCCAGGGCAGCCCGGGCGTGGGGGTCGCGCTCACGGGGGCGTCGGCGATCATGTTCGTGGTCCTCTACCTGACCCACGGCGTCTCCCTCCGGACGAGCACCGCGCTCGCCGGCACCCTGCTCGGGGTCGCGATCACCGCGGGCCTCGGGGTGATCGCCGTGGCAGATGCCCGGCTCACCGGCATCTCCGACGATGCGGGCGGGCTGCTCCGTGCCTATGCCGGGAGCCTCGACTTCTCCTCGCTCCTCGGATGCGCGCTGGTCATCGCCGGGCTGGGGGTGCTCAACGACGTCACGATCACCCAGGCCTCTGCCGTCTGGGAGCTGCGGGCCGCCTCGCCCGAGGCGTCCCGGTGGCAGGTCTACGCCGGCGCGATGCGGATCGGGCGCGACCACATCGCCTCGACGATCTACACGATCGTGTTCGCCTACGTCGGTACGGCGCTCCTGGTCCTGCTGCTCCTCAGCGTCTACGACCGCTCGGTCCTCGAGCTGCGCTCCACCGAGCAGCTGGCCGAGGAGGTGGTGCGGACGCTGGTGACGTCGATCGGCCTGGTGCTGGCAGTGCCGGTCACCACTGCGATCGGCGCGCTGGTGGCCGGCCCGACCCCTCGTCGCCGCCGGCCCGGCTACTCCTCGGGGGACTAGTCGGGGCAGACGAAGCCGGGCTCACGCGGACCGGGGGACCAGCGCAGAGAGCTGTGGTTCTTGACCACCTGCCAGCGTTCGACGTACTCCCGGTAGAGGCTGGCGCTGCGCACGTTGAGGGTGATCTCGTCGCCCTTGGTGAGCGAGCCGGTGGCCCAGTTGGCAGTGCCGGTCCAGACCCCGGAGTAGCGCCGGTCGCGCCCGTAGGTGCCGCGCACGGCGATGTTCTTCATGTGGGTGCGGGTGTCGACGCAGCTGTCCTGGTTGGTGTCGATCCGGCTGTCCCAGAGCTCGATGAGCCCGGAGGCGCGCGCCGCGCGCATCCGTGACAGCAGGCTGCTGTCGACCGCTCCGAAGATGATGTGGACCTTGCAGCCGTTCTGGGCCATGTTGCGGATCCGGTCCCAGATGTAGTTGCCGCGATGGCCGTTCCACCAGAACTGCTGGATGTAGAGCTGGGTCGGCCCGAAGCTGCTGGTGCACTTGACCTTGCGCAGGTCGACCATGAGCGGGTCGCGGTCCTTGCCGACGCCGACCATCGGGAAGATGCGGGTGGTGTAGGGCCCGTCGACGAACTCGACCAGCTTGCCGCCGGCCTTCTTCTGGCGGGTCATCAGCCGGTGGATCTTCACGAGGAACGCGAACGTGTTGGGCCGGTTCTTCATGACGACGAGGTCGTTCCAGCCCTTGTTGGCGCCGCCGGCGTTGAGGTTGGAGGACGACGTCATGGTCACCCAGCGGGCCGACCCGCTGTTGGACATCGCGTAGATCTTGGAGTGCATGTTGGTCTCGCCGCCGGCGCCGCGGCAGCTGGCGGCGCACTTGAGGACGTAGCTGCGGTCCTTGCCCCAGGTGACGTCGGCGCCGTAGTCCTCGGTGATGCTGCGGGTGACCTCGCGCGGCGACATGACCGGGATCTCGGTGGCGTCGGGATCGGACTGGACCCGCAGGCCGCCGGTCTCGTCGGGCAGGCTGCGGTTGCAGCGCCCGGACCTCGGGTCGTTGTCGGCGATGCCGTTGTTGTCACGGTCGCGGACGTTGTCGGCGTTGAGCATCGTGACGAGCTTGCGGAACGGACGCGAGACCACGTCGCGGTCGATGATGACGCGGACCGAGACGCCACGGCGGCACGCGGCGATGAGTGCGTCGGCACTCTTCTTGCGGTCGAAGAGGTAGTTCGTGACCAGGATCACCGGCCGCGGGTCCTTGGCGGTCGGCCGGACGTGGTTGAAGGCCTCCTCGACCTTGCGGATCACCGAGGAGTTCTCGCCCTCGCTGCCCCACGGCTCGGGGACGTTGAAGGACGCCCCACCGCCGGGCTCGTAGCCCCCCGGCGCGTAGGCGCCGGCAGGCACGTTGAGCAAGGTGAACGGCAGCAGGACCGCCAGTAGTACGACGGCTCGGCGCATTGATCGACTCCCCCAGGTCCGGGTGGGTGGGCAGCGGGTGCTGCTGTCCACCGGTACGAGGCATGGTAACTGCCTGAGTGGAACGTCCTGTGACGGTTATCGAATCCGCCGTCACGCGCCGCGGGGGCGCGCGGTGTGAATTCTCGGAAATCGAAATTCAGACGGTGATCTGCGCCAGCGGGCCGCTGCGGATCCCGAACCGGGTTCCGAGGGCGTCGATGGTGCGTCGGTCGTGCGCGCGCTTCCTGTGGTGCGTCGCCAGCATCGTGACGACGCCCGCGAGCTGTCGGTGCGGCGGGAACCACAGGTTGTAGTCGATACCGCAGTCCAGCAGCACCTTCTTGGGCAGCACGTCCAGCGCCACGCTCAGGTTGTGGAGGGCCACGGTCATCCCTGCGTAGATCGCTGACGCCGGCGCCTGTCGGTGGACCCCGGCGATGTCGAGCTCGACCAGGGGAGCCGAGGTCAGCAGGTCGCGGAACATCAGGTGGGTCATGAAGTAGCCGGCGAAGGAGGAGAACGGCCCGAAGGTGCTCGACCGCATCTGGATCGACAGCACGTTGCCCGTGGGTGAGGTGTAGGGCTCGTAGGGGTGGTCGGATCGCAGCAGGGAGCCGGTGCAGTTGACGATCCAGGTGCCGGTCGGGACCGGGCGGGCGACGCCGACGCGGTCGACGACGTCGACGCCGTCGGCGTCGCTGGTCCCCCTGTCGACCGCGTCGGCGAAGTAGGCCCGCTCAGCGGACCGCAGCCCGCGGCTGATCACCCGGGACTCCTCCTCGGACAGGTTGGCGCCGAAGTAGTCCACGGCGCCCGGGACCGGGCTGACGCCGTAGGTCGCCGCGAACCAGTCGCGGACCTCGGTCTCGTTGGTCCCGTCGAACCGGTCCGCGATCTCCCGGACCATGGTGTTCGTCGGCGTACCGCCCCACCAGCGTCGTGCGCCCGTCGGGTAGAGGGTCTCGCGCCGCGAGAACATCGTGCCGGGGCCGGCGAGCAGGTGGACCTCGCAGTCGGGGACCTCGGTGATGAGGCGGTAGGCCGTGTCCATGGCCGTCTTGCCCCCGCCGACGATCCACACCGGGGTGCCGCTCGCCCGGACCGCGGTGAGGTCCAGCGTCTCCGGGGTGATGCTGCGGACCCTGTCGCTCGTCGTGGACAGGGGCGCGTTCGGCTGGACCTGGTGGCCGAACGCCTTGACTAGGCGCCGGGAGAGCAGCGTCTGCGTCGAGCCGTCGGGGGCGCGGAGCACGACCTCCACGAGGCCGTCACCCTCCGTGTGGCCGAGATAGGTCCAGCCGAAGCGCTCGTCGAGGTCGACCTTGGCGCGGGCCACGTCGAGGCAGTGCTTCAGGTGGTCGAGCACCTCGGCCTTGGACGCGAGGTGGCTGGGAGGGGCGTCGAGCTGCCACTTGATCTTGCCGGCGGTGAAGATCGGGTGGGGCTGGTGGAGGCGGACGTAGTCGTAGGTGTCGACCCACATGCCGCCGGGACGAGGACGCGCGTCGACCACGACCGCGCGGCTGGA
>NZ_JACEFC010000155.1 GCF_014180715.1 Nocardioides stalactiti | reverse complement strand
GGCTCGACTGCCGGCCGGTCGGGCGCGTCGTCGCACCCTGCCAGTACGCCGGCCGCGAGCAGCAGGGTGGTCGCGACGACCCGCCGCCTCATCCGGCGAGGCCCTCGACGACCTCGGCGCGCGGCAGGTCGGCCAGCAACGAGCCGGGCAGGAGCAGCTTGGAACGACGAACGCCGGAGCCGATGATCGCCACCTCGACGTCGGGGACCCGGGCGTCGACCAGCAGCCGCCAGGTCTCGGGCAGCCCGACGGGCGTGATGCCGCCGTACTCCATCTCGGACTCGGTGACCGCCCGCTCCATCGGGAGGAACGACGGCTTGCGGACGTCGAGCAGCCGCTTCACGGTGTGGTTGACGTCGGCGCGGGTGTCGGCCCGCACCAGGCAGGCCGCGACCCGCTCGTCGCCCTCCCGCTTGCCGGCGACGAGCACGCAGTTGACGCCCGCGTCGAGCGGCAGGTCGTAGGCCGCGCTCATCGCCGCGGTGTCGGCGAGGTCGGGATCGATCTCGACGACCGCCACGCCGGCGGCACCGGGCCAGGCCGCGAGCGCTGCGGCGACCCGCGGCGCGACCAGGTCGGGGCGGTCGAGGGCCGAGAGGGAGGTGAGTCCCGGCAGCGAGATCAGGTCCACCCGGACATCTTGCCGGGTCGCCGTCCCACGCCACGCAGGATCGTGGCGACGAGCCCGACGACGCCTGCGGCGAGCCAGGGCAGCGGGAGCAGCCAGTGGGCGTCGACGAGGTCGACGGTGTCGGAGCTGAGGAGCCCCCAGACGGTCACCAGTCCGACGAACGCGACGCCCATCACGAGGTGGCCGACGTTGACGGGGTGCCAGCCGCTCGGCTCGAGGCGCTCCGACGTCTCCGCCGCTGCGGACGAGGTCGTCTCCGGGTCGGTGCTGTGGGGATCGTTCATCACGCTGCCTCCTTCGTCTCGACCTCGATCTGGCCGAACAGCACGGTCAGGTCCAGGTCGATCCGGGTGTCGGTGCCGCCGTCGTGCCAGCCGGTGAGGGAGCCGTCGGTGCGTTCGCCGAAGACGACGCTCTCGCCGCCGGCCTCGACGTTGCTCTGGACGTTGACGTCGAGTCCCTCCTCCGGGACCAGCACCAGGACGTGCCCGAAGCGCGCCTCCAGCTCGATCGTGCGGCCGTCGAGCTCCTCGAGCTCGGCGGGGGAGAGGTCGGTCAGGTCGAGGATGACCTCGCCCGCTCCGACGTAGTAGCGGTCGTCGACCTGCTCGGCCGTTGTGGGCTGCGCGTCGACCTGGCCGGCCGAGATGTCCTCGACCGCCGAGGCGGCGAGCGTGGCCAGCGCTGCGACGAGGCCGACGAAGATCAGCCCGCCGGCGCGGCCGAAGACGGAGCCGACGACGAGCATCACGCCGCAGGCGGCCAGCACGGCGGCCGGGTAGGCGGACGGCGGGGCGTCCCAGCCCGCCAGGTCGAGCGTCGCGACCAGGCTGACGAGGACGGCCGCCAGGCCCATGGTGAACCAGAACAGGACCGGGCCGCGGCGGCGCGGGTCGCTGGGGCGAGGCCGGTACGGCGACGGCGTGGGCGGCTCGTAGCCGCGGTAGGTCGACGTCGTCGCGGCGGCGGACGAGGAGCCCGGCACCTCGCCGGTCGTCCCGGCCGGGATCCAGCCGCTGCTCGGCAGCGGCCCCGGGTGCGGCTTGGGGCGGGTCCCGGAGATCACCGCGGCGATCACCAGGCCCACGATCGCCAGCGGCCACGGGAAGCTCCAGCCGCCGAACGAGTCGCCCACGAGCGAGAGCGCACACACGGCGCCGACGATCGCGAGCAGCACCGTGCGGGTGCGGTGGTCGACCCGGATGGTCGCCTCGTCGCTGCCGTCCTCGGGGATGAGCAGCCAACCGGCGACGTAGGCGAGGATCCCGCCGCCGCCGAAGAACACGAGCAGGACCAGCGCCACCCGGACGAGGAGCGGGTCGATGTCGAAGTGGCGGGCGATGCCGCCAGCGACGCCCGCGATCTTGCGGTCGCTGAGGCTGCGCCGGATCCGGCCCAGGTCCTTGGCCTCCTCGCGGGTCACGCGGGGACCGCTGGACACGGGCTCGGCCGCGCCGGGAGGCGGCGCCTCGTGGCCGCTCGGTGCCTCGGGAGGGGTGGTGGTCATGCCTCAAGCCTGGGTCGTCGGGTCGTCGTGCACCATCGGGGACTGCCCTGATCTTCCCGCACCTGGCGGACCGCGGTCTCGGGGTCGGGTCAGGGTTCTTCCCGCTGCTGCGCGACGTCGCGCTGTGTGACGATGGAGGCACCATGACGACGACCGTGCATGCCCCGGGGGCACAGGGAGCCCAGGCTCCTCGCGACGTCCGTCGCGCCTACCGCGACCTGCGCCAGCCCGTCCTCGGCGGTGTCGCCGGCGGCCTGGCCGAGCACCTCGGGATGACGGTCCTGATGGTGCGCGCGGGTTTCGTGGTCGCCACGGTCCTCGGCGGCGTGGGCATCGCGGCGTACGCCGTGCTCTGGGCGATGCTGCCGGCCGGACCGCCGACCAGCGCGCAGGCGCCCGGGATCGACAGCGCCACGCGGGGCGGGCGCCGCCCGGGTCCCGTACGACGCCTCACCGACGTCGGCCCCGTCATCGTCCTCGGTGCCCTCGGCATCGCCGCGGTTTTCATCCTCCAGGGGATCCTCGGCGCCGGCGGCTGGGTGTGGCCGCTCGGCATCGCGATCGTCGGCGTGGCCCTGCTGTGGCGCCAGGCCGACGAGGCCGAGCGCGAGCGCTGGGTCGACGCGAGCGGGCGGATCGACCCGGTGCGGATCGTCCTCGGCGACGGCGGCTGGCAGTCCTACGCCCGGCTCGCGGCGGGGGTCGGCCTCATCGTCGTCTCGATCGTGCTGTTCCTGCTCCGGGGCGCCTCGCTGAGCCTGGCCCGCGACGTCACGCTCGCCGTCCTGCTGGGGCTCGGCGGCCTGGCGATCGTGGTCGGACCGTGGGTCTATCGGCTGGCCAACGAGCTGAGCGACGAGCGCGAGCAGCGGGTCCGGACGCAGGAGCGGGCCGACGTGGCGGCCCACCTCCACGACTCGGTGCTCCAGACGCTGGCGCTCATCCAGAAGAACCCTGCCGACGCCGCGCGACTCGCCCGTGCCCAGGAGCGCGACCTGCGCTCGTGGCTGTTCTCGACCGAGTCGATGGACGAGCGGACCGTCGCGAGCGCGCTGCGCGCGATGGCGGGAGAGATCGAGGACGCCTACGGCATCAACGTCGACGTCGTCGCCGTCGGCGACTGTGACCTGGTCGA
This sequence comes from Nocardioides stalactiti, assembly GCF_014180715.1. Lineage (GTDB taxonomy): Bacteria > Actinomycetota > Actinomycetes > Propionibacteriales > Nocardioidaceae > Nocardioides > Nocardioides stalactiti. Next base: position 4,740 of record NZ_JACEFC010000155.1, on the reverse strand, counting down.
GGCGCTCCAGCCCATCGTCTTCGCCGCCCGGGAGGCGACGACCAACGCCGCCAAGCACGCCGGCGTCCCGCGCGTCGACGTCTTTGCCGAGATCACCGCCGGCGCGATCGACGTCTTCGTCCGCGACCGGGGCGCGGGCTTCGACCCGGAGGCCACCCCGGAGGACCGGCTCGGCGTCCGACGCAGCATCATCGACCGGATGGACCGGCACGGCGGGACCGCCGAGGTCCGGTCGACGCCCGGTGAGGGCACCGAGGTGCGCCTGCACCTGGGCCGTGAACGCGAGGGGGACTGACTCCGATGTCAGCAGGCAGGGCCGTACGAGTGGTGGTCGTGGACGACCACGCCATGTTCCGGCGCGGGGTGACCGCGGAGCTCCAGGCGAGCGGCGTCGGCGTCGTCGAGGTGGTCGGTGAGGGCGAGGACGTCGACACCGCGGTCGCCGCGATCGCGGCCGCCGCGCCCGACGTGGTCCTGCTCGACGTCCACCTGCCCGGTGGCGGTGGGGTCGAGGTGATCCGACGCTCGGCGACCCCGGCCGATCCGGGGCCGCGCTTCCTCGCGCTGTCGGTCAGCGACGCGGCCGAGGACGTGATCGGCACCATCCGCGGCGGCGCTCGAGGCTACGTCACCAAGACGATCACCGGACCCGAGCTGGTCGACGCGATCCAGCGGGTCGCCGACGGCGACGCCGTCTTCTCGCCCCGCCTGGCCGGCTTCGTCCTCGACGCCTTCGCCGGGTCGATCGAGGTCGCCGACATCGACGAGGACCTCGACCGCCTCACCGAGCGCGAGCGCGAGGTGATGCGCCTGATCGCCCGCGGCTACTCCTACAAGGAGGTCGCCAAGGAGCTGTTCATCTCGATCAAGACCGTCGAGACCCACATGTCGGCCGTCCTCCGCAAGCTCCAGCTGTCCTCCCGGCACGAGCTCACCAAGTGGGCCTCCGACCGGCGCCTACTCTGACCGACCTGCCCCGACCGGTCGTCGTCGGTCGCCTCTAGAGTGCAGCCATGGACACGCTCCGCCTGATCCTCCTCGTCATTCACATCCTCGGCTTCGCCGCGCTCATCGGCGGCCTGCTGGCCCAGGCGGGCGACGGGGACAAGAAGGTCAACGGCGCGATGCGCGACGGCGTCGGTACGGCGTTCCTCGCCGGCCTCGCGCTGGTCGGCGTCCTCGAGGCGGGTGACAGCGACGTCAACCACGCCAAGATCGCCGTGAAGTTCGGGATCGGGCTGGTCCTGCTGGTCCTGGTCATGGCCAACACCCGCAAGCCGTCGATCCCCAAGGGCCTGTGGGCCGGGCTGATCGTGCTCGCCGTGGTCGAGGTCTGCGTCGCCGTCCTCTGGTCGCCGGTCCACAGCTGATCCCTCGCTGCACGCGACGTCGGCCGGCAGACGACCTGGGGGTGGTGCGCCGTAGGCTGGCGGCAGCATGAGTGACGCCGTGAATGATGCCCAGACGCTGCCCGGGTTCGAGGGCATGAGCCCTGCCGAAGCGCCGCGGACGACGCGCCGCGGGCCAGGTGCCGAGGAACTCCTCGAGGGCCTCAACGGCCCGCAGGCCGACGCCGTCCAGCACGCCGGCCCGCCGCTGCTCGTCGTCGCCGGCGCGGGCTCCGGCAAGACCCGGGTCCTCACCCGGCGGATCGCGTGGCTGATCTCCGAGCGCAAGGCGCACCCCGGGTCGATCCTCGCGATCACCTTCACCAACAAGGCCGCGGCTGAGATGAAGGAACGGGTCGCCGACCTGGTCGGCGGGCGCGCCAAGATCATGTGGGTCAGCACGTTCCACTCCTCCTGCGTCCGGATCCTCCGCAAGGAGGCCGAGCACCTCGGCTACGAGCGGCTCAAGTCCAACTTCTCGATCTATGACGCGCAGGACCAGAAGCGCCTCATCACCCTGGTCTGCAACGACCTCGACCTCGACCCGCGGCGCTTCCAGCCGGGTCCGGTCCTGCACTGGATCAGCAACCACAAGAACGAGCTGCGCGACCCCGAGGAGGTTGCCGCCGACGCCCGCAACGGCATCGAGGAGAGCTATGCGGCGGCCTACAAGCTGTACCAACGGCGCCTGCGTGAGGCCAACGCCCTCGACTTCGACGACCTCATCATGGAGACGGTGCGGCTCTTCCAGGCCCACCCCGAGATCCGCGAGACCTATCGACGTCGGTTCCGGCACGTGCTCGTCGACGAGTACCAGGACACCAACCACGCCCAGTACTCCCTCATCCACCAGCTCTGCGGCCAGAGCCTGGAGGAGACCGACGAGGACCGGGTCCCGCCCGCCGAGCTGATGGTCGTCGGCGACGCCGACCAGTCGATCTATGCGTTCCGCGGCGCCGACATCCGCAACATCATGGACTTCGAGCAGGACTTCCCCGACGCACGGACGATCCTGCTCGAGCAGAACTACCGGTCGACCCAGACCATCCTCACCGCCGCCAACGCCGTCATCGGCCACAACCAGGGCCGCAAGGACAAGCGGCTGTGGTCCGACGCCGGCGACGGCGAGAAGATCATCGGCTACGTCGCCGACAGCGAGCACGACGAGGCCCGCTTCGTCTCCGACGAGATCGACAAGCTCACCGACCTCGAGGGTGCCGGGCTCAAGGCCGGCGACGTCGCGGTGTTCTACCGCACCAACGCCCAGTCCCGGGTGTTCGAGGAGATCTTCATCCGGACCGGGATGCCCTACAAGGTCGTCGGCGGCGTCCGGTTCTACGAGCGGCGCGAGGTCCGTGACGCGCTCGCCTACCTGCGGATGCTGGTCAACCCCGACGACCAGGTGTCGCTGCGGCGGATCCTCAACACCCCCAAGCGCGGCATCGGCGACCGGGCGGTCGAGTGCGTCAACGAGCTCGCCAACCGCGAGCAGATCACCTTCTGGGAGGCGCTCCAGCGTGCCGGCGAGGCGCCGGGGCTCGCGACCCGCAGCCAGACCAACATCGAGGGCTTCGTCGCGCTGGTGACCGAGCTCCAGTCGATGGTCGCTGCGGGGGAGCGGCCCGACGTCGTGCTCGAGACCGTGCTCGACCGCTCGGGCTACCTGAAGTCGCTGGAGGAGTCCGACGACCCGCAGGACGAGACCCGGGTCGAGAACCTCGGCGAGCTCGTCGCCGTGGCGCGCGAGTTCGCGGAGGACCCGGTCGCCGGACCGAGTGCGGACCCGGCCGACGTCGACGCCGGCCTGGTGGAGCCGGGCCTCGCCGACTTCCTCGAGCGGGTCGCCCTGGTGGCCGACGCCGACCAGATCCCGGATGCGCCGGACGACGATCCCGATGCGCCGCCGGACCAGGGGGTCGTGACCCTGATGACGCTGCACACGGCGAAGGGCCTGGAGTTCCCGGTCGTCTTCCTCACCGGCCTCGAGGACGGCGTCTTCCCGCACTCCCGCTCGCTCGGGGACCGTCCCGAGCTGGAGGAGGAGCGGCGGCTCGCCTACGTCGGGATCACCCGCGCCCGCCAGCGGCTCTACGTCTCCCGCGCGATGGTCCGCTCCGCGTGGGGCGCGCCGGCCCACAACCCCCCTTCACGTTTCCTCTCCGAGCTCCCGATCGACCTGGTCGACTGGCGCCGGACCGAGGCCGACCAGACGCGCTGGTCGCGGCCGTCCTTCGGTGGCGACGAGGGTGGCTCGTCGTACGGCGGCTCGTCGTACGGCGGCCAGCGACTCGGCGCGCCGACGGCCGCGGGTCGCCGCAACTTCTCCTCGGCCGCCGCGGGGGCCAACGCCGCGGCGAAGGCCAAGCCGAGCCGGGCGATCCCGGTCCTCGAGCCCGGCGACCGGGTGACCCACGACAGCTTCGGCCTCGGCACCGTCGTGTCCGTCGAGGGCCAGGGCGACAAGTCGGTCGCCAAGATCAACTTCGGCTCCGACGGCGAGAAGCGGCTGCTCCTGCGTTACGCGCCCGTCGAGAAGCTGTAGGAGCCGGCGTCGAGGTCGGCCGGTGAGCCGCCGGGCGACGTCGCTCGCGCAGTTAAGGGTTGACGCCGTTGACGACGAGCGCCGCGTAGGGATCCACCGGGTCCCCGCCGCCGGGGCGGACCTCGAGGTGGAGGTGCGGGCCGGTCACGTTGCCGGTCGAGCCGACCGTGCCGATGACCTGGCCGGCGATGACGTTGTCGCCCTCGGAGACGGTCATCGACGTCTGGTGGTTGTACCAGACCTCGGTGCCGTCCTCGAGCGTCACGATCGTCTGGTTGCCGTAGGCGCCCTCGTAGCCGACCGAGGTGACGACGCCGTTGGCGACCGCCATGAGCGGCGTGCCCGTGGGGGCCGCGAAGTCCAGGCCGGTGTGGTAGCCGCTGGACCAGTAGTAGCCGGCCTGGCCGAAGTCGGCCGTCAACCGGTAGACGCCGGCTGCGATGGGCAGCGACCAACGGTTGAGGTTGATGCTCTTGGCTTCCTTCTCCGCCTGCTGCGCCATCTGCTCGAGCGCCTCGTTGCGCTGCTCGGCCTGCGCCTCGACCTCCTGGACGAGTGTGGCGTCGGTGGCGTCGTCGAGCGCGTCGCGCTCGGAGTCGCGGCTCAGGACGGGGGAGCGGCCGAGCACGTCGTAGACGCCCGACCCGGACTCGCCGGTGGCCGCGTTGGCGGCGACCAGACGCGGGGGGCCGTCGTTGCCGACGAGCGTGGTGCCGCCGGTCGTGAGGGCGCCGCCGGCGGAGACCGCCAGGGCCGCGACGCCGACCATGACCGGCATCGACGGGAGGCCGCGCAGGACGGGGCGACGGT
>NZ_JACEFC010000154.1 GCF_014180715.1 Nocardioides stalactiti | reverse complement strand
GCGTGGTCCCCTCGGGCTTCGACCAGACCCAGGTGCTCGCCGCCCAGCCGGCCGCTCCGGTCCCACCCCCCGGAGCGCCGGGACAGCCACGGCCGCCGGGGCAGCACGCGTTCGTGCCCGCGCCGCGCTCGGGCCCCGACCTGCTCCTCGTCGCGGAGGGCCAGGAGCACCGCTTCCGCCACCCGGCCCAGATCACCATCGGCCGACTGCCCGACTGCACGGTCGTCCTGACCGACCCGTCGGCGTCACGGATGCACGGTGTCGTCAGCGCCGTCCCCGGCGGTTGGACCTACACCAACCAGTCCAAGGAGGGCACCTTCCGCGACGGCCGGCGGATCACCAGCCAGCGGTTCACCGAGCGCACGGCGCTTCGGCTCGGTCACCCGGTCGCGGGTCCCGAGCTGACCCTGGTGCCGATCCTGTCGGCCGTCGAGGAGGAGAAGCGGATCGCCCGCCGTCGGCTCATCCAGCGCCTGCTCGTCGGCGGTGTCGTCGTCGGCGTGCTGCTGCTCGTCGTCGGGGTCGGGACCGCCGCGGTCCTGCTCGGCGGGGACGACGAACCGGACCGGGACGCCGCCTCGAGCGACGTCTCGACCGACACGTCCGCCCCGTCGTCCGGCGAGCTCACCGAGGCCGAGCTCGACGCGGCCAAGGCGGCGACGGTCAAGATCATCGGGGAGAGCCACGCGCTCGAGGACCCGAACGACCAGTTCACCTACGCGGGCTCCGGCTCGATCATCCGGTCCGACGGGCTGATCCTGACCAACGCCCACGTCGCTGCCCCGGAGTCGCCCGGCATCGTCGAGCAGTACGGGCCGGAGGCCGCGATCGCCGACCCCGACTACCTCCTCATCTCGATCACCGACGGGGAGACCGACACCACCGCGCCGCCGGCGTACCGCGCCCGCGTCGTCGAGGCCGACGGCTACTCCGACGTGGCGGTCATCCAGATCTACGCGGACGCCGACGGGTCCGCGCTCGACGGCACGCTCGACCTCCCGACGGTGCCCATCGGCGCGTCCGCCGACGTGCGCGCGGGCGACGACGTCACGGTGCTCGGGTTCCCGGCGGTCGCCGGTTCTGGCGACTCGATCACGGTCACCACCGGTGTGATCTCGACGGTCCTCAACGACGCCGACCTCGGCCCTCGCTCGGAGTTCGACACCGAGGCGCGGATCGCGCCGGGCAACTCCGGCGGCATGGCGGTCGACAACGAGGGCCGTCTCATCGGACTGCCGACGGCCCTGCAGTTCGACCCGAGCGGCTCGCCGGTGACCAGCGGCCGGATCCGGGCGATCGACATCGTGAAGCCGTTGATCCAGCGGGCCGAGGAGGAGGTCGGCTGACCCCGACCTGCGCCTCGTCCTGCAGAATGACCGGGTGCTGATCCTGCGCGAGGTGCCCCGTCCAGGGGTTCGCCTGTCCGCCGGGATCGCCGCGGTCGAGAGCACGACCGCGCTCGCTGTCGCGCACACTGCCGCCGGGGGTGAGCTCCCCTCCGGCGGCTGGCTGCTGGCGGTGGCCGGAGCGGTGTACGGCGCCAGCCTGCTGGTGCTGCGCGGCCGGGCGCCGGTGCGCGTCGTGCTGCCCGCGCTCGTCGGCCTCCAGGTCGTGCTCCACGCCTGGCTCGTCGCCCTCACGGCCGGTGGCGGGACGCACCCGCACGCCGAGGGGACCGGGTCGGTGCTCGGCCTGGGCTGGCCGATGGTGCTCGCCCACGTCGTCGCCGGCCTGGTCGCCGGTGCCGTGTGGCTGCTGCGCCGGCGCGCTGTCGACGTCCTGCTCGGCTGGCACGCCGTCGCTGCGCTCCCGGTCGCGATCCGCTCCTGGTGCGGACCTCGCCGGTCCTCGCCGCTCCCGGCAGGCCGCGACGTCATCGTCCTGCCGACCCGCGGGCCGCCGCCGCTGTTCGGCGCCGTCGCCTGACCGACCCTCGTCCGGGGGTGGGTGGGGCGTCCGCGCGCGCGACGACCCACCTCATTCCACAGACAAGGAAACCCATGCACCTCCGACGTACCGTCCTGCCCGCTGCTGCTGCGGCAGCCGCCCTCGCCCTGGCCGCAGCTCCAGCCTCGGCCCACGTCACCGTCACCCCGAGCACCACGGCCGCAGGCGCCTACACCGTCCTGACCGTGAGCGTCCCCCACGGGTGCGACGGCTCAGCCACCACCCGGGTCGCGATCGACCTGCCGGAGGGGATCTATGCGGTCACGCCGACCCGCAACCCCTTCTGGTCGGTCGAGAAGGTGGTGGAGCAGCTCGACGAGCCGGTCACCGACGCGCACGGCAACGAGATCACCGAGCGGGTCGACCAGGTCGTCTACACCGCCGAGACCCCGCTGCCCGACGGCGTCCGCGACACCTTCGAGCTGTCGCTCCAGCTCCCGGACGCCGAGGGCGAGACGCTGGCGTTCCCTGTCCTCCAGGCCTGCGAGAAGGGCGAGACCGGTTGGACCGAGGTCGCCGCCGACGGCCAGGACGAGGACGAGCTGGAGCACCCCGCGCCGCTCGTCACCATCACCGCCGCGGACGCCGAGGGCCACGACGGTGGCGCCTCGGACGACGAGGACGCCGAGGAGCCCGGCGAGGGTCACGACGTGAAGGGCGTTCGTGACGGGGACGACGGGGACGACGAGGGCAACGGCCTTGCCCTCGCCGGCCTCGGCACCGGCATCGCCGGCATCCTGGTCGGCGGCCTCGCTCTCGCCCGGTCCCGGAAGGCCTGACCGACCGTGCTGAGGCGTGTGCTGGCGTCGGCGGCCCTCGCGGGGCTCCTCGTGGGCTCGGCCCCGGCCCCGGCGTCGGCGCACGCCTCGCTCGTGTCCTCCGACCCGGCCGAGGGCGCGATCCTCGAGGAGGCGCCGGAGACGGTCACCCTGACGTTCGACGAGCCGGTCGCGGTCGTCGAGGACGGCATCCAGGCCTATGACGCGCGGGGCGAGCGCCTCGACGTCGACTCCGGCGCGCGGGACGAGGTCGTCACCGCCGACCTCCCCGCCGACCTGGCCGAGGGCACCTACGTCGTGGCCTGGCGGGTGGTCTCCAGCGACGGCCACCCGATCGCCGGGTCGCTGACCTTCCACGTCGGCGCCCCGAGCGAGACGGTGCTGCCGCCCCGCGACGCACCGACCACCGACGACGGGGGCATGAAGGCCCTCGCCAGCGTGGTGCAGGCGCTGTCCTACGTCGCGCTGCTCCTCGCCGGCGGACTGACGATCTTCCTGTCCTGGACGGTGCGCGGGATCCGCCTCCACGACGTCGTACGACGACGCCTGCTGCGGGTCCTCCGGACGGCGGCCGCGTCGGCAGTCGGGCTGGCAGCGCTCGCGGTGCCGGTCTCCGGCGCCTACCAGCGCGGCGCGGGTCTCGGCGGGCTGGTCGAGGCGGGGTCGCTGGACCCGGCCCTCGTCGGCGACGACCTCGCCGTCCTGCTGCTCCAGGTCGTCGGGCTGGGGCTCGCGGCGCTGCTCGCCGGCAGGGCGACGCCGGCCCTGACCGGTGACGTCGGCGCGGCGCTCGCCGTCTGGTCCCCGGCCCTCGTGGGCCACACCCGGGCCTACGAGCCCGTGTCGCTGCTCGTGCTCACCGACGCCCTGCACCTCAGCGCCGGCGCGGTGTGGCTCGGTGGGCTGGTCGGCCTGGTGCTGGCCCTGTCCTCGCTCGCCGGCCGGGAACGCGACGCGGCGCTCCTCCTCAGCCGGTTCTCGACCGTCGCCGCCTCGCTCCTCCTCGTCCTCGCGGGCGCGGGGGCGCTGCTCGGCTGGCGGATCCTCGGCTCGTGGAGCGGGCTCGTCGACACCACCTACGGCCGCCTCCTCCTGGTCAAGGTCGGGATCGCGCTGCTCGTCGGGGCGGTCGCGGCCTGGAACCGTCTCGGGCTGCTGCCCCGCGTCTTCGCTGGCCCGCACGAGGCGCGGCGCCGCGCCTCCTACGCCGTACGACGGGTGGTCGCCGTCGAGGCGTCGCTGCTCGTCGTCCTCCTCGGCGTCACCGGGTTCCTCGTCGAGCAGCCGCCCCGAGACGAACCGGAGGTCGCCTCCGCGCCCGTGGTCAGCGGCGTCGCGCGGACGATCGTCGGCGACCTCCAGGTCCTCGCCGTCCTCGACGCCTCGACGGGGCGGCAACGGACCCTCACGGTCCAGGTCCAGGACCAGGCCGGCGAACCGGTCGACCTGCACGCGCGGCCGGAGGTGTCGCTGCGCGGCGGCGACGTCGACCTCGGCACCGTCCCGGTGGTGCCGACCGGGGTCGGCACCTACCTCGCCGAGGTCAGCTTCCCGACGGCGGGGGAATGGGAGGTGCAGGTGAGCCTGCGCGTCGACGAGTTCGAGAACCCGGTGACGACGCTGGCGGTCGACGTGGACTGAGCCGGCCGCTCGTCTTCGCCGAAGCACCAGCACGATGGCGCTCGCGGTGCGACGATGCGAGGAGCACCGGGCCAGCAGACCCCGGAGCGCTCCCACTCGCACAGGAGATCACTCCATGCACCTCACGACCCGCGTCCGCTCCCGCGCAGCCCTGCTCGCCACTGCTGTCCTCGTCGGCGGTGGCCTGGCCGGCCTCGTTGATCCAGGAGCGGCCGCCGCGCCGCCCACCCGTCCGGGCGTCGCGACGAGCGCTGCGCCAGGGGACGTGATCGCAGGCGAGTACATCATCACGCTCGACCAGAGCGTCTCGGCTCGCGCCGTGCGCGACATGCGCCAGGTCGCGACCAGCAAGGGCGGCACCGTCCTCTTCGACTACTCCGCGGCGCTCACCGGCTTCGCCGCGAAGCTCCCGGCGGCCGCTCTCGCGGCGGTCGAGGACGACCCTCGGGTCGCCGCGATCGAGCCCAACCGGGTCGTCACCGCCTTCGGTGACCAGTACGACCCGTCGTGGGGCCTGGACCGGATCGACCAGCGGTCGAAGACGCTCAACCGCAGCTACCACTACGACCAGACCGGTGCAGGCGTGACGGCCTACGTCATCGACACCGGCATCCGGATCACCCACACCCAGTTCGGCACCCGAGCGAGCCACGGCTTCACCGCGATCGCCGACGGCCAGGGTGCCAACGACTGCAACGGCCACGGCACCCACGTCGCCGGCACGGTCGGGAGCAGCAAGTGGGGCGTCGCCAAGGCGGTCAAGCTGGTCGCGGTGCGGGTCCTCGGTTGCGACGGCAGCGGCAGCAACGCCGGCGTCATCGACGGCATCGACTTCGTGGCCGCCCACCACCTGCCGGGCAAGCCAGCCGTCGCCAACATGAGCCTCGGCGGCGGCTTCTCCGCAGCCGTGAACTCCGCGGTCGCCAACGCCATCGCCGACGGCGTGAGCTTCGTGGTCGCCGCCGGCAACGAGAACGTCGATGCGTGCGGCGTCTCCCCGGCCAGCGCACCGAACGCGCTGACGGTGGGAGCGACCACCTACACCGACGCGCGGGCGTCGTACTCCAACTTCGGCACCTGCCTGGACCTCTTCGCCCCGGGCTCCCAGGTGCTCTCGACGTGGATCGGCTCCGACAACGAGCTCAACATCATCAACGGCACCTCGATGGCGAGCCCGCACGTCGCGGGCGTCGTCGCCACCTATCTGCAGGCCAACCCGGCAGCGACCCCGGCACAGGTGACCTCGGCCGTGCGCAACAGCGCGACGAACAACGTGGTGACCAACCTCGGCGCCGGGTCACCCAACAAGCTGCTGTACTCCAAGTTCGCGAGCACGAACACCTCACCGGCGCCGCCCGCGTCCGCCAACCCGGTGCGCCAGCCCGGCTTCGAGTCCGGCCCGGGGATCTGGAAGGGCATCGAGGACACCATCGAGTGCCTCGACGCCGCGCCGACGCCGCGGGTGGGACGCTGCCAGACCTATCTCCAGGGCTACGGCTCGGTGGCGTCGGACATGCTCGGCCAGACCGGCATCGTGGTGCCGGCCGGTGCTGGGCGCGTGCTGACCTTCTACACCAAGATCACCACGCAGGAGAACAGTCAGGGGACCGCCTTCGACCGGCTCTTCGTGCGCGTGATCTCGGGCGGGGTCACGACCACCCTTGCGACGTACAGCAACCTCAACAAGTCGGTCGGCTACGTGAAGCGGACGCTGTCCCTGGACGCGTTCGCCGGCAAGACGGTCGAGCTGCGGTTCGTGGGCCAGGAGGACTCCTCGCTCGCGACCTCGTTCTTCATCGACGACGTCGCGATCAGCTGACCCGACCGGTCACGGTCCGGCGACCCGGGCCGTGACCGGCACCGTGTGCAACAGGCCACCGACCCGGACCTGGACGAACAAGCGGTAGTCGCCGGCCTTCTCGAAGGTCGTGTGGAAGGTGAGGACGGTACCGTCCTCACCGTCCTCCGGCGCGCCGTAGGGGTGCACGTGGACGAACGTCCGGCCGCGCGGGTCGTCGCCGTCGGTGCGGAAGCCCGACACGTGGGCGGCCGCGCCGAGATAGCTGCCGAGGGTGACCGGCCGGTCGTCGAGCGAGCTCACCACCAGCCGGAGTCGCCCGTCCGGCCCCACCGTGCCCGAACCGTCGACGCGCACCTTCAGCACGCCGTCGTCGCCGGTCGGCTGCTCCCGGTCGGGCTGCCACTGGCCGGGGACGGTCACGTCCGCCCCCAGGATCACCGTGCTCTCCGTCCCGGCCGGGACGAAGTCGGCGATCAGCCGGTAGTCGCCCGGGGAACCGAGGTCGGCGCGCGCCGACCAGGTGCCGTCCGCGGCCATCGTGGGGTGCAGGTGCCGGAAGACGGCGAGGTCCGAGCGGACCAGGTAGAGGTGGAGCAGCTTGGTCTGCTCCTCGGTGTAGTCGCGCAGCGGCTGGCCGTCGCGGCCGAGGACGCGGAAGGACAGGCCGCCCGGACCGTCGGTGCCACGGGGGAGACGGACGCCGTCGAGCCGGTAGCCGCCCGCGCTCGTGGTCGTCCCGTCGCCGACCGTCGTCGGGTCGTCCTGGCCCGGCGCGTGCGTGTGACCGGCGCCGTCGGCCGGCGGTTCGAGCACCACCCGGTCGGGGTCGTCGGACGGGGTCGCGGCGTCGTCCTGGCAGCCGCTCAGACCGAGCAGGCAGACGACGGCGAGGGACGCGGCCACGCGCGTCGTACGTCGAGCGCTCACGGGGCCGCCGACAGGAAGAGGAACGCCGCGAACAGGACCAGGTGGACCCCGCCGGCGAGCGGCTTCGCCCGACCCGGCACGACCGTCAGCACCGACACCAGCACCGACAGGACCAGCAGCACCAGCTGGAGCGGGTCGATGCCGAGCGCGAGCTCGCCGTCGAGCCAGATCGAGGCGACCGCGATCGCCGGGATGGTCAGGCCGATCGAGGCCATCGCCGAGCCGTAGGCGAGGTTGAAGCTGGTCTGCACCCGGTCACGCACGGCCGAGCGGACCGCGGAGATCGACTCCGGCAGCAGCACCAGCAGCGCGATCACGACACCGACGACCGCGTGGGGGAGACCCAGCGAGGACACGGCGTCCTCGATCGCGTAGGACTCGACCTTGGCCAGGCCGACGACGCAGACCAGCGCCAGGCTCAGCAGCGCCAGGCTCGTCAGCGCCTCGCGTCCCGAGGGCGGGTCCGCGTGCCCGTCGCCGTCGTCGTCGACCGGCCCGCGCTCGCCCGGCCGGGTGACCGGCAGGAAGAAGTCCCGGTGCCGGACCGTCTGGGTGACCACGAACATCGCGTAGAGCGCGAGCGACGCGACCGCGGCGAACGCCAGCTGGGAGCCGGTGAAGACCGGCCCGTCAGCGCTCGTGGTGAAGCTCGGGACGACGAGCGTCAGGCCGGCCAGGGCGACGACGGTGGCCAGCGCCGACCCGGTGCCCTCGGGGTTGAAGACGGCGAGGTGGTGGCGCAGCGCGCCCACCACCAGCGCGAGGCCGACGATCCCGTTGATCGTGATCATCACCGCTGCGAAGACCGTGTCGCGGGCGAGGGTCGAGGTGTCGCCCTTGCCCGTCGCCATCAGGGTGACGATGAGGCCGACCTCGATGATCGTCACCGCGACCGCCAGCAGCAGCGACCCGAACGGCTCGCCGAGGCGGTGCGCCACGACCTCCGCGTGGTGGACAGCGGCGAGCACGGCGGCCACCAGCGCGACCCCGACGACGACGTTGCCGACTGTGCCGGGGTGGGTGCCCCAGGTGAAGGCCAGCACCACGGCGGCCGCCGGCGGGCTCGCGACCGCCCAGGAGAGGCGGCCGGCGGTCGTCGTGCTCATGTCACGGGAGAGTCTAGGAGAGG
>NZ_JACEFC010000153.1 GCF_014180715.1 Nocardioides stalactiti | reverse complement strand
CTGCACCCACCGCGGCGTTCCGGCGCGGTCGGCCGCGCCGTCGGCGCTGTCGGTGGCCCCTGCCGGGCTGCCGGGCGCAGTGAGCGCGAAGGTCGAGAGGGTCACGAGGGCTGCTGCGGTCCGAGGGAGCATGACTGCGACGTTACGCCGGTGCTGGGACGGCGACGTACCCTTCCCCTCATGTCTCGTCGTTCGAGCGCCTTCGCCCTCACGGTCCTCCTGTCCGCGGTCCTCTCGTTGCTCGCGGGGCCGACGCCCGCCCACGCGACCGAGGTGGACAAGACGATCGGCTACCGCTGCTCGTCCTCGTTCGGCAGCGGCAACAGCGGGGTGCGGATCGAGGTGACGATCCCGGACCAGGTCCGTCGCGGGGTCCAGGTGCCGGGCCGTCAGATCACCTTCAAGATCAAGGTCCCGGCAGACATGGTCGACGTGATGCGCCAGTACAACATCGACACGGTGTCCGCGCAGGGGCGCGCGTCCTACACCGTCGGCGACATCCGGCGGCCCATCAGAACCTCCGCGTGCCGGAGACGGACGTGCCTGCCAGCGGCGGGATGACCCTGCGGGGGACCGGCCGGGCGGCAGCCTTCACCCCGGAGCAGACGGGCACGTTCGCGGTCAAGGTGGCCAAGCGGCTCACCGCGACGGCCACCGCTCGCGGTGGTCTGGCCGGCGGCGGCGTGTCCACCGACCTGACCTGCGCGGTCCGGCGCGGGGAGTCGCGCACCCTGGCGTCCGTCCAGGTCGTCAGCTGACCCGAGTCCGCGTCACCGCCTCTGGTTCGGCACGCCGCTGCGGCGCGCCGTACCCTGGGAGGCGCCATGAACGACGCTGAAGGCCGGGGGACGGTCTATCTCGACCACGCCGCGACCACACCGATGGTCCCGGCGGCGGTGGCGGCGATGACGGCGCACCTCGCCGACATCGGCAACGCCAGCGCGTTGCACGCCTCGGGCCGCCGTGCCCGCCGCGTCGTCGAGGAGTCGCGGGAGACGATCGCGCAGGCGCTCGGCTGCCGTCCCGGCGAGGTGGTGTTCACCTCCGGTGGCACCGAGGCGGACAACCTGGCGGTCAAGGGGCTGTACTGGTCGCGCCGGGCCGCGGACCCTGCCCGGCGCCGGGTCCTCGCCAGCGCGATCGAGCACCACGCGGTCCTCGACCCGCTGCACTGGCTGGCCGACCACGAGGACGCCGTCCTGGAGCTGGTGCCGGTCGACGCCGAGGGCCGGCTCGACACCGCTGCGCTCGCCGCGACGATCGAGCGCGATCCCGCCTCGGTCGCCCTGGTGAGCGTCATGTGGGCCAACAACGAGGTCGGCACCGTACAGCCGCTCGCCGAGGTGGTCGCGGTCGCCTCCACCCACGGCATCCCGGTGCACAGCGACGCCGTGCAGGCGCTCGGGGTGCTGCCCGTCGACTTCGCAGCAGCGGGCATCGACGCCATGACGATCTCCGGACACAAGGTCGGCGGTCCGTTGGGTGTCGGCGCCCTCGTCGTACGACGTGAGCTCGAGCTGACCGCGCTGGTGCACGGCGGCGGCCAGGAGCGTGACGTCCGCAGCGGCACCCTCGACGTCCCGGCCGTGGCCGGCTTCGCCGCTGCGGTGGAGCTGGCGGTGAAGGAGCAGGCCGCCCACGCGTCCCGGCTGGCCGGGCTGCGGGAACAGCTCGTCTCGTCCGTGCAGGCCGTCCTGCCCGACGCCGTCCTCAACGGCGACCCCGTCGACCGGCTGCCCGGCAACGCGCACTTCAGCTTCCCCGGCTGCGAGGGCGACTCGCTCCTCATGCTGCTCGACGCGCGGGGGATCGAGTGCTCCACCGGCTCGGCCTGCTCGGCCGGGGTGCCGCAGCCGTCGCACGTCCTGCTCGCGATGGGCCGCGACGCCGATGCGGCGCGCAGCTCGCTGCGGTTCTCGCTCGGCCACACCAGCACGGCCACCGACGTCGAGACCGTCGTGGCCGCCCTGCCGCCGTGCGTCGAGCGCGCTCGTGCGGCCCGCGCGTGAGAGCCGTCCGATGAAGGTCGTCGCCGCGATGTCGGGCGGGGTGGACTCCGCGGTCGCCGCCGCCCGTGCGGTCGAGGCCGGCCACGACGTCACCGGCATCCACCTCGCACTCTCGCGCAATCCGCAGTCCTACCGGTCGGGCGCGCGCGGCTGCTGCACGATCGAGGACAGCAACGACGCTCGCCGCGCTGCCGACGTGATCGGCATCCCGTTCTACGTCTGGGACCTGTCCGACCGCTTCCACGAGGACGTGGTCGTCGACTTCATGGACACCTACGCCGCGGGTCAGACGCCCAACCCGTGCCTGCGCTGCAACGAGAAGATCAAGTTCGCCGCCGTCCTCGACCGGGCGCTCGCGCTCGGCTTCGACGCCGTCGCCACCGGTCACTACGCGCGCCTGGACACGACGGCCGACGGGGGAGTGGAGCTGCACCGCGCGGTCGACCACGGCAAGGACCAGTCCTACGTCCTCGGCGTCCTCGACGACCGTCAGCTCCGGCACTCGCTGTTCCCGCTCGGCGACACCCCCAAGCAGGAGGTACGACGGGAGGCCGCCGCGCGGGGCCTGCTGGTCGCCGACAAGCCCGACAGCCACGACATCTGCTTCGTCGCCGACGGCGACAGTGCGGGGTGGCTGCGGGAGAAGCTGGGTGACCGGGCGCCCAACCACGGCGGCGCGATCGTCGACGAGACCGGCGAGGTGCTCGGCGAGCACGAGGGGACCTTCGCGTTCACGATCGGGCAGCGCCGGGGCCTGCGGCTCGGCACGCCCGCCCCCGACGGCAAGCCGCGCTTCGTCCTCGACATCGAGCCGGTCTCCGGCACCGTCACCGTCGGACCGCGGGAGCGGCTCGCGGTCGAGCGGATCCGTGCCGACCGGCCGCGCTGGTGCGGCGCACCGCTGGCCTCCGGGACCACCGCCGAGGTCACGGTCCAGCTCCGCGCGCACGGTGACGAGCACCGGGGAAGGGTCCGGGTCGCCGACGACGGCCGCTCGGTCGAGATCGAGCTGACCGACCTCGCGTTCGGCATCGCCCCGGGCCAGGCCGCCGTGCTCTACCAGGGCACGCGCGTCGTCGGCTCGGCCACGATCACTGCCACCGAACGGATACCCGCATGACCCTCGCCACCGGCGTCGGCTCCTTCCCGGGGACCGACCAGCGCGACTTCGACGAGGCCCTCCGGATCGTCCTCGGGGAGCTGGGTGGTGCCGGCATCCCGTTCGTCCCCGAGGTCCCGGGGCGTGGCGTGACCGCCGGGATGGTGGGTCGCACGGTCGGTCTCGTCACCGAGCTCGACGCGGACCTCCAGCCCGCCGGGTGGCGGTTGACCGGGACGTCGGGGGCCCCCGCGATCGACCAGCGTCGCGCCCGCAGCCTGCTGTCGCAGGACCTCGACGCCGTCGAGGAGCAGGTGTCCGCGTACTCCGGTCCCTTCAAGACCCAGGTCGCCGGCCCGTGGACCCTCGCCGCGACCGTCGAACGACCGCGCGGCGACAAGGTGCTCGCCGACCACGGCGCGCGCCGGGACCTCGCCCAGGCCCTGGCGATGGGGGTTGCGGCCCACGTCGCCGACGTACGCCGCCGGGTCCCCGGCGCCGACCGGATCATCGTCCAGGTCGACGAGCCCGCCCTCCCGGCCGTCCTCAGCGGCGCGGTCCCGACCGCCTCCGGCTTCGGCAGGCACCGCACCGTCCACCCGCCGGAGGCGAGCGAGTCGCTCGCCTGGGTGCTCGACGCCGCGCGGGACGCCGGTGCCGAGGCTTGGGTCCACTGCTGCGCTGCCGATGCCCCGCTGGCGCTGCTCCGGGGTGCCGGCGCGACCGGACTGGCGGTGGACCTGTCGCTCGTCGGCGCCGACGGGCACGACCCGCTCGCCGAGGCCCTCGACGCGGGGGAGACGGTCGCGTTGGGGATCGTCCCGACGCAGGCGCCGTACGACGTGAGCGTCACGACGCTGGTGACGTCGGTGCTGCGCTGGCTGGACCTGGTCGGCCTCGACCCGTCCGTCGGCGCGACGCGGCTGGTCGTGTCCCCGGCCTGCGGTCTCGCCGGTGCCGACCTGGCGTGGGCACGGCGCGCGCTCGAGCTCAGCGCCGCGGTCGCGCGCGCGGTCGACGGGTCCGACGCCCACCGGGACGAGTCCTAGGGAGACGGAAAGGCCGGGCCGACCCCGAGAGGTCGACCCGGCCTTCCTGTCCGTCGGGATCAGCCGACGTGGACAGGGCCTTCAGCGGCGTCCGTCGCCAGCTCGGTGTGCTTGACGTCGAGGAAGATCCAGATCACCGCGGACGCGGCGACCATCATGAACGCGCCCACCAGGAACGCTGCACTTCCGCCGGCGGTGAAGCTGCCCTGGAAGATGCCGATGTCGAACAGCGTCGAGGTGCCGCCCGCGACGGGCGTCGACGGGTCGATGCCGGCCTGGGCGAACCCCTCCTTCAGCGGACCGGCGATCTCGTCGGCCCGGTTGTTGGTGAAGTGCAGCGCCACCGTGCTCAGCATCGCGAGCCCGAGTGCCCCGCCGACCTGCTGCATGGTGTTGAGCACGCCGGAGCCGATGCCCGAGTCCTCGGCCTGCACGTGGTGGACCGCGGTGAGGGTCAGCGGCACGAAGACCATGCCCATGCCGATCGCCATCAGCAGGATGAACGGGAACAGCTGGGTCCAGTAGTTCACGCCGGAGCCGAGCGCCTCGTTGGCGCCGAGGGCGCCGAGGATGGCCGAGGGGCTGTCGTCGACCTCGATCCGCGAGTACATGAACAGCGCGGTGCCGGCCAGCAGGGTGCCGGTACCGGCGAGGTAGCGCGGGTCGATGCGGCTGACGAGGTTGGACGACAACGCCGCGCCGATCACGATGCCGAAGGAGAACGGCAGGAACGCGAAGCCGGCCTCGAGCGGGCTGAAGCCCATGATCTGCTGGATGAACAGGCTCAGGTAGAAGAACATCGAGAACATCGCGGCCGGCGCGATCATCATCGCGACGAAGCTCGTGGCCCGGGTGCGGTTGGCGAAGATCCGCATGGGCAGCAGCGGGTGGTCGACCCGCGACTCGATGACGATGAACGTGACCAGCAGGGCGACACCGGCGACGAGCGCGGTGATCGTCTGGACGTGGTCCCAGCCGTAGGCCTCCTCGCCGGCCCGGGAGAGGCCGAAGACGATGCCGAGCAGACCGAGGGTGCCGGTGATGGCGCCGGGGATGTCGAGCCAGCCGCTGTGCTTGTCCGACTCCTTCAGGACGCGCGGGGCGGCGAAGGCGGCGAGCAGGCCGATCGGGACGTTGATGAGGAAGGTGAGCCGCCAGCCGTCGACGCCGAGCGGCTGGTCGAGGCCGGTGAGCCAGCCACCGAGGATCAGGCCGATGGCCGCACCGATGCCGGACATGGTGGCGTACGCCGCCATCGCCCGGTTGCGCTGCGGACCGGCCGGGAACGTGGTGGTGATCAGGGCCAGTGCAGCGGGTGCGGCGAGCGCAGCACCGACGCCCTGCAGGCCGCGCGAGCCGAGGAGCAGGGCCTCGTTCTGGGCGAGACCGCCGAGCAGCGAGCCGATCGAGAACACGGTGAGGCCGGTGATGAAGAGGCGGCGTCGTCCGTAGAGGTCGCCGAGCCGGCCGCCGAGCAGCAGCAGGCCGCCGAAGGCGAGCGCGTAGCCGGTCACGATCCAGGTCAGGTTGGCCTGGGAGATGCCGAGGTCGGCGCCGATGTAGGGCAGCGCGATGTTGGCGATGGTCGAGTCGAGGACGACCATCAGCTGGGCGGTGAGGATGAGGACGAGAGCGAGCCCGGCGTGGGGGACCTTGCTCTTCTCCGCCTCGGGCGCGTCCGGGGAGTTCGCCCCCGCGGCGTCGAGGGACTCGATGTCGGTCATGAGTGGATTTCCTTCGTGGTGGGTCAGCCGCGGATGACGGCCGGCAGGATGAGCTGGTCGAGGATCTTCGCGATCAGCTCAGGGGTCGGGGGTTCCCCGAGGAGGAACGTGCGGTGCAGCGCGATGCCGGGCAGTGCCGCGGCGATGAGGTCGAGATCGAGGTCGTCCTTGATCTCCCCGCGCGCCTGTGCGCGGCGGAACATCTCGGTCGACAGGGCTTTCTTGGGACCGATGAAGTCGCGACGGAAGGCCTCGGCGAACTCCTCGTCACGACCGATCGCGGTGATGACGCTGCCGAGGATGGCGAGCTGGTGCTGGTCGGTGAGGCCGCCCAGGCCGCAGAACGCCTCGACCAGGTCGCCGCGCAGGGTGCCCGTGTCGGGCAGGTTCATCGGTTCCTTCTGCGAGATCAGCGCGTCGATGACGAGCTGAGCCTTGCTGTTCCACCGGCGGTAGAGGGTCGCCTTCGACGCCTTGGCCCGAGTCGCGACGGCGTCCATGGTCAGGCGGTCGTAACCGACCTCGGCCAGGGTGTCGAGCGTCGCGTCGAGGATCTCCTGCTCGCGCTCGCCCTCGACCCGGGGGCGAGCCGGCGCCTCGCCGGTCTGGCTCGGAGTGGGGGACATGCGGAG
The DNA here is from genome assembly GCF_014180715.1 of Nocardioides stalactiti. Taxonomy (GTDB): domain Bacteria; phylum Actinomycetota; class Actinomycetes; order Propionibacteriales; family Nocardioidaceae; genus Nocardioides; species Nocardioides stalactiti. The sequence continues at coordinate 1,749 of NZ_JACEFC010000153.1, read as the reverse complement.
CACCTCGATCAAGTGGAACGGAACGGTTTCGTTTCATTAGATAGTACGGAACGGTTTCGTTTCGTGCAAGTCCTTTCCTGGGGATCGTCCGTCGACCAGGGGACACCGCCGGGCTGTCGGCTGTGACAGGCAAGATGTCCCCATGAGCGAGACGGCCTCCGGTGTGGTTCCCGACAGCCCGACCGACGAGGCTCGTGAGGAGCACCAGCGGCTCGCCCAGGAGGTCGACGACGCCCGGTGGCGCTACTACGTCCTCGACGACCCGACGCTGTCCGACAACGACTTCGACGTCCGACTGCGTCGGCTCGAGGCGCTCGAGGAGGAGTTCCCCGAGCTCCGTACGCCGGACAGCCCGACCCAGAAGGTCGGCGGCGCGGTCTCGACCGAGTTCACCGCGGTCGACCACCTGCAGCGGATGGAGAGCCTCGACAACGCGTTCTCCGACGACGAGCTCGAGGCCTGGCACGCACGGGTCGCCCGTGACGGCGCGGCGGAGGCGGCGCTCCTGTGCGAGCTCAAGGTCGACGGCCTCGCGATCAACCTGCTCTACGAGAAGGGCCGGTTGGTCCGGGCGCTGACCCGCGGCGACGGCAGGACCGGCGAGGACGTCACGCCCAACGTCCGCACGATCGCCGACGTCCCCGACCGGCTCACCGCCACCGAGGGCTACCCCGTGCCGGACCTGCTCGAGGTCCGCGGTGAGGTCTTCCTCTCGATCGCGGCGTTCGACAAGCTCAATGCGTCCCTCGTCGAGGCCGGCAAGCCGATGTTCGCCAACCCGCGCAACTCCGCCGCCGGCTCGCTGCGCCAGAAGGACCCGAAGGTCACCGCGAGCCGCGACCTCGGCATGGTCTGCCACGGCATCGGCGCCCGCGAGGGCTTCGAGCCCGCCGCCCAGTCGGAGGCCTACGAGGCGCTGCGGGCCTGGGGACTACCGACGAGCGACCGGGTGCGGGTGCTGCCGACGCTCGCCGAGGTCAAGGAGTTCATCGCTTACTACGGCGAGCACCGTCACGACGTCACCGAGCACGAGATCGACGGCGTCGTCATCAAGGTCGACGACGTCGCGCTGCAGCGGCGGCTCGGCTCGACCAGCCGCGCACCGCGCTGGGCGATCGCGTTCAAGTACCCGCCCGAGGAGGTCAACACCAAGCTCCTCGAGATCCGCGTCAACGTGGGCCGGACCGGCCGGGTCACGCCGTACGGCGTGATGGAGCCGACCAAGGTCGCCGGCTCCACCGTCGAGCGGGCCACCCTGCACAACGCCTACGAGGTGAAGCGCAAGGACGTGCGGCCCGGTGACACGATCATCCTGCGCAAGGCCGGTGACGTGATCCCCGAGATCCTCGGACCGGTGCTGGCGCTGCGCCCCGAGGGCCTGCCGGAGTGGGTGATGCCGACGGAGTGCCCGTCGTGCGGGACGACCCTGGCCGAGCAGAAGGAGGGCGACAAGGACCTGCGCTGCCCCAACACGGTGGCGTGCAAGGCGCAGGTCTACGAGCGGGTCTACCACGTCGCCAGCCGCGGGGCCTTCGACATCGAGGGCCTCGGCTCCGAGGCCGCCTACGCCCTGGTCGAGTCGGGCGTCGTGGTCAACGAGGGCGACGTGTTCGACCTCGACGCCGCCAAGCTGCTGCAGACGCCGCTGTTCACCCGCGCCCCGAAGAAGGGTGAGGAGGGGCTCCAGCTCAGCGCCAACGGCGAGGGCCTGCTCGCCAACCTGACCAAGCGCAAGAAGGTGCCCCTGTG
>NZ_JACEFC010000152.1 GCF_014180715.1 Nocardioides stalactiti | reverse complement strand
GCCCGAGCCGCCGTCAGCCGGCTCTGACTCGGGCGTCGCGTCGGGCTCGTACGGCGTGAAGCCGCCGCTGCCGCCGTACGGGTCCTGAGCCACGCACCGCAGCGTAGGCCCTCTCAACCGGTGCGGCCCAGCACCTCCGCCGCCGACACCGTCGCGTGGCGGTCCTCGATGGCGTCGGCGTCAGCGCTCGGTGTCCTCGAGCGAGCCGCGGACCTTCTTGTCGGGCAGCCCCGCCAAGCAGCTGATGGCTCGGTCGCCGATCAGGTCCCAGGACCGCTTGGTCGGGAAGTAGAAGTAGATCTCGAGCTCGGACTGCGCATAGCCGACGCCGACGAACTCGGTGAACGCCGGGAAGCAACGTGCGGTCGCCCGGTCGATCGCCTTCTGTCCCGGGAAGTCGCCCTCGGGGAGCTGGAAGACCTTGAAGACCTCGAGGTCGTGCGGCTCCTTGCAGGGCAGCAGGGTCACGGTGGCGCGGACCGTTACCTCGTCACCCTCGAGGTTCACGCTGGCCGGGTCGTCGACGCAGTCGCCCCGGCGCAGCTTGAACGGGTTCACCTCCGTGGGGTCGCCCGAGCGTCGGGCGTCCTCGGTGTCGGCCTCGAGCGACTCGTTCACCCCGTCGCGCAAGCCGTCCTGGAAGTCGTCGTTCGTCACCAGGGCCACCTGCCCAGCGCTGCCCAGCAGCCCGATGACCACCGCGGCGACCGCCGGCCAGCGCGGCCGGAACCGCTGCCGGGCCAGTGCGATGACACCGAGGACACCACCGACGAGCGGCAGCAGCGGGATGCAGACGACGAGCGCGAGCCCGAACGCCGTCCACCCGAGTCCTGCGTCCGTGCCCGCGGCGCTCGTCGTTGTGGCGTACTGCCCGTAGGAGGTCCCGTGGGCGGCACCGTAGTTGGGTGGCGCCGGCTGCGGGGGACGGGCCGCCTGCTCTGCGATCCAGTCGTCGACCGACAGACCGCCGGTGACCGGGGGCGCCGGGGGAGCGGGCTGGCTCGGCTCAGGCTCCAGCGGAGGTCCGGGCGGCGTCAGGCCGCCCGGTGGGGTGTCGTTCATCCCGAGAGGTCTCCTGCTACTCGACGATCGGTTCTTCGAGATCGTCGCCGTCGGCGAGCTCGAGGAAGCAGAGGAACTCCTCGTTGACGTCGGGCTCCTGCGACTCGAAGACGATGTCGAGGTCGTAGCCGCCGTTCTGGAAGGCCTCGAGGTACTCGGTGTCGAGCTCGGGCACGCAGACGGCCTCGGCGCCGCCGTCGTCGAACAGGTCGACCTGGTCGCTGTCGAAGTCGCCGGTCACGACGATCTCGGCGTCGTGCGCCTCGTCGCAGTCCTTCTTGAACAGGGTGGCGTCGTTGCTTCCGTTGAAGTCGTCGACGTTGACGCACTGGCCGACGTCGGCGCTGCCGGTGGACACCGTGGAGGTGCCGAACCAGATGAAGAACGCGAGCAGGCCGGCGCCGGCGAGGGTGCCCACGGCACCGATCGCGATGGCCGAGACGGCGGCCCACCGGCCCGAGCGCGCGTTGTTCTTGGTGCGGCTGAGGCCGACGAAGCCGAGGATCATGCCGACCAGGCTCAGGCAGCAGGTCAGGCTGAGGACGAAGCCCGTGATGGAGACCGCGTCGACGCCGTGACCGGTCGGGCCGGCGGGCGCAGCCGCCGGGCCCGCAGCCCCCGGGCCGCCGTACGGGTTGCCGCCGCTGTACGGGTTGCCCTGGTAGGGCGGGTAGAGCGACGGCTCGCCGGGCTCGCTGTTGTCAGGGGAGCCCGGCGGGCCGTAGGGGTTGCTCATCGTTCCTGGGTGCGGGCTCTCAGAGGAGCTTCTTGTCGAGCTTGTCGTCGCTGGTCACGTAGCAGACCAGGTGGTCGCCGTTGCTGACGTCCTCGGGGTCCTCGATGACCGCCGCGAACTCCAGGCCCTCGACCTCGCTGAGCTTGACCAGGTCCTCGGGCGACACGAGCGTGGCGCAGAAGTCCGCCATCGTGTTGCTGATCGTGTCGCGGTTCTCGTCGTCGACCTCGGCGACCGCGACGATCTCGCCGTCGTGGTCCTCGCTGCACTCCTTCTCGTAGAGGAGGACGGCGTTGTCGTCGTCGTCGTCCACGTCGATGCACTGGCCGACCTTGGCCTCGTCGGGCTGGACGAGCGAGTCGAACCACGCGACGCCGGCGGCGAGGGCGATGCCGAGGCCGATGTACATCAGCACGCCGAGGATGCCGAGGATCAGGCCGGTGATCGCCATGCCGCGGCCCTTGCGCTGTCCGCCCTTGGTGCGCTTGAGGCCGACGAAGCCCAGGACCAGGCTGATCGGCGACGTGCAGCAGAGCAGGCCGAGGACCAGCGCCGCGACGGACACGCCGTCGGTCTTCGCGGGCTCTTGGAAGCCGCCGCCTCCGGCGCCGCCGAACGAGGCGCCGCCAGCGCCACCGCCGCCGTACGGGTTGGGGGGCTGCTGGCCGTAAGGGTCGTTGCCGTAAGGGGTGCTCACGGCCTGAAGCCTAGGCCCAACCCGCCCTCCACGGTGCGCATTGGTGCCCGATGTCCGTGCCGGGAGCCACGATGGGCGCATGCGCACCCTCCACGACGACGAGCGCCGAGCCCGGCTCGCCCGCCGGCACGGACTGCTCGACGGGCTCCCCGACGTCGAGGCCGCGACCCGCGCGATGACGGTGCTCCACGCGACCGAGGCGGCCACCGTCCACCTGGCCCTGTGGGCTCGCGTCCCCGGCGTGACGGTCGAGGACGTCGACGCGGCGCTCTACGACCGGCGCACCCTCGTCAAGCAGCTCGCGATGCGGCGCACCCTCTTCGTCTTCCCGCGCGACCTGCTCCCCGCGGCGTGGGGGAGCGCCTCGGCCCGGGTGGCAGTCCAGCAGCGCAACCAGGTGGTCAAGTGGGTGACCCAGGCCGGGCTCGCCGCCGACCCGGAGGCGTGGGTGGCGGCGGCGTCCGCCGACGTGCTGGCGGTCCTGGGCGACGGCGTCGGGCGTACGACGCGCGAGCTGCGGGAGCTCGTGCCGGCACTCGAGGGCAGGTTCGCCCTCGGCGCGCCGGAGAAGAAGTGGGGCGGCGAGTTCCCGATCGGCGCGTGGGTGATGACGACCCTCGGCGCGGAGGGTCAGGTCGTGCGCGGCCGCAACGCCGGTCATTGGCGCCTCAACAAGCCGAGCTGGGTGCGCCGCGACCACTGGCTCGGGCCGGACGAGGCGGTCGTGACGAGCGAGGCCGACGGCTACGCCGAGCTGGTGCGCCGCTGGCTCGGCACGTTCGGTCCCGGCACCGAGAACGACATCGTGTGGTGGCTGGGGGCGACCAAGACCGCGGTCCGGCGGGCGCTGGTCGACGTCGGCGCGGTCGAGGTGGGCCTCGACGGAGGCGGGACGGGCTGGGTGCTCGCCGACGACGTGGACCCGGAGCCACCCGCCGCCCCGTGGGCCGCGCTGCTCCCGACGCTCGACCCGACCGTGATGGGTTGGAAGGAGCGGGCGTTCTACCTCGATCCGGCGGACACGCCGTACCTCTTCGACTCCAACGGCAACGCCGGCAACACCGCCTGGTGGGACGGACGGGTCGTCGGCTGCTGGGTCCAGGACGCCGACGCGGTCGTCCGGGTGCTGCTGCGCCACGACGTCGGGGCCGAGGCCGTCGCCGCCCTCGACGCCGAGGCCGAGCGGCTGACGACCTGGCTCGACGGCCTGCGGATCGTCAACGTCTACGCCTCCCCGCAGATGCGGAGCGCACGGCTCTCCTGACCTAGGATCGGCCCCCGTGAGCGAACTGCGCGGCCGGAGCCTGCCCGCCGGCCCACGTCGGGGTGTCAGCCGAAGGCTCGCGTGTGAGCGAACGAAGCTGATCGAGCAATGAGTCGTCAGCAGCCGGAGCAGCAGGCTCCGCCCGTCCAGCGGCTCCGGATCCGCTACGCGAAGCGTGGCCGGCTGCGGTTCACCAGCCACCGTGACGTGAGCCGGGCCGTCGAGCGCGCTGTGGTCCGCGCAGGCATCCCGATGGCCTACTCCTCCGGCTTCCACCCCCACCCGCGCATCTCCTACGCGGGGGCGTCGCCGACCGGCGCGGCCAGCGAGGCGGAGTACTTCGAGCTGGGCCTGGCCGAGCGACGTGATCCCGACGAGATCGGCCGCGCGCTGGACGAAGCGCTCCCCGAGGGCCTCGACGTGGCCGCCATCGCCGAGTCGCCCGGCGGCTCGCTGAGCGACCTGCTGGTGGCCAGTGACTGGATCGTCGAGCTCCGTGGTGCCGACCCGAGCGCGGTCGAGGCCGCGGTCGTGGCCTTCCTCGCGACCGAGTCGGTGCTGGTCGAGCGGATGACCAAGAAGGGGATGCGCAGCTTCGACTGCCGCGCCGCTGTCGTCTCACTGGTCGCGACCGAGGTCGACGGCGAGCCGGCCCTGGCGCTCGTGCTGCGGCACACCGTGCCCGCCGTCCGACCCGACGACGTCCTGTCGGGCCTCGCCGAGGCGGCCGGGCTGACCCCGCCCGCCGCGCTCCTCACCCGCCGTGCTCAGGGTCCGCTGGACGAGTCGACGGGCACCGTCGGCGACCCGCTCGGCTCCTGACGCCGGGCGCGCGGCGGAGCGTCGTAATACCGGCCTCCCTGGGCCCCTGTGCGATACTCGCCACAGATCGGCCCCTCGAGGCCTCCTCCAGGAGGAGCTCGGGACCCGATCCGACGACGTTCTCGCCGGTTCCGTAGCAAGCAGACGGGTCCGGCACGGTGGAGGTCACGACCTCGCCAGACCGCGACGCAGGGTGCCGGATCGGTGACAGCGATCCGACAAAGGGATGGGAATCCCTCCCACGCGACCGCGGCGGGCAGGCCGTAGCCACCAGTGACGCTCCCGCGGGGGGTGTCGTCCCCTGAAGGCTTGCGTCGCCACCCCGGGCTCCGGGATGGACGGCGACTGACACACACCCGGCCCCTTCGTGAGGGGCCGGTGGAGGAGCAGCGCAATGGCTGACACCCCGATCGACGACTTCGACAGCGTCGACACCCCCGCGGACCCGACCCCGGCGACCCCGGCGACGTCGTCCGACGACACACCGGCCGAGAAGCCCGCCAAGAAGGCGGCGGCCAAGAAGGCTCCCGCCAAGAAGGCGGCCGCCAAGAAGGCGCCGGCGAAGAAGAGTCCCGCCAAGAAGGCGGCGGCCAAGAAGACGGCTGCGGCTCCCGAGACGCCCGCCGAGGCGGAGGCGACCGGAGGGACGACCGACGAGGCCGCGGCCCAGCCGGCCGCGGGCGCGGCCGTGCTCTTCCAGGCCCCGGCTCCGGCGAAGAAGGCCGCGAAGGCGAAGGCCGCGCCCAAGCCGGCCCCTGAGGACGCTGAGGCTGCTGAGGACGCTGAGGCTGCTGAGGACGCTCCTGAGAAGAAGGCTCCGGCCAAGAAGGCGGCCAAGAAGGCGCCTGCCAAGAAGGCGACTGGTCAGCAGCCGGCCAAGAAGACCACCACCCGGGCCGACGCCTCGCTGGCCGAGGACACCGACGCCGCGCCGCAGGGCGCTGACGATGAGTCTGCAGACGCTGAGGACGCCGAGGGCGAGGACGGCGAGCAGGGCGAGGGCACCAGCTCCGCAGCGCGCCGCCGCCGTCGCCGGGGCGGCCGGCGCCGCCGCAAGCCGGCCGGCGCCGCAGGTGCGACCGAGGGCGACGAGGACGACGACGAGGTCGACGGCGCCGACGAGGGCGACGAGGCGGCTGAGGGCGAGGCGGCCGAGGGCCAGTCCAAGCCGCAGCAGCAGCGCAACCAGCAGCGCAACCAGCCGGGCAACCAGCAGGGGAAGGGCCAGCAGGCCAAGAACCAGCAGGGCAAGAGCCAGGCCAAGGCCGCCGACGACGCCGAGGGCGACGACGACGAGAACGACGCCGAGGGCGGGGAGCAGGGCGAGGGTGGCGGCTCGTCGTCGTCCTCCCGCCGGCGCCGTCGCCGGCGCCGCGAGGGCGAGGGCGGCGAGGCTGACGGGGACGACCCCAACACCGTGACCCGGGTCCGCAAGCCGCGCTCGCCCGAGGACGAGATCACCTCGATCTCCGGTTCCACCCGCCTCGAGGCGAAGAAGCAGCGCCGTCGTGACGGCCGCGAGGCCGGCCGGCGTCGCGCGCCCATCGTCAGCGAGGCCGAGTTCCTGGCCCGCCGGGAGTCCGTCGAGCGGGTCATGGTCGTCCGCCAGCGCAAGGACGTCACCCAGATCGGCGTCCTCGAGGACAAGGTCCTCGTCGAGCACTACGTCGCCCGCGAGTCGCAGACCTCGCTCATCGGCAACGTCTACCTCGGCCGGGTCCAGAACGTGCTGCCGTCGATGGAGGCCGCCTTCATCGACATCGGCAAGGGCCGCAACGCCGTCCTGTACGCCGGCGAGGTCAACTGGTCCGCTCTCGGCCACAAGGAAGGCACGCCCCGCAAGATCGAGGCGGTCCTCCAGTCGGGTCAGACGGTGCTCGTCCAGGTGTCCAAGGACCCGATCGGCCACAAGGGTGCCCGGCTGACCAGCCAGGTGAGCCTGGCCGGCCGCTTCCTCGTCTACGTGCCTGACGGCACCACCTCGGGCATCTCCCGCAAGCTCCCCGACACCGAGCGTGGCCGCCTCAAGGCGCTCCTGAAGGAGATCGTCCCCGAGACCGCCGGCGTCATCGTCCGTACGGCGGCCGAGGGCGCGTCGGAGGACGAGCTCACCGCCGACGTCGAGCGGCTCAAGGCCCGCTGGGAGGACATCGAGTCCAAGGTCGCCAAGGGCAACGCCCCGCAGCTCCTGTACGGCGAGCCGGACCTGACGCTCAAGGTCGTGCGCGACCTCTTCACCGAGGACTTCGCCAAGCTCGTCGTCCAGGGCGAGGACGCGTGGGAGACCGTGCGCGGCTACGTCGAGCACGTCGCCCCCGACCTCTCCGAGCGACTCGAGCACTACCTGCCGGGTCCCGCGGTCGACGACCAGCCGGCGCGCCCCGACGTGTTCGCGGCGTACCGGATCGACGAGCAGATCGCCAAGGGCCTCGACCGCAAGGTCTGGCTGCCCTCGGGCGGCTCGCTCGTCATCGACCGCACCGAGGCGATGACCGTCGTCGACGTCAACACCGGCAAGTTCACCGGTTCGGGCGGCAACCTCGAGGAGACGGTCACCAAGAACAACCTCGAGGCCGCTGAGGAGATCGTCCGCCAGCTCCGGCTGCGCGACATCGGCGGCATCATCGTCGTCGACTTCATCGACATGGTGCTGGAGTCCAACCGCGACCTGGTGCTGCGGCGCCTCGTCGAGTGCCTGGGCCGCGACCGCACCCGCCACCAGGTGGCGGAGGTGACCTCGCTCGGGCTCGTGCAGATGACTCGGAAGCGGATCGGCACCGGCCTGCTCGAGGCCTTCAGCGAGAACTGCGACCACTGCCAGGGCCGGGGCATCGTCGTCCACGAGCTGCCCGTCGAGTCGCGCCGCGGGGGCGGCGGGGCCGCCGGCGGTGAGGACGGCGGTTCGGCGCGCAGCGGCAACCGCCGACGCCGCGGCAAGGGCGGCGCGCCCGCCGACGAGACGGCCGGCAAGGCCGTGCCGTCGCCGAAGGACGTCGCTGCCATGGCCAAGCCGCCGTCCGCCGAGGACGACGAGCCGACCGACGAGCGGACCGACGGGCCGACCGACGGATCGCCGGTCGAGCCGACCGACGGGCCGACGAGCACCGACGACGCCGTTCAGGCGCCGACGGAGCGGCCCTCCGCCGCGGACCCCGCTGCGCAGGTCGCGCCTGCCGAGGAGCCTGCAGAGGAACCGGTCGAGGACAAGAAGCCCGACGCCCCGGTCACGACCGTCGTCACCCGTACCCGCCGCCGTGCGGCCAGCCGGCCGGCCGGTCCGCCGTCCGCGGCTGCCGAGCCGGAGATCGTCGCCGTGCCCGTCTCCGTCGACGAGCCGGTCGACGAGCCGGTCGACGAGCCGGTCGCGGAGGAGCCCGCCGTCGGCGAGGAGTCCGCGGAGCCGGTCGTGGAGCCGGTGGTCGAGCCGGTGACGGACCCGGCGCCCGAGCCCGGGGTGGCTGCCGAGGAGGCGTCCTCCCAGGAGCCCTCCGTCTCCGCGCCCGCAGAGGACGTCGCAGTGGACACCGCTGAGGACGACGCACCGCTGGCCGCCGGCGACGAGCCGGTCGTCGGCCACATCGGCACGCCCGTCGAGGACGGCGCTGTCGAGCCTGCGGAGGTCCCCGTCGAGCCCGGCGCGGACGAGCCGCACGTCGAGCACGTCCCGATCAAGAAGAAGGGCAGCCGGAAGCGCTGAATCCGGTCGACCGAAAGGGCCCACGAGGGCTCCTGCTGGGTTACCGTCGAAGCATGTTCACGGTGCGGCGCGCCGTGGCGGCTCCCGTCTCGGCGCTCCTGCTCGTCCTCGGGCTGGTGGTCTCCCCCCAGCCTGTGGTGGAGGCCGCCCCGATGGCCGCAGAGCCCGCCTGGAGGATCCTCGAGGTCGAGACGCC
>NZ_JACEFC010000151.1:1883-8503 GCF_014180715.1 Nocardioides stalactiti | reverse complement strand
CCCCCGCACATCGACACTTCGGATCAGCCACTTCCCGGACCCGCAACACCGACGCTACCCGCGCCCCGACGACCCCGGAAGACCCCAGTCCTCACCGGCGATTGACAACAGAGGGGTACCGCAAAGAAGCTGGTCCCCGGGCTCCGGATGGTCGTGGTCGCCGGCCCTCGCGTCGACCGAACCACGCTGCCGGACGTCCCGGGCCTGGAGGTCCACTCCTACGTCCCCGACCTCTACCGGCAGCTGGCAGCCTGCGACCTGGCCGTCGTCCAGGGCGGGCTGACGACGTCGATGGAGCTCACGGCAGCGGGCCGCCCCTTCCTCTACTTCCCGCTCCGGCACCACTTCGAGCAGAGCTTCCACGTGAGCCACCGCCTCGACCAGTACGGCGCCGGCAAACGGATGGACTACGACGAGTCGACGCCGGAGTCGATCGCGGAGGCGATCGCCGAGGAGATCGGCCGCGAGGTCTCGTACCGACCGGTCGAGACCGACGGTGCCCGTCGCGCGGCTGCGCGCATCGCCGAGCTGTTGAGCTGACGAGGCCCTAGGACGACACGCCCCAGCTAGCTCGGTGTGATGTTGATCGTCCGGACAAGATCGTTGGAGCTCAGGGCGCCGTCGGTCACCCGGATCGTGAAGGTGCGGCTCAGCCCCGGGTCGTGGTTGGTGGTGTTGCGGAACCGGACCGTGCTGAGGACGGCCGCGTAGTTCCCTCGCGACACCGACCCGGTCAGGGTCAGGACCCCGTTGGCGAAGCTGCCCGTGATCCCGCCGGCCGCGTCGACGACGAGCTCGTCACCGGCGAGCGGGCCGGTGATGGTGATCGTGGCGCCCGTGATGATGTTGCTGTCCGGGTCGACGAGCGCGAGGCTCGGGGTGACGTACGAACCGAAGGTGGTCCGCTCGGTGTAGGTCGTGCTCGCCGACCCGTCCGAGATCGTGGGCGCGTCGTTGACCTGGGTGATCGAGATCGTCCGCGTCAGGCCGGTGGAGTTCAGGGAGCCGTCGTTGGCGCGGACCACGAAGGACCGACTGGAGAGGGGCGCATCGCTGGTGGTGTTGCGGAAACCGACGGACCGGAGGGCCGCCTGGTAGTTCGCCGTGCTCGTCGTCCCGGTCAGGGTCAGTACCCCACTCGCGAAGCTGCCGGTGATCCCGTTCTGGTTGGTGAAGGTGAGGGTGTCCCCCGCCACCGGGCTGGTGATCGTCACCGTCGCCGACGACGTCGTCGCAGTGTCGGCGTCGGTCAGGACGAGGCCGGGGGTCACGAGGGCGGAGGTGGCGGACTGCTCGGTGTAGGAGGAGCTCGCGCTCGCGTCGGCGAGCCGCGGCGGGCTGTTCACGTTGGTGAAGTTGATGGTGCGCGACACCGGCGCCGACCACGAGCTCCCGTCACTGACCCGGAAGGTCACCGTGATGCTCGACTCCGGGAAGTGCTCCCGGGTGCTGGAGAACCTGACCGAGCGCAGGATGCCCTGGTAGATCAGGTCCGTGCTCACCCCGGTGAAGGTCAGCACGCCGGTCGTCGTGTCGAAGACCTCCGTGCCGTTCTCCAGCAGCTGGTACGGCTTCAGCCGGTCGCCGGGGACGTACGGGCTCAGGCTCACGGTCGCGCCGGTCATGTATGAGTCGTCGGGGTCGTCGAGCAGCATGCCCGGGCTGACCCTCGCCTCCAGCGTGGTGTCCGGCGAGCCCTCGAGGTACTCGAACGCACCGCTGTCGGGGGTGAGCACCGGGGTGGCGTTGAAGACCGTCGCCACCCGCGTGACGGCGTCGCTCGTGCCCCCGTCGCCGTCGGTGAGGACGAAGCGCACCGTCCGGTCGCCGAGCGTCGGTTCCGACGCGACGCTGCGGTAGGTGATGTTCCGGACCAGCGCCTGGACCGCCACCGGGGTGGCGCTCGCGTTGAGGGTGATCACCAGCGGCGTGGTCCCGCTGCCGCCGGCGAACGACCCGATCTGGACGTTGCTGTAGAAGACGCCGGTCGTGCCGGTGCCGATCTGCCCGGTACCGAAGCCCTGGTTGCGGATCCCGAGCCGGTCCTCGGCGAGGCCTCCGGCAGCGTGGTCGACCGTCAGGCTGCCGCCGGAGAAGTTGGCGCTGTCCGGGTCGGCCACGGTCGTGGACGCCGTGACCACCTTGGCCGACTCACCGAACCGGTAGATCAGAGCGGTGCTCTCGATCGCCGCCAGGACCGGGGCGTCGTTGGCCGAGGCGACCGTGACGACCCGGGTGTCCGGGGTGCTGGCTCCGCCGTCGCCGTCATCGAGCACGAACCGCACGGTGCGGTCGACCGTGGACGGGGTGTCGGAGACGTTGCGGTAGGTGATGTTGCGGAGCAGCGCCTGCGTGGTCGTCGCGGTGGAGGTGTTCTGGAACGTGATCACCAGGGGTGTCGTCCCGCTGCCGCCGGCGAAGGTGCCGACGGTCGCGCCCTGGTAGGTGACGTTGCTCCCGGAGACCCCGATCTGGCCGGCGCCGGTGCCCTGGTTGCGGATCTCCAACCGGTCGTCCGCAGTCCCCCCGGCGGCGTAGTCGATCGTCAGGGTGCCGCCGCCGAAGTTGGCGGAGTCGAGGTCGCTCACCGTGCCGGCTGCGGTGATCACCGTCGCGGGTCCGTTCTCGGTGTAGGCGAGCGTGGTGGTCTCGACGTTGGCCACGACCGGGATGTCGTTGACCGCAGTGAGGGTCACCGCGCGGGTTGCCGGGGCGCTGGTGCCTCCGTCGCCGTCGGTGAGCACGAACCGGACCGTCCGGGTCAGCGTGGCCAGGTTGTCGGCGAGGTTGCGGTAGGTGATGTTGCGGACCAGCGCCTGGGTCCGCGAGGGCGTGGCGAAGTTGTTGAACGTGATCACGAGCGGCGTCGTACCGCTGCCGCCCGTGAAGGTGCCGAAGGCCAGGCCACCGTAGGACACCGTGGAGCCGCTCACCCCGATCTGGCCGGTACCGGAGCCCTGGTTGCGGATCTCGAGGCGGTCGAAGGAGTCCCCGCCGACGGAGTAGCTGACGGTGAGGGTGCCGGTGTCGAAGTCGGTCACGTCGGGCTCGGTCACGGTGCCGGTCGCGGTGATCGGCACGGCGGCGCTGTTCTCCGTGTAGCCGAGGGCGGCGGTCTCGATCGCACCGATCACGGGGGCGTCGTTGGTGGGCGAGACGTTGACCGTCCGGGTGCGCGGCGCGCTCGTCCCGCCGTCACCATCGGTCACCACGAACCGGACCGTCCGGCTGCCGGTGCTCGGCGAATCGGAGACGTTGCGGTAGGTGATGTGCCGCATCAGCACCTGGGCGATCGACGGCGACGCGTCGGCGTCCAGCGTGATCACCAGCGGCGTCGTACCGCTGCCGCCGGCGAACGTGCCGATGGAGACACCACCGCGACTGACCGTGCTGCCCGACACCCCGATCTGCCCGGGACCGTTCCCGACGTTGCGGATCTCGAGCCGATCCTCCGCCAGGCCGCCGGCAGAGAAGTCGACCGTCAGCGTGCCGGTGTCGAAGTTGGCGGAGTCGACGTCGGTGAGGACACCGACGGACGTGATGACCGTGGCCGGGTCGCTCTCGGCGTAGGTCAGTGCGGCAGCCTCGAAGCCTGCCAGCACCGGTACGTCGTTGACCGCAGCGACGCTGATCACGCGGGTCGCCGGCGCACCGGTGCCACCGTCGCCGTCGGTGAGCACGAACCGGGCGGTGCGGTTGGCTGTCGACGGGGTGTCCGAGACGTTGCGGTAGGTGATGTTGCGGACCATCGCGCGCAGGATGGTCGGGTTCGTGTTGGGCCGCAGGGTCACGACCAGTGGGGTGGTGCCGCTGCCACCGGTGAAGGTGCCGACGGGCGCGCCTTGGTAGGTGACGTCCGCACCGGAGATGCCGATCTGCCCGGCGCCGGTGCCCTGGTTGCGGATCTCGAGCCGGTCCTCGGCGGCCCCGCCCACCGGGAGGTCGACGGTCAGCGTGCCGGTGTCGAAGTTGTCGGAGTCGGCGTCGGTCACCAGGGCGTTGTCGGTGATCGGGGTGGCGGCGGCGTTCTCCTGGTAGGCGAGCGCCGTGCCCTCGAGCGAGGAGATGACCGGTGCGTCGTTGACCCGCGAGACGGAGACGGCGCGGGTGACGGCGGCACTGGTGCCCCCGTCGCCGTCGGTCAGCACGAACCGCACCGTGCGGTTGCTGGTGACCGGGTTGTCCGAGACGTTGCGGTAGGCGACGTTGCGGACCAGCGCCTGGACCGCTGCGGGGGTGGCGTTGCCGTTGAGGGTGACCACGAGCGGCGTCGTGCCACTGCCACCCGCGACGGTGCCGATCGTCGTGCCGCCGAAGGTGACGGTGGCTCCGGAGACCCCGATCTGGCCGGCGCCGGTGCCCTGGTTGCGGATCTCGAGCCGGTCCTCGGGCTGACCTCCGGCCGACAGGCTCACGGTCAGGGTGCCGGTGTCGAGGTTGGCCGAGTCGACATCGCCGACCGTGCTGGTCGCCGTCGCCGGGATGCCGGGGTCGTTCTCCGTGTAGGCGAGGGTGGTGCCCTCGATCGCGGCAAGGACCGGGGCGTCGTTGAGCGGGGCGACCGCGACCACCCGCGTCGCCGGGGCACTGGTGCCGCCGTCGCCGTCGGTGAGCACGAAGCTCACGGTCCGGTTCACCGCCGAGGGACTCTCCGAGACGTTGCGGTAGGTGACGTTGCGGACCAGCGCCTCCACCGCGGCCGGGGTGGCACTGCCGTTGAGGGTGACCACGAGCGGCGTCGTACCGCTGCCGCCGGCGACGGTGCCGATCGTCGTACCGCCGAAGGTGACAGTGGCTCCGGAGACCCCGATCTGGCCGGCGCCGGTGCCCTGGTTGCGGATCTCGAGCCGGTCCTCGGGCTGACCTCCGGCCGACAGGCTCACGGTCAGGGTGCCGGTCTCGAAGCCGGCGGAGTCGGGGTCGCTCACCGTCGCGGACGCCGTGACCGGCGTCGCCACCGCGTTCTCCGGGTAGGCGAGGGCCGTCTCCTCGAGGTCGTCGATCATCGGCGCGTCGTTCGTCGCGGCGATGGTGATGTCGCGGCTGACGGCCGTGCTGGTGCCGCCGTCGCCGTCGGTGACGACGAACCGCACGGTCCGGTCGGCGGTGACGGGCGAGTTCGAGGCATTGCGGTAGGTGATGTTGCGGACCAGCGCCTGGACCGCGGCGGGAGTGGCGTCGGCGTCGAGCCCGATCAGCAGCGGATCGGTGCCGCTGCCGCCCGTGAGGCTGCCGATCGTCGTCCCACCGAACGTCACGTCGGATCCGGCCACGCCGATCTGCCCCGCCCCGGTGCCCTGGTCGCGGACGGCCAACCGGTCCTCCGCCTGGCCGGTGCCTCCGGCGAGGTCCACCGTCAGCGTGCCGCCGCCGAGGTCCGCGGAGTCGACGTCACTGACCGTCGCGGTCGCCGTGACCGGGGTCGCGGGGTCGTCCTCGGTGTAGGCCAGGGCGGCGCCCTCTACCTGGGCGATCACCGGGTCGTCGTTGACCGCACAGGTCACCGTGACGCTGACGGTCGCCGTGTCTCCCCCCGGCGAGAGGGTGTAGGTGAACGTGTCGGGCGTCGTCCCAGGCGGGTTGTTGCAGTAGCCCGGGTCCGGCGCGTAGGTCAGGTCGGCCCCGGCGTTGGTCTTCACGACGGTACCGTTGTCCGGCTGGGTCACCACGTCGATCGCGAACGGGTCACCGTCGGCGTCGGTGTCGTTGGCGAGCACGTCGATCGTCGTCGCCGGGTCCTCCGCAGCGACCGCCGCGCTGTCGTTGCGCGCGATCGGCGCGTCGGGCTGGCAGTTCACCTTCACGTCGACCGTCGCCGTGTCACCACCGGGGTCCAGGGCGTAGTCGAAGGAGTCAGGCTCGGTGCCCGGAGGGGTGTTGCAGAAGTCGTCGTTCGGCTCGTAGGTCAGGCTGGCACCGCCGTTGGTGATCGCCACGGTGCCGTCCGCAGGCTGCGTCACGGAGTCGATCGAGATCGGCCCGTGGTCGCCGGCGTCGTCGTTGACCAGGACGTTGAGCGTGGTGGCGGGTGCGTCCTCGTTGACCGTCCTGGCGTCGTTCCTGGCCTTGACCGGGTCGTCGACGCAGGTGATCGTGACCGCGACCGTCCCGGTCGAGCTGCCCGGCGTCAGGGTGTAGGTGAACGTGACCGGCGTGGTGCCCGGCGGGTCGGTGCAGTGGTCGGGAGCCGGCTGGTAGCGCGCCCGGGTGCTGTTGGCGTTGACCGTCACGGTGCCGTGGGTCGGCGCGGTCACCGATGCGATCCGGCGCGGACCGCCGTCGGCGTCGGTGTCGTTGGCCATGACCGCGATCGCGATGACCCCGGAGTCCTCGCCGACGGTCACCGCGTCCGCCACCGCCACCGGCGCGGCAGCGTCGAGGACGCCGACGCGCTCGCAGTCGGGATCGACGACGTCGAAGGAGTCCACGAACGCCCGGTCGTTGGTGCCGTCGCCGCAGTGCATCTGGTCGACGTACGCCGCGCCGTCGCGGTCGTTCATGGTGTCCTGGCCGGCGCCGCCGAAGATCTCGTCGTCGCCCACGTCCCCCTGGATGAGGTCGTCGCCGTCGCCACCCCGGAGCTCGTCGTCACCACCCTGGCCGAAGATCCGGTCGACGCC
>NZ_JACEFC010000151.1:0-1870 GCF_014180715.1 Nocardioides stalactiti | reverse complement strand
GAAGACCCGGCCGACGCCGAGGCCACCGAGGACCGTGTCGTCGCCGGCCCCGCCCTCGACGCGGTCGACGTCGTCGCCGGCGTCGATGGTGTCGGCCTCGGTGCCGCCGTACAGCTTGTCGGCACCGCCGCCGCCCGACATCGTGTCGATCCCGGGCCCGCCGCGGACGTCGTCGGCCCCCGCGCCACCGTCGAGGACGTCGTCGCCCTCGATGCCCAGGATCAGGTCGTCGCCGCCGAGACCGTTGATCGCGTCGTCACCCCCGAACCCGCAGATGACGTCGGAGCCCGGCGTCCCGTTGAGGACGTCGTCGCCCGGGGTGCCCTTGATCGTGCAGGGACTGCCCAGCGGCGGTGGCACCGCGACCGCTGCGCCGACGGAGCCCTGGAGGACCAACGCGGCGAGAGCGACCGCGACGATGAGTGCGTCGGACGGTCGCCGGCGAGCTGACATGGGGGGACTCCGAGGGTCAGCCGCGCAGCCCGGAACGACGCGGGAGATACGTCTAGGACATTCGGGACTCTTGCACCTCGAGAGGCTCCCCGTTGCCGAACGGCGAAAGTGCCCGCTCAGCCCCGCACGCCGAGCTCGCGCCGGGCGAGGGCCTTCCAGGTGCGCAGGTTCGGGTCGCCGGAGGGGTCACGCGGGTCGAAGGCGTAGGTGAGGGCGACCCCGCGCATGCTGGTGTTGAGCACCTCGCGGAGGTCGACGTACCGCGGCTTCCGAGTGAGGGCGGGGCCGAACATGTCGTCGATCGCCGCGCGGATCGCGGCGCCGAGCGCCTGCTCCTTGGGTGCGAGCGCCTCGGCGAGCCGAGGGTTCGAGCGGGCCGCGAGCCACAGCTCCGTGGCCGCCCAGAAGTACCCGTGGTGGTACGTCGACCAGAGCGTGTCGATCGCCGCGTCGATCCGCGCCCCGGGCTCGGCCGGCCACTCGGCCCGGCTCATCGAGGAGGTCACCCGGGCCTCGGCGATGTGCTGGACCGCGGCCATCAGGAGCGTGTCCCGGTCGGGGTACTGGTGCAGCAGCCGTCCGCGGCTCACGCCGGCCCGCTGCTGGATCTTCAGGGTCGACGCACCGCTGTAGCCGAGCTCGATGAGCACCTCGACCGCCGAGTCGAGGACGTGCTGCTGGGTCGCCCGGCTACGTCCCTCGTAGTCGCCGTAGCTGAGACCGTCTGCAGTGGTCGTCCTCGGGCTCACAGCAGGTACCTTGCCATCTACAGTCAACGCTGACTACAGTCAGTCGTGACCGTAGAGGGGAGACGCACATGCCTGCTGACCGGATGATGCCGACCGACGAGTCGGCTGACCTGATCGAGCTCACGCGCACGATCGTCGAAAAGGAGCTGCGCCCCCACGTCGACGAGGCCGAGCGTACGGCAAGGTTCCCCCGCGAGGTGTTCCGCACCCTCGGCCGCGCCGGGCTGCTCGGCCTGCCCTACCCGGAGGAGGTCGGGGGCGGTGGCCAGCCCTACGAGGTCTACCTCCAGGTCGTGGAGGAGATCGCCTCGGCGTGGGCCGCCGTCGGGGTCGGCACCAGCGTCCACGCGCTCAGCTGCTTCGGGCTCTTCCACAGCGGCACCGACGAGCAGAAGCAGCGGTGGCTCCCGGAGATGCTGTCCGGGGAGCTGCTCGGCGCCTACTGCCTCTCGGAGTCCCACGCCGGCTCCGACCCGGCGGCGATGCGCACCAAGGCCGTGCGCGACGGGGACGACTACGTGATCTCCGGGGCCAAGGCCTGGACGACGCACGGCGGGCACGCCGACTTCTACAAGGTCATGGCCCGCACCTCCGACGACGGCGGTCGCGGCATCTCCTGCTTCCTGGTCCCCGCGGACGCCGACGGCCTCACCTCCGACCCCCCCCCG
>NZ_JACEFC010000150.1 GCF_014180715.1 Nocardioides stalactiti | reverse complement strand
GTGCCGTCGTCGTACGCCGACCTCACCGCCGACCTGGCGATCGCCGTCGACGCGATCGCCGCCGAGCTCGCGGGCGACCGGATGCCCGAGGCCGCGCGCGACCTGGTGCTGTCCGTCGGTCAGGGGACCGGTCTGGTCGAGCGCAGCGCCTATCTCTCGGGCGACGCGATCCTCGCCCAGCTCCGGTCGATCGTGGTCGACCTGCTGCTGGTCACCGGCATGGGCCAGCTCGAGGCCACCGACGCGCTGCCCCCGCCCCAGCGCTGACCCGGCTACCCAACTCACCAGTCCTCATCCGTCTTGAACTCCTCAGTGAACACTTGTTCTCTAGGGACATGGCGAGCACCATTCCGTGGGAGCGCGTGCGTCGGTCGGCGTCCAAGCTGACGACGCCGCTCCACCCCGACGACTACCTCCGTCTCCTCAACCCGCTCTGGAGCGCGCGCGAGCTGCGCGGCCGGATCGAGAAGGTCGTCCCGGAGACCGAGGACGCCGCCACCTTGGTGATCAAGCCCGGTTGGGGCTGGCGCTACGACCACCGTCCCGGCCAGTACGTCGGCATCGGCGTGCAGGTCGAGGGGCGGTTCCAGTGGCGCTCCTACTCGGTGAGCTCGCCGCCCGAGCGCAAGCGCGGCACGATCACCATCACCGTCCGGGCGATGCCCGAGGGCAAGCTCTCCAGCCACCTCGTCAGCGGGCTCGAGCCCGGCACCATCGTCCGGCTCGCCCTGCCCGACGGGGAATTCGTGCTCCCCGACCCGCCTCCGCCGCGGATGCTGTTCCTCGTCGGTGGTAGCGGGGTGACGCCGGTGATGGCGATGCTCCGCACCCTCGACCGACGCGGCACCATGCCGGACGTCGTCATGCACTACTCCTCGCCCACCCAGGAGCGGATGATCTTCCGCGAGGAGCTCGAGGAGATGGAGCGGAAGCACGACGCGCTGACGCTCCACCGGCTGCACACCGACACCGACGGCATGCTCCAGCTGTCCGACCTCGACACGATCTGTCCGGACTGGCGCGAGCGCGAGACCTACGCCTGCGGTCCTTCTCCGATGCTCGACGCGATCACCGAGCACTACGAGGAGAACGACGCCGCCGACCGCCTGCACCTCGAGCGCTTCTCCCTCGAGCTCGGGGGCGAGGGGGGCGAGGGTGGCACGATCACGTTCCAGAACTCCGGCAAGACCGTCGAGGTCGACGGCGCCACCACCGTGCTCGAGGCCGGCGAGGAGGCCGGCATCGGCATGCCGTTCGGCTGCCGGATGGGCATCTGCCACACCTGCACGCTCACCCTCATCTCCGGCAAGGTGCGCGACCTGCGCAACGGGGACGAGTACGACAGCCCGAACGAACCCGTCCAGACCTGCATCACCGCCGCCGTCGGCGACTGCAAGCTCGACATCTGACCCAGGAAGGAATCCACATGGCCATCTCGGACGTCAAGGAGTACACCCACCTCACCGAGGACGAGGTCGATCAGATCGGGCGTGAGCTCGACCAGATCCGCGCCGACATCGAGGAGTCGCGTGGCGCGTCCGACGCGGCCTACATCCATCGGATGATCCGCATCCAGCGCGGCCTTGCCGCCGCTGGCCGGATCACCCTGCTGGCGGGGACCCAGGTCAAGGAGACCCGCAAGCCCGCGCTGGCCCTGGGAGCGGGTCTGCTCGGCGTGGCCAAGATCCTCGAGAACATGGAGATCGGCCACAACGTCATGCACGGCCAGTGGGACTGGATGAACGACCCGGAGATCCACTCCTCCAACTGGGAGTGGGACACCGCCCAGCCCGCGGAGCAGTGGAAGCACTCCCACAACTACATCCACCACCAGTTCACCAACGTGCTCGGCTACGACAACGACATCGGCTACGGCATCCTGCGGATGGCGCGCGAGCAGAAGTGGTCGCCGGCCAACCTCGGACAGCCGGTCTACAACGCCCTCCTCGCCAGTCTCTTCGAGTGGGGCGTGGCGCTCCACGACCTCGACGTCGAGCGCATCCGCAAGGGCAAGAAGGACCCCAAGGAGCTGAAGCGGCAGCTCCGGCAGGTCGTCCGCAAGGGCCGCAACCAGGTCCTCAAGGACTACGTCGTCTACCCGGCGCTCGCTGGCCGGCGGTGGAAGAGCGTGATGGCCGCGAACGTCGCCGCCAACGTCACCCGCAACCTGTGGTCCTACATGATCATCTTCTGCGGGCACTTCCCCGACGGCGCGGTGCACTTCACCGAGGAGGAGATCGCGGACGAGTCCCGCTCGGAGTGGTACCTGCGGCAGATCCTCGGCTCGGCGAACTTCGAGGGCGGGCGGCTCCTGCACATCCTCTCGGGCAGCCTGGGCTTCCAGATCGAGCACCACCTCTTCCCGGACCTGCCGAGCAACCGGTACCCGGAGATCTCCGAGAAGGTGCAGGCCCTGACCGCGAAGTACGACATCCCCTACACCACGGGGCCGCTCCACCGGCAGTACGGCCAGACGCTGCGCACCATCCTCAAGCTCTCGCTGCCGAACTCCTGGACCAGCAGCGACCAGCCGGAGCCGCCGACGCCGCCGCACGACCGCAAGCGCCGCGGGGACGACGAGCGTCCTTCGCGCCGCTCCGAGCTCGGCGGGTGGTCGCGATCCTCGGCGCAGGCGCGCGGGTGAGGACGCCGCCGGGCCTGGACGGTCCGTTCGCCTGGGAGGTCGGCCCCGAGGGAGGGCTGGGCGGCCTGGTGGGCCGTTCGGTCACCCAGTGCGCGCTCAGCCGGGTCTGCGGGGTCTGCGCGGAGCCGCTGGGCCGTCCGGTCGTGTTCGTCGGCACCCCCGAGGAGGTCGGCCGCAACGCCTTCCACGCTCCGCCGCTCCACGACGAGTGCGCGCAGGCGCTGCTCCGGACGCCGGGCGCCGACCCGGAGTGGCGCCAGGTCGAGACGGCCGGCTTCGAGTTCGTGCGGCCCGCGCGCGAGGACGACGACCGCCGCCCGACCTTCCAGCCGAACTCGTTGATCAGCGGCTGAGCAGCCGGTCCAGCCACACCTGGTGGCTGCCGTCGTACGGCGCCGCACCCCGCTGCACCGCGGCGAGCACGTCGGCCGCGGACCGCTCGGTCATGGCGACGACGTCGGCTGGGTAGCCGTAGCTGACCTGGTGCTCGGCGAACTCGTCCTCGTCGTCGAGGAAGACCGTCCCGTCCTGCAGTCGGACGACGTCGAGGTCGAGGTCGACGGCGTGCAGGGTCGCCCCCTCCCACTGTGCCGGCGTCGTCATGTCGACGTAGGTCGCCGCCTTGGCGTGCTCGTCGTTGAAGCCGGCCACGTGGGCAGCGCCTCCTGCCGGGACCAGCACCGCGCTGGCGAAGGTCGCGACGAACTCCATCCCGGGACGGGCATAGTGCGTGCCCCTCGGCACGCCGAGCCACTCACCGTGGACGTCGGCGCCGAGATAGGTCGCGTCGTACTCCCAGTGCGGCCGCCCACCCCACTTGGTCATCACGACCCGGACCGGGTCACCTGGGGTGGGCATGCCGCCCATCTTGCCTCGGCCGCGCGGGGGCGGGGCCGAGGCTGGGCCGTCAGACGACCTTGGTCGGCAGCACCCGCTTGGACCCGAACGCGATGACGTCCTGGTAGCGCGAGCCGGCGAGCTTGCCGAAGGTGTGGATCGCGTGCGCGTCGAGGCCGACGAGCACGCGGGCCTGGTTCTTCTTGATGCCCTTGACGATGATCTCGGCGGCCCTCTCCGGGGTCATCCGCGCGAGCTTCTCGTCGAAGAGCTTGGCCGTGGCGGCCTTGTCCTCGTGCTCGGAGACGCGGGCGTTGCGGGCGATGGCGGTCTTGATCCCACCCGGGTGGACGGCGGTGACGCCGACCTTGTGCCCCGCGATGAGCATCTCCTCGCGGATCGCCTCGGTCATGCCGCGGACCGCGTACTTCGATGCGTTGTACATGCTCTGGCCCGGCATCGAGACGAGGCCGAAGAGCGAGGAGATGTTGACCAGGTGGCCGTCGCCGGACGCGATGAGGTGCGGCAGGAAGAACTTCGAGCCGTGCACGACGCCCCCGAGGTTGATGCCGAGGATCCAGTCGATGTCCTTCATCTCGAGGTCGACGAAGTCGCCTGCGAGCGCCACGCCGGCGTTGTTGACGACCACGTTGACCTGGCCGAACTGGGCGACCACGGCGTCGGCGTAGGCCGCGAACGCGTCACGGTCCGCCACGTCGAGCTTGTCGCCGCGGACCTCGGGTGAGCCGGCCTTCTCGGCCAGCGCGACGGTCTCGTCGAGTCCCGCCTGGTCGACGTCGGACAGCGCGAGCCGCGAGCCCTTGTCCGCGAGGTTCAGTGCGAGCGCGCGGCCGATGCCCGAGCCCGCTCCGGTGATGACGACGACCTTGTCCTTCAGGGACTTCATGCGAGTGCCTCCTCGGCAGTGGTGCTGCGGGTGCTGCTGGTGGGAGCGGCGAGCGCCTGGACGTCGTACTTGTCGGCGTCGAACTTGGACAGGTGGTTGCGGAACGTGAAGGTCTGTCCCGGCCAGAGTGTCGTGTTGTTGCCGAACTTGTCGAGGTACCAGCTCGCGCAGCCGCCGGTGGTCCAGACGGTCGGCTTCATCCTCTCGCGCATGAGCGCGGTCCACTCGGCCTGCGCCTCTGCGGTGGGCTCGATGGCGCCCAGGCCGGAGCGGCGCATCGCCTTCGCGGCCTCGACGACGTAGCGGACCTGCGACTCGATCATGAAGATCATCGACGAGTGGCCCAGGGCCGTGTTGGGGCCGACGATCTGGAACAGGTTGGGGAAGCCGTTGATGGTGGTGCCCTTGTAGGCCGCCATGCCCGCCTCGTCCCAGACGTCGGCCAGGGTGCGACCCGCACGACCGGTGATGTGCTGGGCGATCGGGGGCTCGGNTCGGTGACGTAGAAGCCGGTGGCGACGACCAGCACGTCGATGGGGCGCTCGACGCCGTCGGCCGTGACGACGGCGTCGCCGGTGACCTTGGCGATCGGGTCGGTGACCAGGTCGACGTTGTCCGAGGCGAGCGCCGGGTACCAGGCGTTGGAGATGAGGATGCGCTTGCAGCCGGCGCGGTACGACGGCGTGACCTTGGCGGCCAGCTCGGGATCGGAGATCGCCTTGGCGATGTTCTTCTTGCACTGGCGCTCGACGACCTGGAGCAGCTGCGGGAAGCGGGTGAACGCGGGGGCGCGACCCTCGAGCTGGGCGTAGACGCCGGCGCGGACGGCCTTCTGGAGACCGGGGACGCGGCGGAACGCCACCTTCTCGACCTTCGTGAACTCCCGCTCGTTGCGGGGGATGATCCAGTTGGGCGTGCGCTGGTAGACGTCGAGGTGCCCGACGACCTTCTGGAGCTCGGGGACGAGCTGGATCGAGGAGGCGCCGGTGCCGATGACCGCGACGCGCTTGCCGGTGAGGTCGACGTCGTGGTTCCAGCGCGCCGAGTGGAAGATCTCGCCCTGGAAGTCCTCGATGCCCTCGATCTCGGGGAGGCGGGGCTCGGAGAGGCCGCCGGAGCCGGAGATCACCGTGCGCGCGGCGTACTCGCCGCTGCTGGTGCGGACCAGCCAGCGCTGGGCGGCGTCGTCCCACGCCGCGTCGAGGACGGCGGTGTCGAAGACGAACCGGTCGAGGACCTGGGCGTCCTCGGCGACCTTCTTGGTGTACTCCCAGATCTCCTGCTGGGGGGAGTAGACCTTCGACCAGTCGGGGTTGAGCGCGAAGGAGTAGCTGTAGAGCTGGCTCGGGACGTCGCACTCGGCACCCGGGTAGGTGTTGATGTGCCAGGTGCCGCCGACGTCGCTGTCCTTCTCGATGACGACGAAGTCGCGCTCGCCGGCCTCCTGGAGCTTGATCGCAGCAGCGAGCCCGGCGAAGCCGGCGCCGACGATGAGGTGGTCGACCAGGGTCGCGGACGACGGCGAGGTCTTCGAAGTCTTCTTGGGCATGGGGAAGACGGTATTGGCGTTATTGAACTTTAGTCAATAGAGTGGCCTTGTGACCGCGACCACCCGCACCCGACTCTCGCCCGAGGAGCGCCGCGAGCAGCTCCTCGAGCTGGGTCTCGAGCTCTTCGCCGGTCACACCATCGAGGACATCTCGATCGACCGCCTGAGCGAGCAGGCCGGCGTCTCCCGCGGGTTGCTCTACCACTACTTCGGCAGCAAGCAGGGCTTCCACGAGGCCGTCATCCAGCGCGCGGCCGACGACCTGGTCGCGGTCACCGCGCCGCCGGAGAGCGACGACCCGATCGAGCGCCTGCTGGGCTCGCTGGCGGCGTACGTCGACTACGTGATCACCAACCATCCCGGCTACCGGTCGCTCGTGCGTGCCGCGGCCGGCGGCAACGAGGCGGTGCGCGGCGTCTACGAACGGGCGCGCGGCCAGATGATCGACCGGACCTTCGAGACCCCCGGCGTCGACGAGTTCATCGCGGACACGCCGCTCACCCGGCTCGTGGTCCGCGGCTGGGTGGCGTTCGTCGAGGACGCCGTGCTCACGTGGTGCGAGGACCCGAGCGGGGTGACCCGCGAGGAGCTCGTGCGGCTCGTCACCGACGCGCTGCCCGCGGTCGTCGCGACCGTCGAGTGACACGTGCGCCCATCGGGCGCTACTTCGAGGGCTGTGGCGTCTCGCAGTCGACCTTCGGGTTGACGCCCAGGTAGTTGAGCGGGCCGGCGACGATGGTCAGCGCGGTGTCGGCGAAGTCGCGACAGCTGACCTCGCGGTCCGGGTTGAAGTAGCCGCGCTGGAACGCCGCGACCGCTCCGATGATGAGCCACACCACGACGACCAGGCTGCCGATGCCACTTCCGCTTCTCATGACGGGCAGAGGTACCCGAATCGGGGCGTGCCAGTCGGCCGGTCGGTCAGCCGAGGACGGCGGCCAGCTGGTCGACGCCCCAGTGCAGGTCCTCGTCGGTGATGACCAGCGGGGGAGCGAGGCGGATCGTCGAGCCGTGGGTGTCCTTGGCGAGGACGCCGCGCTCCATGAGCCGCTCGCAGACCTCGCGGCCGGTGGCGAGGGCCGGGTCGATGTCGATGCCCGCCCACAGCCCGCGGATCCGGAAGTCGACGACGCCCTTGCCGACGAGAGCCTCGAGGCGCCCGCGCAGGATCTCGCCCAGCTCGGCCGCACGGGCCTGGAGCTCGCCGGTCGCCAACATCCGCACGACCTCGAGCCCGACTGCGCAGGCGAGCGGGTTGCCGCCGAACGTCGAGCCGTGCTGTCCGGGCTTGAGGACGCCGAGGACGTCGCGGTCGCCGACGACGGCCGATACCGGGACGATGCCGCCGCCCAGGGCCTTGCCGAGGACGTAGAGGTCGGGGACGACGCCCTCGTGGTCACAGGCGAACGTCCTGCCGGTGCGGCCCAGGCCGGCCTGGATCTCGTCGGCGGCGAACAGCACGAACTCGTTGGTGCAGATCTCGCGGACGCCGCGGAGGTAGCCCTCGGGCGGGATGATCACGCCGCCCTCGCCCTGGACCGGCTCGATGAGGACGGCCACGGTGTTCGGGGTGATCGCTGCCTCGAGGGCGGCCAGGTCGCCGTACGGCACGGTGTCGAAGCCGGGCGTGAACGGCCCGAAGCCGTCGCGCGCGTCGGGGTCGTCGGAGAAGCCGACGATGGTGGTCGTCCGGCCGTGGAAGTTGCCGCTCGCGACGATGATCCGGGCCTGGTCGGCGGGGACGCCCTTGACCTCGTAGCCCCACTTGCGGCTCACCTTGATGGCGGTCTCGACGGCCTCGGCGCCGGTGTTCATCGGCAGCACGAGGTCCTTGCCACACAGGTCGCCGAGTGCCGCGGTGAAGTCGGCGAAGGTGTCGTGGATGAAGGCGCGGCTCGTCAGCGTCAGCTTGTCGAGCTGGTCGTGGGCCACCGCGAGCAGGCGCGGGTGGCTGTGACCGAAGTTGAGGGCGGAGTAGCCGGCGAGCAGGTCGAGGAAGCGCTTGCCGTCGACGTCGGTCATCCAGGCGCCCTCGCCGTTCGCGAGGACCACGGGCAGCGGGTGGTAGTTGTGCGCGGTCCGCGCCTCGGCGCGCTCCACCTCGCTGGACGTGATGGACGTGCCCGTCGTACCGGTGATGCTCATGGTCGCCTCCCTCGCTGCGTTGCGTGCTCCCACCTGTGTATCACGGATTGTCAGACAATCCGGCATTCAGGTCGCGAGGTCCACGCGGATGCGGGTCTCGCCCGGCTCGCTCGTCAGCGTGACGGTGCCGCCGTGGGCGCTCACGATGGCCTTGACCAGGGCCAGGCCGAGGCCGACGCCGCCCTCGCGGTGCCGGCTCGCGTCGCCGCGGGAGAAGCGCTCGAAGGCCACCGGCAGCAGGTCGGCGGGGAAGCCCGGTCCGTCGTCGCGGACCTCGAAGCCGTCGTGGTCGACAGCGACCGTGACGGTGGTGCCGGCGGGGGTGTACTTGCGGGCGTTGGTCAGCAGGTTGGTGAGGACCTGGCGCAGCCGAGCCTCGTCGCCGACGACCTCGACCGCGGCGGCGTCGTCGGCCGTCGGCAGCTCCACGTGCCACCGGTGGTCCGGAGCGAGCACGCGCGCGTCGGTGAGGGCCTCGACGACGAGCCGGGACAGGTCGACCGGCTCCTC
>NZ_JACEFC010000015.1 GCF_014180715.1 Nocardioides stalactiti | reverse complement strand
AACCACTACCGAAATGGTCGACTTTCGTCGTACCCAGTGTGACCCCCCGGACCGGGCACGCCGGGCAGTCGCCCGGCGTGTCCGCCGGAGCGATCAGGTGCCGAGGCTGATGCCGCCGTCGACGTAGATCGTCTGGCCGGTGATGTAGGAGGCCTCGTCGCTCGCAAGGAACGTGACCGCAGCCGCGATGTCCTCGGGGAAGCCCACCCGGCGGACCGGGTTGGCCTCGGCGTTGAGGCGACGGAACTCCTCGACGTCCATCTTCAGCCGGGCCGCGGTGGCGTCGGTCATCTCGGTCGCGATGAAACCGGGGGCGACCGCGTTGGTGTTGATGCCGAACGGGCCGAGCTCGATGCCGAGGGTGCGGGTGAAGCCCTGGATGCCCATCTTGGCGGCCGAGTAGTTGGCCTGACCGCGGTTGCCGAGCGCGGAGATGCTCGAGATGTTCACGATCTTGCCGTACTTCTGCTCGACGAAGTGCTTCTGAGCAGCCTTGGCCATGAGGAACGCGCCCTTGAGGTGCACGCCCATGACCAGGTCCCAGTCGTCCTCGGTCATCTTGAAGAGCAGGTTGTCGCGGGTGATACCGGCGTTGTTGACCAGCACGTGGATGCCACCCAGCTCGGCGACGACCCGCTCGACCGCAGCGTCGACCGACGCGGAGTCGGACACGTTGGCGCCGACGCCGATCGCCCGAGCGCCCTCGACGACCGGCAGCTTCGCCGCGGCCTCAGCAGCGGCGGCCTCGTCGAGGTCGACGATCGCGACCGACGCGCCCTCCTCGGCGAACCGGGTGGCGGTGCCGAACCCGATCCCGCGCGCTGCTCCGGTGATGACGGCTACTCGCCCGTCGAAACGACCCATGACTTCACTCCTGCACGTGTGGATGCGCCTGCACGGCCACCGTACCGAGGTCGTCCGGGAGGGCTACGCCAGGGCCTGCCGCAACCGGTCGGCGTAGGCGGCGGACTCCCCTTCGGCGTACGTGCGCCGGGGCCAGAAGAAGCCGCGCAGGCCGTCGCCCTTGGTGCGAGGCACGACGTGGCAGTGCAGGTGGGGCACCGACTGGCTGACGATGTTGTTCATCGCCACGAAGCTGCCCTGTGCACCTAGGCCGTCGACCACCGCGGTCGCGAGGCGCTGGGCAGCAGCGACGAAGCCGTCGCGGAGGTCGGCCGGCAGGTCCGGCAGGGTCACGACGTGCACGCGCGGGACCAGCAGCACGTGCCCCTTGAAGACGGGCCGACGGTCGAGGAACGCCAGGAAGTCGGGCTCGTCGAGGACGAGGTCGGCCGGGGCGTCCCCCGCGACGATCGCGCAGAACACGCACTCGGTCGGACTACTCATGCCCCGACCCTAGGAGCCGTCGAGCGCGGCGGCAGCGGCGATGCCGATCGCGCTGACGGTGTCGACGACCTCCGACTCGGCGAGGTCGAGGTCGCCGGCGAGCCAGCGCGCCATGACCTCGGTGGTGCCGGAGACGATCAACAGGGCGACAGCACGCCGGCGGTCGGTCACCGGGCCGCCGTCGACGGCGAGGACGTGGCGCAGCAACAGGTCGGCGAACTCGTCGTACGCCGCGAGCCGTCGCTGCTCGAGCACGAGGTTGCGGGGCGACTCGACATAGAGCCGCGCGGCGCGCGGGTCGGCGGACAGCGTCGCGACCAGCGCCGCGACCGTCCTGCGGAGCCGCTCCTCAGGCGTCGAGGCCGCGTCCGTCAAGGGCGGGGTGATCGCGGCTCGGGCGCCGTCGAACACGCCGTCCAGCGCCGCGAGAAGGACCGTGTCCCGGTCGCCGAAGCTCTCGTAGAAGTAGCGCTTCGACAGGCCGGCCCGGGCACAGACGGCCTCGGCGGTGGCAGCCACGACCCCGATGTCGCCGACCACGTCGAGGCACGACTCGAGCAGCTGCGAACGCCGAAGCGAACGGCGGTCGTCGGCACTGACGCCCCGGTACGGGCGGACCGTCCCGGCAGGCTTCTCCGTCACGCCGTACATCTTGACAGCACCGCGATCCTGACGGATCCTCATAATCAGGAACGCCGCCGTTCCTACTTTGTAGGAGGTGCCTCATGGGCTGTTGTCTCGCTCTCGCCTATGTCGTCGCTCTCGTCCGACGTGGCTGGTTCGCCGCCGTCGGCGGGGCGCCCGCACCGACCGCTTCCTTCGCTCCCCCGGCGCGCCGCCCGGCGCCGGGCGGGACGCTCGTCGCCTCGGGGCCTGCGCCCGCCGTGGCGTGGGCGCCGCCGCGCAGCAGCACACGTGCCCGCCCAACCGGGAGAGTCGGGGCCGGGAAGGTGGGCGCCGGGACGGTGGGCGCCGGGCTCGTCGGGGCCGGCCTCGCCTGGTTCGTGATCGGCGTGGTCGGGATGCACGCGCTCGGCTGGTTCGCCTGGGCGGAGGCCTCGCTGCTCACCGACACCGCGTTCCACTCCTCCGGTCTCTGGCTGGCCGCGATCGGC
This sequence comes from Nocardioides stalactiti, assembly GCF_014180715.1. Lineage (GTDB taxonomy): Bacteria > Actinomycetota > Actinomycetes > Propionibacteriales > Nocardioidaceae > Nocardioides > Nocardioides stalactiti. The sequence continues at coordinate 51,297 of NZ_JACEFC010000015.1, read as the reverse complement.
GCGAGCGTCGTGGCGGTGCGGGCATGACCACCATGACCACGGACCAGACCGTCCGACTCCTGCTGCCGACCCACACCCGCGCCCTGCCGCCGGTCACCGCCCGCCGCCAGCGCCGCGCGATCCTGACGTACGGCGCGCTCTGGGCCCTCGGCGCGCTCCCCGGCCTGCTCGACCTCGGCGCGGCCTGGACCGCTGCCGGCCTCGGCCTCGCCCTCCCGGGCGGCGGCCTGCTCTGGGGCGGCCACCCGGTCCTCGCGGTGGCGGCGGTCCTCGTGCTCGTCCTCTCGGTCTTCACGTGGTGGGCCACCGGCCCGACCGTCCTCCCGCCGCTCGTCTGGCTCGGCACAGCAGGCCTCGGCGCGGCCCTGGCCGACCCCGGCTCGAGCGCCGCGCAGACGGCCGCCCTCGTCGCCGGCCCCGCGCTGGTCGTGGCCGCCGCCGTCGTCCACCGGTTCCGCCACGCCCGCCAGGTCCGGGCCGGGGCCCGCCTCAACGAGCGGCTCGCCGAGGTGGACTTCGTCATCACCGGCCCGCCCGGGCTCGACGTCCGGGTGCCGGTCGCCGAGCACACCGAGGCCGACCTCGCACACCTCCGCTACGGGCTCGACCTGGCCCTTCAGCCGCTCGACTCGTTCGAGGGCTTCACCCGCATCGACCAGTTCCGGGAGGCCGCCACCCGCTACCAGCTCAACGCGCTCGGCTACGGCCTCGCGATGTCGCAGTTCACGCGGACACCGGCCTTCAGCGGCTACCTCGCCGAGGCGCAGCGCAACGCGATCGAGAAGATGCTCGACCGACGGATCTGGGGCTACTGGGCGCTCGAGAACGCGTGGGGCAACCTCGACCTCGACCGCGACCCGGTCGACAACGGCGAGAACATCATGCTCACCGGGTTCCACGGCCTCATGGTCGGCATGTACGAGTCGCTCAACGACGACCGCTACTCGCGCCCGGGCGCCCTGACCTATCGCTGGGACGGGACGACCGACTACGCCAACGACTACGGCACGCTGGCCTCGTCCATCCACCGCAACGTGCAGGCCTCCCCGTTCGCCCTGTTCCCGTGCGAGCCGAACTGGATCTACACGGTCTGCAACACCTTCGGCATGAACACGATGCGCAGCCACGATCGGCTGCACGGCACCGACTACTTCACCGCGGTCGAGGACCGGCTGCGCACGTCGTACGAGAACGAGTTCCTCCGGCCCGACGGCCGTATCATCGGCGTCCGCAGCAGCCACCTCGGGCTGTCGTGGAACCTGTGGGCAGGCCCGTCCATCCAGATCACCACGTCGTACTGGATGCACGCCGCGCTGCCCGACATCGCCCGCCGCACCTGGTGGCTGCTGCGCGAGCACGACCTGCGCCGTGACAGCGGCACCGTCACCACCCGGCCGACCGTGTCGGCCCGACTCGACCCCGGCAACTACCAGCTCGGTACCGACACCTACAGCCAGGTCGTCACCCTGATGGCAGCCCGCGAGCACGGCGACGAGGACCTCGCCGCCGAGGTGCAGCGCGGGCTCGACGAGCAGCAGGAGATCGCCGAGGCCGACGGCGCACGGCGCTACGCGAACGCGTCCGGGCTCGCCAACCTCTACTCCCTGCTCGGGCGGTACGGCCGGCACAGCGCCCTGCGCGACCTCGTCGTGTTCGGCGCGCCCGAGGCGTGGCGCGCGGGACCGCGCCTGGCCGAGGCGGCCTACCCCGACGTGCTCGTCGCGAAGGCCGTCACCGACGGGCGCGCGCTCGACCTGGTGCTGCGGCCCGGCGCCAGCGCCCGCCGGACGGTCGTCCGGGTCGACCGGCTGGTCCCCGGCCACACCTATGACGTCCACGGCGCCCTCCTGCCGACCTGCACCGCGGGCGCCGACGGAACCGCGGACCTCGAGATCGACCTCGACGGCCGGCTCGAGGTGCGGGTGGCTCCGCGCGGGTGAGACTCAGTCCTCGACGAGCGGCTCGAGCACGCCGACCCGGAGCACCTTGACCTCGAGCTCGTCGATGACGAGCCTCTTGATCTGGCCCTCGCCGAGGGCGAGCCGCCCGATCGCGACCGCGCCGACCGCGAGGGCGCCGACCGCCACCGCGCCGATGGCGAGCGCTCCGACCGCACTGGCGCCGTACGCCGACGCGCCGAGGGCGAGGCTTCCGCGCAGCCGCGGGCCCAGGTCGAGAACCGGCTCCATGAGGGGGATCCTTCCACGCCGTCGCGGCTCGCGGGATACAGTTCCGTCACCACCGGCGCTCCGGGCCCAGCACGCCGACTGACTTGCTCCAGGACGGTCCCGATGCGCCAGCCACGCCTTCTCCACAGCAGCCTGGTGGCCCTCGCCGTGTCGAGCGCGCTGCTCACCGCACCGGCGCAGGCCACCCCCGGACCCGCGACCCCGGACCGAGCCACCCCCGCCGCACGCGCCACCCTGCCGTCGGTCGCGATCGGGGACGCTGCAGTGGCCGAGGGCTCCTCGGGCGTCCGCACCGCTCGGTTCACCCTCACCCTCTCCACCACGAGCGCGTCGGAGGTCACCGTCAAGGTCGCGACCGCCGACAGCACGGCCACGGTGGGCTCGGACTACAACGCCCTCAGCACCACCGTCCGGTTCCCCGCCGGCACCCAGACCGCCGTGGCCAACGTCGGGGTGCGCGGTGACACCATCGACGAGGCGACCGAGACCTTCCGGGTCCGGCTCTCGGCACCGACCGGCGCCTCCCTGGGGCGCTCCGCCGGGGTGGGCAAGGTGGTCGACGACGACCCGCCGCTGACCGGCCTCCGGGTCGCCGCCGGCGACGGGTCGATCGCCGAGGGCAGGACGGGCGCCCGCAACGTCGTCGTACCGGTGACGCTCTCGGGTCCGGCGCCGACCGCCCTCACCGTGGACTGGACGACGATCCCGGGCACGGCGACCGACGGCGTCGACTACTCCTCGCGCAGTGGCCGGCTGTCCTTCGCCAGCGGCGCGACGACGGCCTACGCCCTCGTGCCGATCCTCGGTGACACCCAGCACGAGCCGAACGAGACGCTGACCGTCCGGATCGCCACGCCCACGGGCGGGGCCAAGGTCGGCCGCCCCAACGGCACGATCACGATCACCAACGACGACCCGGTGCCGCCGGTCTCCCCCGTCGGCAGGCTCTCCGCCGGCGTCCTCCACACCTGCGCGGTCGTCGCCGGCGGCGCCGTGAAGTGCTGGGGCTTCAACGACGACGGCCAGCTCGGCAACGGCACCTACGGCACGGCGTTCGCGCCGACCACGGTGACGGGCCTCACCAGCGCGGTGAAGGTCGCCGCGGGACACGGCCACACCTGCGCCCTGCTGGCCGACACGACCGTCAAGTGCTGGGGGCTGAACACCGACCTCCAGCTCGGCCTCGGCGTCGACACCCAGCTCGACCGCAACCAGGACCGGCTCACCCCGGTCACCGTGCCCGGTCTGACCGGAGTGATCGCGATCGAGGCCGGGAGCCACCACACCTGCGCGATCCTGACCGGCGGCACGGTCAAGTGCTGGGGCGAGGGCTTCGGCGGTCGGCAGGGCAACGGCGGGGACTCCGACGTCGCGAGCCCGACCACGGTCGCTGGCTGGGCGGGCGCCGTGCAGATGTCTGCGGGGCTGCACCACACCTGCGGACGATGGGCCGACGGCACCGTGAAGTGCAGCGGCTCCAACTTCAACGGCGAGCTCGGCGACGGCACCCAGGTCAACCGCACCACCCCGGTCGCGGCGTCCGGCATCAGCGGGGCGACAGCCCTCGGCACCGGGCAGTACCACACCTGCGTCGTGGTGGCCGCGGTCCCGCGGTGCTGGGGCTACAACTTCGAGGGTGCCCTCGGCGACGGCACGCAGCAGACCAGGTACTCCTCGGTCCCGATGACCGGCGTGACCACCGCGTCCGCCGTGTCCCTGGGGCAGGACCACACCTGCGTCGTGCTCACCTCGGGGTCGGCCCGCTGCGTCGGGTTCAACGGCTCGGACGCGCGACTCGGCGACGGCACCACGAACGACAGCTTCACCAGCGTCCCCGTCTCCAACCTCAGCGGGGCGTCGGTGATCGAGTCCGGGGTCTTCCACACGTGCGCGGTCGTCACCGGCGGCGCGGTCCGGTGCTGGGGGTCGAACGCGGCCGGCCAGCTCGGCAACGGCACCGGCGCCGGGACCCTCACGCCGGTCACCGTCACGGGCGTCACGGTCGGCTAACCGGAGAAACATTGACGGCATTCTGTTGCGTGACCTAGACAAATCGGGCAACTTGTCTCACCGTTGAGGACGTGACCGCCTCCCCGACGTCCGCGCTTCCCCAGTTCCGCCTGTTCGGCGCTGACACCTGGCGCGACCCGTTCCCGCTGTACGCGGCGCTCCGCGAGCACGATCCCGTCCACCACGCCGCCGACGGTGACTACTGGGTGCTCACCCGGCACCGCGACGTCTTCGCGGCGCTGCGCGACCACGACACGTGGTCCTCGGCGCAGGGCCTGACCGTCGAGTACGGCGAGCTCGAGCGGATCGGACTCCAGGACAACCCGCCGATGGTGATGACCGACCCGCCGAGCCACACCGACTTCCGGCGGCTGGTGTCGCGCGGCTTCACCCCGCGCCAGGTCGAGAGCGTCGAGCCCGCCGTCCGGGAGTTCGTGGTCGACCGGCTCCAGGCCTTGGTCGCCGACGGCGGTGGCGACATCGTCACGTCCCTGTTCAAGCCGCTGCCGAGCATGGTGGTCGCGCACTACCTCGGCGTCCCCGAGACGGACCGCCCGCAGTTCGACGGGTGGACCGATGCGATCGTCGCGGCGAGCTCGACCGGCGCCTACGCGGAGGTGGCCGGCGCGGTCGCCGAGATGATGGGCTACTTCACCGAGCTCATCGCGTTCCGCCTCGAGAACCCGGCCGACGACACCGTCTCCCACCTGGCCGCGGCCGGCGAGGCCGACGACCCCGACGGGCTGCTGCGGATCTTGGCCTTCACGTTCACGATGGTGACCGGCGGCAACGACACGACGACCGGCCTGCTGGGCGGCGGTGTCCAGCTGCTCGCCGACCGGCCCGACCAGCGGGCGGCCGCGCTGGCCGACCCTGCGGCCGCGGTCGAGGAGCTGCTGCGCCTGACCAGCCCGGTCCAGGGCCTGGCCCGGACGACGACCCGAGAGGTGACCCTCGACGGCGTGACGATCCCGGAGGGCCGCAAGGTGCTGATGTGCTACGGCGCGGCCAACCGCGACCACGACTTCTACGGCGCCGACGCCGACGAGCTCGACGTCACCCGCAACCCGCGGCACATCCTCACCTTCTCCCACGGCGCGCACCACTGCCTCGGCGCGGCCGCCGCCCGGATGATGGCGCGGGTGACGCTGGAGGAGCTGCTGACCCGGGTCCCCCACTTCAGCGTCGACCGTGACGCGGTGACCTGGGCCGACGGTGGCTACGTACGACGTCCGACCAGCGTCCTGCTCACGGTGACCGATCGATGAGCCCGTCCCAGCCGTGGCTGGCGCAGCCGCGCGCGGACGCGGCGGTCGAGCAGATCCTGTCCGCGGCCGAGCGGCTCTTCTCGGAGAACGGGCCGTCCGGCGTCGGGATGGCGGCGATCGCCGAGGCGGCCGGCTGCTCGCGGGCGACGCTGTACCGCTACTTCGACGGCCGGCGCGCCCTGCAGACGGCGTTCGCCCACCGCGAGGCCGACGCGATCATCGACGTCGTGCTGCGGGAGGTCGCCGCGATCGAGGACCCAGCAGAACGGGCGGCTCGGGCCCTGCTCGGCGCCATGGCCGAGGTCCGCGCGCGGCCGACGCTCGCCGCCTGGATCAGCCCCGACAACACCGCGGAGCTGCTCGCCGTCCTCCACGACTCCCCGCTGATCGAGGCCGCGGTCGCCCGGTTCGCCGGCGACTCCGCATCCCCCGACCTCGACCTCGCCCGCTGGGTGCTGCGCTCGATCGTCTCGCTGCTCGCCCTCCCCCCGGCCGACCCGGACGAGGAGGAGCGCCTCGTCCGCCGCTTCCTCGCCCCGCTCCTCCCCCGGACCTGAGGGAGCAGGAGGAAACCAACCCTTTGAGTTAAGGGAAGTAGTGCTTTCCCTAACCCAGGAGGTGTGGGCATGGTCCGCCGGTCGTCCAGGCAGCGATCGTCCACGCCCAGTTCGAAACGATCCATCCCTTCGACGACGGCAACGGTCGCGTCGGCCGGGCGCTCGTCCACGGTCTCCTCCACCGAGCGGAATCAGCCGCGGCCCTGATCGTGAATCAGTCGGCCGTCACGGACAACGACCGAGCGGTGCGCGCGAGCGGCGACCTGAGGGTCGTGAGTGATCATGAGAACCGTCAACTGAGCCTCGACCAGGTCGTCAACGATCTGGAGAATCCCGTCCGCGGTCTGCGAGTCAAGGTTTCCGGTTGGTTCGTCGCAAAGGAGCAGTGACGGCGAGCACGCGAGAGCCCGGGCGATTGCGACGCGCTGCATCTCACCGCCCGAGAGCATCGTGGGCAGAGCGGTCGATCGAGAGCCGAGACCGACCGCTTCGAGCTTCTCCTCAGCGATCCGGCGGCGCTGTCGCCAGGAAGCCCCTTGGTAGATGAGCCCCATCCCGACGTTCTCCACGACCGTGCGGTGCGGCATCAGGTGGAAACCCTGGAAGACGAAGCCGATGGCCCGAGCACGAAGAGCGGTTCGCCGCCGCTCCGACAGGGATCCGGTGTCAACACCCGCGAAGCTGTAACGACCGCACGTCGGCCTGTCGAGGAGGCCGACCACGTTCAATAGCGTCGACTTCCCCGATCCAGAGCGGCCGACGATGGACACGTACTCGCCCTTGCCAACAGTCATCTGCGCGTCACGCAAGGCGCGAACAGTCGGTGGGCCAGGATAGTCCTTGGCCACGCCTTCCAGCTCGATCAGCGGAACTGTGCGGGTCATGAAAGAGCGCGCCGCTCACGCGGCCCGGAGCGACGATGCCGGTTCGATACGCGCTGCCCGCCACGCAGGGAAGGCTCCGGCCACCAGGCCTGAGGCGACCCCCAGCGCGAAACCGACGGGCATCAGCCACCACTCGGCAACGGGAGCCCAGCTCCGTGACTCCGCCAACGCGACGATCACCACCATCCCGATCGCGCTCCCGGCGGCACCGCTGACCACGCCGACGACTGCAGACTCCGTGAGGAACTGGACGACGATCTCCGCCCGCTTGGCTCCCAACGCCCGCCGCAGGCCGATCTCCCCTGTGCGCTCCATGACGTTCAGGAGCATGGTGTTCATGATGCCGACTGTTCCGGCCAGCATGCTCACGAAGCCCACCACGACGAACATCGCACGGGTGTCCTCGCCGACCTGCTCGCGAAGGTCTGTCGGATCGGGGGTGTAGCTGGCGGCGAAAGCGGTGGGGCCACTCGGCGCCAACGCGATCGGTCCCTGCTCAGCAACCAGCCGGGCGGAACCGGGACGCACGATGACGTGGAGGACGTCGGGGCTCGTGGCACCTAGGTGGGTCTGAGCGGTACGGGCCGGCATGATCACGGCGCCCAAGAAGCTGTTGTCGATCGCCTCATCGAAGATCCCGACGACGTCGTACGCGACGTCGTTGATGAAGACAACGCGCTGAAGGGCCAAGTCATCGACTCCGAGCTGTCCGGCTGCTTGCGCGCCAACGACCACGACGTTGTCACCACGCTCCTCGTGGCCGCGGTCGAACATCCGCCCGTCGGACAAACGCAACCCAAGCACCTCCCCCAGGTCAGCGGTGGCCGCGAGGACCGCCGGCGGAGTCGCTTCCGGGACGGTTGGGTCGTCCAAAGGCACAGCCACCACCGACGTGATTCCGGCAAGGCGCGCCGACAGGGCGACCCGCACAACGCCTTCGATCCTCGCCACGCCGTCGCCACTCGCCCAACGCAAACGCGGATCGCCGTGATTGACGGGCTCGCCAGCGTTCTCGATCGACACGTAGGTGGACGAAGCGGAGTCGAACCGCGCGATGATCTGGGTACCGGCGGTGGTCGTGAGCCCACTGATCGCGACGAGTGAGGCCACGCCCAGCATCGCACCGAACGCCGTGAGGAACAGCTTGCTCGGGCGGGAAACCGAGGAGACCAAGGCGTCCTGACACACGTAACGCAATCTCATTGAACGGACACGACCACTCGGTCGCCGGCATGGAGCTCACCGCTCACCGGCTCGACCTCGACGAGCGCGTCGGCGGCAAGCCCCAGATCGACCCCGACCCGTGAGATCCGTTCGTCCCCAGACGTACCGCCACGCACGACCTCCACGTACGTCGATCCGACCTCGTCGGTATGCAAGGCGGCGACCGGTGCGACGAGGACCCGGTCTTCTGTGACAGCGAACGAGAAGTGCACTGCCACGTTCGCACGCACCCAAGGTCGGAGTCGCTTCGCGCTCACCATTCGCACCATCACCTGGTCGACCTGGGACCTACGGAGGACTACGTCGACCACCCGCGCCACTGCTTGCAACCCGACCTCGGGGCCGACCAGCTCTGCCCGGGTTCCCCTCCCGATCACCGGCATCCAGCGCCGAGCGACCTCTGCGCGGACTTCGACTCGCACGCCGCGAAGCGCGAAGGCGACCCCGCTCGGAGCCTGACCCACACGGGCGTTGGACGCGTCGACGGTACGAGGAAGGTCACTCACGAACGTCAGCTCACCGCGCGGGACGAGCGCATGACCTGACCCCGGAGGTCGCTCTCCCCGGCCGATGCCGGTGGCCCCGACATGGTCGACAACGGCCGCTCGCACCGGTTCATATCCACGGGCGCGATAAAAGGTCTCCACGGCGCCCGCCGTCGACTCGTCGTACAGGTCATCGATGCCGGCGCCGAGGAACCCTGCCCAAGCCAGGTAGGACTCGAGTTGGCGGACATCCTCACCTCGCGAGCCGACCAGCAGCGTGCGGTACATCGGGACGGCGCCCTCGATCACCATGACCGGTCTCCCCGAGATCTCGGCCAGGACCGTGCCGCTCGTGAGGAGCTCTCCGGGCGCAACGAGGCCACCAGTGTAGATCGGCTCCCCCTCCAGGTTCCCGACGTCGCCAGCGAGGTTGACCTCCGTCCTGCCAATCTCCCGCACGCTTCCCCGAGCAACGACGTGGGACCGCAGCACCCGTCGTTGGATCGGCGCGGTGATCAAGGTGCGTTCAAGGCTGTCCTGGTTCGACCTCGGCGGCGGCTGGATTCGAGCCATGAGCACCCACGCGACCGCTGCGCCCGCGAGCGGTAAGGCGAGGACGACCATGAGAGACAGCGCGCGCCGGCGTCTCACGGAAGCCTCGAGTACGCCTCGTCGAGCAGCTTTCCGTAGTCGGCGCGGAAGGCACCGAAGCACTCGACGTAGTCGACGGCCGCCTCGGTCTCCCATTGGCGGACGGCACTCAGCTCATCCTCGGGGTATTCCGGTGCATGTGGGCCCGCTTCTTCGTTTCCCGAGGTGCCGTCTACCGCGATCCTGTCGAGGCGCCGCTGGGCCTCGTCGCGCGTGACGGTGTCGAACTCGGTGACGTCGGCGTCGGCCCAGCCACGCTCGGCCATGCACGTACTCCAGCCCGCCGAGATCCGCTCGAATTCAGCACTCGTCATGACGAACGTGCGAACGAAGTCGGCGGACTCGGTTAGCTCCGCGACCGGCGCAGCAAACTCCTCCTCCGCGGCGGTCTCGGCCTCAGCACGGCAGCCGTCACCAGTGCCGCCTCCTTCGAGCGCGAGCTGATAGGCGGCGTAATCACTCGGCGAAAGCGAGGCCTCATACGCTGCATTCCTGTCCGGCGCCCCCACGGACGACAGGTCATGGGCAAGTCCTGTCGACACCCCGAAGCCCTTCTCCTCGACCTCCTCGACGGTCAGCGTGAACTCGAGAAACCTCGCGTCTGCGTCGTCACCCGTCGGGATCGCAACCTTGTCCTCGTCGAAGACCTTCGGGAAGTAGTCGAAGCCTGCTTCGGCCATGCAGGCCGAGATCGAGTCCTCGGTGAACTTCCATTGATCGCTCAGAAGTTCCTTCATGCCTGCGTTGGACAGCAAAGCGGGCGGATCGGATGTGTCCTCCGAGCAGGCCGCGATGATGGGTGCGATCGCCGAGGCGACCACGACCATCTGCATCCACCCGGCCGCGACGCGCGTGCGGCTCATCTCTCCACCTCGACATACGGGACGCTGCCGCGGGAAGCGGCGTAGAGGAGGATCTCGTCAGCAGCAGGCGTGACCATCAAGTCGTAAGGGGCGACCGACTGATCGACGAACAACTTGTGCTCGTAGATCCAGTCGTACGCGTCGACCGACGGCCGGTCGACCGATCGGTCGACCGCCGCTTGCACGCGAGCGATCTCGTCCTCGCTGAAGGCATCGGCGTAAGCGACGCTCGTCAGCACCACGATCGCGAGGGCCTCCCGACGAGGGCCGCCGAAGTCTCCTCCGTCGTCGAGCATGCTCATCACGGCATCCCATGCGGCGTGGAGCTGGGGCAGCGTGCATCCCAGGTCGAGTCCAGCCATCAGGCGCTCGACGAGGATGTAGCGCTCATCCGATAGCCAGGCGCGAGGAGTGCAATCGATGGTCGAATCGACGAGCTCGCCCGCGATTCGCTCGATGAGCGCTCCCACGGCCAGTTTGTCCTGCGCCAGATTTCGAGAAATCTGACGCAACATCGAGGCGGTCGCGATCGAGGGCGGGGCCAGGTCGGCGTCTTCCCCGCCCAGTGGGAGCTTGCCGTCCAGGATGTCATCCAGATAGCGACCAACGGCGCCGACCTGCTCTTGAGTGAGGAACTGGCCGCGTGACCTCGCCTCCACCGCTGTCACCGACGCCAGTGCAATCAGCGTCAGGTCGTCGAACTCTGCGGTGGACATGAGCTCCTTGAAACCCTTGTCCCAGAGTCGACGGTTCTTCTCGTACCCGATCTCGTCCAGGGCCACCGCGACACGGTCACCGAAGGCCGACAGCGCGATGACCGACGTCAGGTAGGAGAACGGCTGCCCACTGTCGTAGACCGAGATCGTGACCCCATCGACCTGGGATGCTGACGCCACCAGGTTTCCGGCCTCGCGGCTAGGCTCAGATCGCCCATTGAGGGAGCACCCAACGAGGCTCAGGGCGAGCACCTGCATCGACACGCAGCGAAAGGCTGCGGCGGCACGCATCACGACGCGCGAACGGTCCACTGCTCGACCACGGATCCTTGACGATGACTTCCTTGGGTTGAGCTCTCGTCGTGATAGACCACGAAGTTCGACTTCGCGGAACAAACGCGTCCGCCACCCTCGAAGGTGGCGTTCTCGTCACGGAGCTCACCGACCTTGATCACGCAGTTCGATGAGTTGCTGTCGAGGGAGACGCTGCCTGTCTTGTAACCGGCGGTCGCGGAGGACAGGCTGATACCGCCCCACTTGTGACGCCCCACGATCGTCGTGTACGTCGTTCCCCAGTCGCGGGAGTAGTGCCGGACCGAGGTGACCCAGGACGTGCAGCTGACCCAGCCGCAGTCGCGCTGAACGTCGGCATAGAGGGACGTGTAGGCGTCGCCATGTCCTGTCCAGTTCTTGGTCGAGCTGATCTTGCCCGCCTCTGCAGGCCCGCCAATGGTGACCGCTGCCAGTGCGACCAGTCCGGCGACGGCTGCCCGGCGGGCTCCCGAGATGCTGCTCATGGTTCCTCCAAGGGTTGAGGTTGATCCTTCTGTCACCCCATGGACGAGGGAGGCGACGCTTTCCTTACGCCGTTCTGAGAAGAACTTTCGAGGACCGTCCACGGCTTCTCAGATCTCGCAACGTGGCGTGGGATCGAGGTCACCACGCCCGCACGACCATGGGTGGATCCAGCCGTGCGACCATCGACCGTCCCTTCGCTTCAGGAGCCTTTCGTGAACCGTCTTGCCACGCCTCTGACCCTGCCCAGCGGGCTGGTGCTGCCGCACCGGATCGTGAAGGCGGCGATGACCGAGAACCTCGCCGATGTCGACAACCAGCCGACGGTGCGGCACGAGCGGCTCTATCGGCGTTGGGCCGAAGGCGCGGCGGGCGGTCTCCTGGTCACCGGGAACCTGATGGTCGACCGCCGGTTCCTCGAGCGGAGCCGCAACATCGTCGCCGACAGACACCTCGACGTCGCCGGGCTGCGCCGGGTCCGCGAGGCCGCAGCGTCCTCACCGGTGATCGCGCAGCTCAACCACCCGGGGCGACAGACCAACCGCTTCCTCGCCTCGCGGCCGGTGGCCCCGAGCGCCAGCGACGCCGTGCCGATGCTGGGCCTGTTCGCCCGGCCACGGGCGCTGGAAGCCAGCGAGATCGAGGCGATCGTCGCGGGGTTCGGCAGTGCGGCGGCCCTGTGCGAGGAGGCCGGTCTCGACGGCGTCCAGGTCCACGCGGCCCACGGCTACCTGCTGGCCCAGTTCCTCTCGCCGCACGTCAACCGTCGTACCGACGAGTGGGGCGGCGACGTCACCGGCCGCGCGCGGGCGCTGCTGTCGGCTGTGCGTGCCGCTCGTCGGTCGACCGGCGACGGGTTCACGGTCGCGGTGAAGCTGAACTCCTCGGACTTCCGGCACGGCGGCTTCACCGAGGACGACGCGGAGCAGGTCGTCCGGCTGCTGGTCGAGGAGGGCGTCGACCTCATCGAGATCTCGGGCGGCACCTACGAGAGCCCGGCTCTGTTCGGCGAGGTGGCCGAGCTCGGTGCCGGGTCGAACGCGAAGGAGGCCTACTTCGCCGCGTTCGCCCGCCGGGCCCGTGCGGCCGCGGGCGGCGTCCCGGTGATGCTGACCGGCGGCATCCGGACCCGTGCGGTGATGGAGTCGCTGCTGGACGAGGGCGGTGTGGACCTGATCGGCCTGGGCCGACCGGTCGCGATCGACCCGGACCTGCCGGTCAAGCTGCTCGCCGGCGCCGATGGCGCGGTGCTGCCGCGCTACACCCTGCCCACCGTGATCGGCTTCGCCGGCGAGTCGGAGTGGTACGAGAACCAGATCGGTCGACTCGGCGCTGGCCGCGAGGTGAAGCCCGGCCTGCACGCCGCCGTCGCCGCCACCGCGTTCGTCGGCGGTGAGCTGGTCCGCGGCCTCGCTGCCCGACGCCGGCGCGCCCGCCTCGTCGCCGCCGGCGCCGAGCCCGCGTCCTACGGACAGCACCGCCCCACGCCGGCGCGCCCGCCTCGTCGCCGCCGGCGCCGAGCCCGCGTCCTACGGACAGCACCGCCCCACGCCCCGCCCGTAGGACGTCGCCCCAACCAAGAAAAGCGACGACGTGGCCCCGCGAAGCGGGGCACACGTCGTCCAGAGTTGCTTCCGTGGAGCTGGCGGGAATCGAACCCGCGTCCTCGAGCGTCGAACCAGGTCTTCTCCGGGTGCAGTCAGTGGTGTCGTTTTTTCTGCCTCGGCGCTCGCACTGACACGTCGCCGACAGGCCTATTCGGGATGAAGTCCCGGCCGACCCTCCCGACGGAGGTCTGGCCAGCGAGTCTCCTAGTCGACGCCAGGTTCAGGGCCGGAGACGGACGCCCTGACTGACGCTTCGATCACCGCTCAGGCGGCGAGAGCGAAGGACTGCTTGTTGTCGGCAGTTATTAGTTTCCAGCGATCGTTTACGAGATGACGCTGGCTCCTCGACCCGCTTCCCCTGGAACTAACGTCCCAAGTCGAAACCGATCAGCCCCTTTTGAGTTATCGGGTCCATCTTACGGATGCGACCGACAGAACGCTCATCGGTTTCCCAGCAGCCGGGCCGCGTTGCCCCAGCAGACGGCCCGCAGCCACTCCTCGCCGAGCCCCAGACCGGCCAGCTGGTTGAGCTGGTCGGCGTAGGCGAACGGCAGCGTGGGGAAGTCGGAGCCGTAGACGACGCGGTCGCGGAGGTCGGCCAACCGCGGCAGCAGAGCGCGCGGATAGCGGTGGTGGGAGGCGAAGAAGTCGGTGAAAGCCATCGAGGTGTCGAGGTGCACGCCGTCGTGGGTCTCGGCGAGGGCGAGGAACTCCTCGGCCTCCGGGGTGCCCATGTGCGCGATCACGAGGACGAGCCGCGGGAAGCGTGCGAGCAGCCGGGCGGTCGACGCAGGTCCGGTGAAGTCGTTGCCGACCGGGCCGGAACCGGCGTGCACGACGACCGGCGTCCCGGCCTCCTCGATGAGCGGCCACACCTCGTCGAGCAGCGGGTCGTCGAGGTGGAACTCCCCCACCTGGAGATGGATCTTGAGGACCTCGACGCCGTCCGCGATCTGCGCGCCGACGTAGGACGCCGCCTCGGGCTCAGGGTAGAGGGTCGCGCTCCGTACGACCTCCGGCGTCGCGAGCGCGAAGTCCCGCGACCAATCGTTGAGGTAGGACGCCACTCCCGGCTTGTGGGCGTAGGGCAGCGTCGTCCACCGGCGGACCCCGAAGTCGCGCAGCAGCGAGACCCGCTCCTCCGGTGACTGCCGGTAACGGATCGGCCAGTCCCGCCCGATCTTCTCCCCGCCGTTGTCGAACTCCCGCCACACCGCGCGCTCGATCGGCGGCGGCAGGAAGTGGACGTGGAGGTCCAGCACGCCGGGGAGCTCGAGCCGTTGCCAGAACGACCGGACCCGGTCGACCTCGCGCTCCCTCACCCGGCCGATCGTGTCACGGCAGGGGCTGCAGGGTGCACGGGGTGTAGGCCTGACCGAGCTGCACGTCGGCCCTGGACCCCGAGGCGCCGAGGTCACTGGCCGGATTGAGCCCCGACACGTAGGACTCGGTCGCCGCGTTGGTGGCGGAGGTCGCCAGGCCCGGGATCCCGAACTTGTACAGCGTGGAGGTGGTGCCCTGCTTCTGCAGACCGATGCCGGCGGGCTTGGGCGAGGTGCTGGAGCTCGCGGCGGTGTTCTGGGTGATCTCGGCACACAGAGTGGGGTTGTAGCTGCCGCTGCCGCTGCTGCCGTTGCGCACCACGATGCCGGAGAAGACCTGACCGGAATTGATGTTGCTGGTCACGTTGCCCTGCAGGCGGATGTCGAAGAAGCCGTTGGAGTCACCCTGGAAGGCGTGGATCCCGGGACCTGCGGTGTTGCTGACCGTGTTGCCGGTGACCGTGGCGCGCACCGTCGGGTTCGCGAGGATGGCGGCGTCGCCCTGGGTGGAGCGCTCGCTGAGCACCCGAATGCCGGGCTCGGTGATCATGTTGTTGGCGTTGATGACGTTGTTCGCCGCCTTGAACCAGACGTTCGCGCTCCCCTTGGCGTCCATCCGGATCGCCGGCCCCCAGGTGTTGGCGAGCGGGCTGCCCGGGGTGCCGTTGCCGGTGATCACGAAATGGCCCTGACCCCGCCCGATCACGCCGGCCCAGATCGCCGAGCCGGTGCGGTTCAGGCTGTCGCCGGTCACCAGGTTGCCCGAGATCGTCACGACGTCCGTGCCGGCGTTCGCCACGCCGTAGGTTCCCGCGGTCGCCCCGGCGCTGGTGGTGTTGCCCCCGAGCACGACGATGCCGCTCGCGTTGGGCGAGGCGAGGTCACACGTCTCGCTGCACGGCATGCCGGTGATGGTGTTGTTGGCGATCGTGGCCTTGGTCAGGCTCGCGACCGTGCTGGCCGACCCCCGCAGCAGCAGCGAGATCCCGCTGCCCTTCTGGAAGAACGGGTCGGGGACGGCGCTGGTGATCGTGTTGTTGCTGATCGTCGCGTTGCTGATCGTGCCGGCGAAGTTGCGGATGTCGACGCCGCCGCCGTACGGCGAGGTGATGGTGTTGCCGGTGATGGTGACGGCACCGTCGAGGTTGTTCACCCCGGCCGTCGTGGAGTTGAACGCGACCGCCGCGTCGGTGACGTTGCTCCGGGTGTCCCCGGCGTTGAGGATCGTGGTGCTGGTCATCGAGAAGCCGCTGACGCCGGTCCCGAGCACGCCATTGCGGTCGGTGCCTTCGAGCTTCATCTCGTGCAGGGACACCGAGCCGGTGTTGGTCAGCGAGATGCCCGGACCTGACGTGTTCTTGATCGTGCCGCCGGAGTCGCCGGTGCCCACGATGCCGGTGACGCTGAACGGTCCGGTCTTGCCGGTGTTGTTGAGGACGATCCCGCTCGTCGTGGTGGCAGCGGAGCCGTTGTCGACGAACACGCGGCTGAACGAGACGCCCTCGGCGCTGATGGTGGTGTTGGCGATGTTGACGGCGATGCCGGTGTCGGTCTCGGCCGAGCGGTAGCTCGGGGTTCCGCCGGGCACCACCACGGCGACGGTGCCGCCTCCGGTCGCCCTGAAGGCGCTGCCGGAGGTGGCGGTGAGGCTGAGCGCGGCATGGAACCGGATCGTGTGGCCGGTGTTGTTGGTCAGCGCGATGGCGTCGTTGGCGCCCGAGATCACCTGGATCGGGCCGCTGAGGAACTCGGTCAGGCCGGCGGTGTTGCCGTCGACGGTGATCCGGCCGGTCAGGTTGCCCGTGAACCGGGTGGTGCCGCTGCGTCCGGTCACGTCGACGGACTTCTCGAAGGACGCGATCGTCCCGGGGTAGGTGACCAGCCCGCTGCCGCCGTTGACGTCGAAGCCGATCTGCTGCGCGCCCGAGATGCTGCTGCCGGCGCCTGCGGTGAAGGACCAGCCTCCGGTGCCGTCGAGGTTGACGCCGTCGGTCGTGCTGTTGATCGAGTCCGCCTCGGTGAAGGCCAGCGTCGTCCCGGCACCGAGACCGGTCGCGTCGACCACGGGCCGGTTCGAGGTCGCGACGGTGCCGCCCTGGACGGTGATCGCGGCTGCGTTGCTGAGGAGGACCGCCGAGTGGTTGGTGGTCTGCGCGTCCAGGTCGGTGAAGGTCAGGGAGCCTGTGGTGCTGGTCAGGCTCACGGCGGGGCTGTTGCTGCTGCCCGACACCGCCACGGACGCGACGGTGCCGGAGAGCACGGCGTTGGCCACGGTGAGGGCACCGGCCTGGTTGCCGTTGAGCGTCACCGCTGACCCGAAGGTGAGGCCGTTGCCCGTCCCCGCCAGCTCGACGCTCGGCTGCGTCGACGCCGTGGCGCCGTCGATGACGGTCAACGAGCGCAGCGTCACCGACGGGGTGCTGGTCCCGGAGACCGCGTTGGCGGCGCCGACGGCGTCGATGTCGACACCCCCGACGTTGGTGGTGCTGGCCAGCGTGACGACGTCGACGCCGCTGGGGGCGGTGAGGAGCGGGGCGGTGCCGGCGGCCAACAGCGTCTCGGCGGTGCTCGATCCGACCTCGGTGTTGGTGAGCGCGAGCCGGCCGCCGATCAGCTTGTCGCCGGTGCCGAGAACCACCGCGCCGCTGAGGGTGCCGTCGCCGCTCCCCCGGGTCACGTGGACCGTCTGGGAGCCGGGCAGGGCCAGCGCCGCTGCGATGGTGTCGAACGGCCGGGCCGCGGTGCCGTCCATCGTCCCGGTCGCGCCGTCGGCGACGTACCAGACGGCGCCGGAGAAGTTGACGGTGAACAGGGTCGCGGCCGACTGGGTGGTGCCGTCGGTCAGCAGGTAGTTGTAGGTGTCGCTGGCCAGCGTGCCGCTCGCCGGCGGTTCGTAGCGGACCGTGCCCGCGCCGGTGAGCGTGATCCGCCCGCTCTGGCTGGTCGCCGCGTTGCTCACCGGTACGACGGTGATCGCGCTCTCCAGGCCGTCCGGGTCGACGGCGTTGCTGACCATGTTGATGGTGCGCACCGAGTGCGGGCCGGTGGCGGCGACGCCCGAGACCAGGGTGGTGTTGCGGACACCCGCCACGGTCGGCTTGGTCGACGGCACACCCGGGGCGTCGTTGACCGGCGTGATGGTGGCCGACCGCGTGCGGGCCACGCTGTCGCCGGCGCCGTCGTTGACGACCGCGGAGAGCGTCCGGTTGGCGTCCGCGGCGTTGGCGGTGCCGTCGTTGCGGTTGTCCGGGTCGTCGTCGGTGTTGCGGAACTGCACGTTGCGCAGTGCGGTCTGGTACTCCGCGACGGTCCCGCCGGCCTTGGCCAGGGTGAGCACCCCTCCGGTGTAGGTGCTCGTGAAGCCGGCGATCGCCGGGTCCAGGCGGAGCAGGTCGAAGGAGGCGTCGAAGCCCGCCGAGATCGTCACCTTCAGCGACGCCAGCGTCGTGTTGTCCACGTCGGTCACGGTCGCGTTGGCACCGGTCAGGTTGACGTAGCCCGCGTTGCCCTCGGTGAAGCCGAGCGTGGTGCTCGCGTCGAGGGCCACCACCGGCACGTCGTTGACCGGCGAGACGGTGATCGTCCGGGTGATCGAGTTGGACGCGGCGCTGCCGTCGCTGGACTGGATGACGAAGGATCGGCTGGTGCCCGGGGTGTCGCTGGTGGTGTTGCGGAACCCGACCGTGCGCAGCGCGTTCACGTAGTTGACCGACGCAGAGGTCCCGGTCAGGGTCAGCACGCCTGACGCGAAGCTCCCGGTGATGCCGTTCTGGTTCGTGAACGTCAAGGTGTCGCCGGGCAGGGGGCTGGTGATGGTGACCGTCGTCGACGCCACCTGGCTGTTGTCGACGTCGCTCACGACGAAGCCGGGCGACACGAGCGCCGCCGTGCCGTTCTGCTCGGTGTACGTCGTCGGCGCCTGCGGGTCGGCGATGACCGGGGCGTCGTTGGTGGCGGTGATCGCGATGCTGCGGGTCACCGGGGCGCTGGTGCCGCCGTCCCCGTCGGTCAGGACCATCTGCACGACCCTGGTGGTGGTGACCGGGGTGTCGGACGCGTTGCGGTAGGTGATGTTGCGGACGAGCGCCTGGGTCGCGGCCGGGGTGGCGCTCGCGTTGAGCGTGACCACCAGGGGGCCGGACCCGCTGGTGCCCCCGGGGTAGGTCCCGATCGTCGTGCCGCCGAAGGTGACGTTCGACCCGGAGACGCCGATCTGACCAGCGGCGGTGCCCTGGTTGCGGACGTCGAGCCGGTCCTCGGAGGGGCCGCCCGTCGTGAAGTTGATCGACAGCGTGCCGCTCTGGAAGTTCGTCGAGTCGACGTCGGCGACCGTCGTGGTCGCGGTGATCGGTGTTGCCGCGTCGTTCTCCGTGTAGGCCAGGTTGGCGCCCTCGATGGCAGCGAGGACCGGGGCGTCGTTGCTGGCGGTGACGGTGACGGTGCGGCTCACGGCGGTGCTGGTGCCGCCGTCACCGTCGGTGAGCACGAACCGGACCGTGCGGTTGGCGGTGCTCGGGTTGTCGGAGACGTTGCGGTAGGTCAGGTTGCGCAGCAGCGCCTGGGTCCGCGCCGGGGTCGCGAAGCTGTTGAGAGTGATCACCAGGGGCGTCGTGCCGGTGCCGCCGGTGAAGCTGCCGAACGTCACGGTGCCGCCGGAGACCACGCTGTTGCCCGACACGGAGATCTGGCCGGTGCCGGTGCCCTCGTTGCGGATCTCGAGCCGGTCCTCGGCCTGCCCGCCCGCGGAGAGGTCCACCGTCAGCGTGCCGGTCTCGAAGTTGGTCGAGTCGGGGTCGGAGATCGTGCCCGCGGCCGTGAGGAGGACCGCGCCGGCGTTCTCGGCGTAGCCGAGGGAGCCGCCCTCGACCGAGCCGATCACCGGGGCGTCGTTGGCGGGCGCCGAGGCGATCGCCCGGGTGGCGGCGGTACTGGTGCCGCCGTCGCCGTCAGTCAGCACGAACCGGGCCGTCCGCGACGTCCCCGGGTCCTCGCCGGTGTTGCGGAAGGTGATGTTGCGCACCAGGGCCTGGACCTTGGTCGCGTTGGCATTGGCGTTCAGGGTGATCACCAGCGGCGTAGACCCGCTGCCGCCGGCGAAGGACCCGATCGTCGTGACCTCGTACCTCACGTTGGGGCCGAGCAAGCTGATCTGCCCCGCACCGCTCCCCTGGTTGCGGATCTCCAGCAGGTCGTCGGCCTGCCCACCCGCGGAGAGATCGATGGTCAGCGATCCCTCGTTGAAGTCGACCGAGTCGGGGTCGGTGACGATGCCGGTCGCCGTGATCACCGTCGCGGGGGCGTTCTCGGCGTAGGCGAGGACGCTGCCCTCGATCCCGTCGATCGCGGGCGGGTCGTTGATCGGGTTCGAGGAGATGCCGCGCGTCGCCGGGGCGCTGGTGCCGCCGTCGCCGTCGGTGAGCACGAACCGGACCGTCTTCGAGGCCGTCGGGGCGTCGCTCAGGCTGCGGAAGGTGACGTTGCGGACGAGCGCCTGGACCGCGGCCGGCGTCGCGCTCGCGTTGAGGAGGACCACCAGCGGCTGCGTCCCGATGCCGCCGGTGACCGTACCGATGGCCGTGCCCTGGAAGGAGACGGTCGATCCGGACACCCCGATCTGCCCGGAGCCGGTGCCCTGGTTGCGGACGTCCAGCCGGTCGTCGGCCTGGTTGCCGACGGGCAGGTCCACCGTCAGCACGCCGGAGTCGAAGTTCGTGGAGTCGACATCCGTCACGGTCGTCGCTGTCGTGACGATCGTCGCGGGGTCCTGCTCGGTGTAGCCGACCGCTGCGCCCTCGATGGCCGACAGCACCGGGGCGTCGTTGACCGACGCGATGAGGACACCACGGCTGGCCGCGGCACTGGTCCCGCCGTCGCCGTCGGTCAGCACGAAGCGCACCGTTCGGTTGGCGGCCGGGGTGTCGGAGGTGTCGCGGTAGGTGACGTTGCGGACCAAGGCCTGCACCGCCGCCGGTGTGGCGTTCGCGTTCAGCTCGACCACGAGCGGAGTCGTGCCGTCCCCGCCGACGAAGCTGCCGATGGTCGTCCCACCGAAGGTGACGTCCGCCACCGAGACACCGATCTGACCCGCGCCCGTGCCCTGGTTGCGGATCTCCAGCTTCTCGCTGGCCGTCCCTCCCGCGATGATGTCGACCGTCAGCGTCCCCTCGTTGAAGTTCGACGAGTCGCCGTCGTTCACGACCGCGTCGCCCGTGACGACCGTCGCCGGGCCGTTCTCGGTGTAGGCCAGAGCGGTGCCCTCGATGCCGGTGATCGTCGGGGCGTCGTTGACGCAGGTCACCGTGACGCTCACCGTGGCGGTGTCGCCGCCCGGGCTCATCGTGTAGGTGAAGGTGTCCTTCACGGTCCCCGGCGGGTCGTTGCAGTAGTCCCCGTCCGGCTCGTAGGTCAGGTCCTCCCCGTCGTTCGCGAGCACCACGGTGCCGTTGTCGGGCTGCGTGACCGCGTCGATCCCGAACGGGTCGTCGTCGGCATCGGTGTCGTTGGAGAGGACGGCGAGCGTCGTCGCGTCGGCGTCCTCCAGGACCGTCACCACGTCGTCGACCGCCACCGGCGCGTCGTCGACGCAGGTCACCGTGACCTCCACGGTCGCGGTGTCCCCGCCCGGCGCCAGGGTGTAGGTGAAGTCGTCGGTCGGTGAGCCGCCGTTGCAGTAGTCGGCGTCCGGCTCATAGGTCAGGTCGGCACCGGCGTTGGTGATCGCGACGGTCCCGTGGTCGGGCTGGGTGACGGCGTCGATCGTCTCGGGCGAGCTGTCGTCGTCGGTGTCGTTGGCGAGCACGTCGACCGTCGTCGCGTTGGCGTCCTCGGCGACGGTCGCGATGTCGTCCACGGCGACCGGTGCGTCGTCGGCGCAGGTCACCGTGACCTCCACCGTCCCGATGTCCCCGCCCGGCGCCAGCGTGTAGGTGAAGTCGTCGGTCGGCGAGCCGCCGTTGCAGTAGTTCGCGTCCGGCTTGTAGGTCACCCCCGTGCCGCCCGACGTGATCGCGACCGTGCCGTCAGCGGGCTGGGTCACGGAGGCGACGGTCTTGGGGCCGGCGTCGATGTCGGTGTCGTTGGTGCGGACGGCGATCGTGGTCGCGTTGGCGTCCTCGGCGACCGTGGCCGCGTCGTCGACCGCGACCGGCGGGTCGTCGACGCACCGCACCGTCACGGTCACGGTCGCGGCGCTCCCCCCGGGCGCGAGGGTGTAGGTGAACACGTCCTTCGGGTCGCCGACGGCGCTGTTGCAGTAGTTCGCGTCGGGGCGGTACGTCACCGACCGGGCCCGCTTCACGACGGTGCCGTTGTCAGGCTGGGTCACCGAAGCGACGCCGATGGCGCCTCCGTCGACGTCGGTGTCGTTGGCGGTCACGGTCACCGTGCTGGCCACGGAGTCCTCGAAGACCGTCCTGGTGTCGTCGACGGCGACCGGCGGCTCGCGGTCGAGGACCCGGATCCGCTCGCAGTCCGGCTCCGCGGTGTCGTAGACGTCGATGTAGGCGAGCTCGCCGGTGCCCTCACCGCAGGTGAGGTGGTCGACGAACGGCGAGCCGTCGCGGTCGTTGAGCGTGTCGATCCCGGTCCCGCCGACCAGGTCGTCGTTGCCGTCGTCGCCATACATCTTGTCGCTGTTGGCGCCGCCGTCGAGGTCGTCGTCCCCGCCCTCGCCGAACATCAGGTCGTTGCCGTCGCCGCCCCGGACCACGTCGTTGCCGACGCCACCGACCACGCGGTCGTTGCCGCCCTGGCCGTCGACGGTGTCGGCCCCGGACTGCCCAGCGATCTCGTCGAAGCCGGTCCCGCCGGACAGGAGGTCGTCCCCGTCGCCGCCCTGGATCCGGTCGGCGCCGTCGCCGCCGTCGACGGTGTCGCTGCCCGGTCCTCCGACGATCAGGTCGTCACCGCCGAGCCCGTTGATCGTGTCGTTGCCGCCGAGGCCGCAGATCACGTCGGTCTCCGCCGTTCCGGTCAGCGTGTTGGCCGCGCTGGTGCCGGTGATCGTGCAGGCCGAGCCGATCGGCGGCGGTTCAGCGCGGGCCCCGGTCCAGGCCGGCGACGCCAGCAGGAGGGCAACCGCGAGCGCCGTGGCACTCCTCACCGCACGTCGTTGCATCCCCATGCTCCGCACGTCGACCGCAGCGCCCCGGACCGACGCGGAAATTGATCAGCGAGACGGACTCTGCCAGCGCGGACGACCCCGTGTACGTCGAATGGGAGAAGAGGTCCCTCAGTCGGTCCGGCCCTTGAGCCGGCGCCCGAGCTCCTGCTGCTTCTCGCGGTCCCAGTCCCGCTCGGCGATCGACTGGCGCTTGTCCCACGACTTCTTGCCCTTGGCGACGCCGATCTCGACCTTCGCCCGGCCCTTCACGAAGTAGAGGGCCAGCGGGATGACGGTGTGGCCCTTCTCGCTGACCTTGCGCTCGATCTTCTCGATCTCGGCCTTGTGCAGGAGGAGCTTGCGCTTGCGGGTCGCGGCGTGGTTGGTCCAGGTGCCCTGGGCGTACTGGGGGATGTTGACTCCGTGCAGCCAGGCCTCACCGTTGTCGATGTCGACGAACCCGTCGACCAGCGTGGCGCGCCCCATCCGCAGCGACTTCACCTCGGTGCCCTGGAGGACCAGGCCGGCCTCGAAGGTCGAGTCGATGTGGTAGTCGTGGCGCGCCTTCTTGTTGGACGCGACGAGCTTGCGCGGCTCGCTCGTGTCCTTCGGCGCGCCCTTCCCCTGCTTGGCCATCCGACCATTCTCCCAGGCGGGGTCAACGAGTTAACGCAGGGCCACCGGCAGGGTCAGAGGTAGTTCATCGGGTCGACGGGCTCGCCGTTGCGCAGCACCGTGAAGTGCAGGTGGCAGCCGGTGGACCAGCCGGTCGAGCCGACGTACCCGACGACGTCGCCACGGCCGACGCGGGCGCCCTCGGAGACCTCATAGCTGGAGAGGTGGTTGTAGACGAGGGTGAGGTTGGCGCCGTTGACCGAGCCCACGGAGAGGTAGAGACGGTTGCCGTAGACCTCGTCGTAGTAGGTGTTGATCACCGTGCCGGACTCCCCCGCCCAGAGCGCCGAGCCGCAGCCGGCGCCGAAGTCGGTGCCGTCGTGCAGGCCCCAGTAGCCGTAGATCGGGTGCTCGCGGTAGCCGAACGGGGAGGTGACCGGACCGTCGACGGGCGCCTGGAGGAGGCCGTCGGTGTCACCGGAGTACGACGGCCCGTCGTCCTGCTGGGCGAGGGCGAGGATCTCGGCCTTGATGCGCTCCTCGCGCTTCTTCAGACGCTCGAGCGCCGCCCGGTCCGCCTGCCGGGCGCGGACCGCCGCCTGCCGGGCGGAGCGCGACTCCTCGACGAGCGAGGCGATCTCGACCCGGGTCGTCCGCGCGCTCTCGAAGAGCCCACGGATCCGCTCCAGGTTGCGCCGGGCCTCGTCCTTCTGGCGCGCGACCTCGTCGCGGGCCTGGCGGACCTCGTCCTTCCACTCCGCGAGCGCGGCCTCGGCCGTCTCGTAGTCGGCGAGCGCCTGGTCCTCACGGCCGAGGATCATCACGCCGGCGGTCTGGGCGACGAGCAGCTCCTGGATCGAGCCGGACGACGTCACGGCGTCGAGGACCGCCAGGTCGGTGTTGGCGCGGGTCTCGAACCCGAGCACGGTGTTGCGGACCAGCTCACGCTGCGCGGCGACCTCGGCGCGCGCCGCACGCAGCGAGGCCGAGACCCGCTCGAAGCGGTCCTCCGCACGGACCAGCGCCCGGGCGAGGCGCGCTCGCTCCTCGCGGGCGTCCCACAGGTCGCGGCGCACGGTCTGCAGGCGCTCGCGGGCGCTCCCCAGCCGGTCAACGGCGCTCTCGAGCCGGTGCACGATGCGGGCGACCCGCTTGCTCGACTCGTGGAGGTCGTCGTGGGCCTGGTCGATCTGGTTCTCGACCTGGTTCTGCTCGTTCTTGAGGTCGTCCTCGTCGTCAGCGTTGGCGACGGGAGCGGCGATGGCCACCGCAGCGACCGTCCCCACCAGGAGCGCGGACAGTCGACGCCCGCGCGACGGTCGGACATCGTTCGCGGCGGGGGTGGACGGGTCGTCGAGGTAGGGAGCGCTGGGGAAGGAGCGCACAGGTACAGCCAATCTTGATCGGGGAAGTGATCGCCTCGACGGTAACCTCCGCCGATCAGACTTTGATGTATTTGCGGGTCAGCAGGAGTGTCGGGATCAGCGTCAGCGCAGGGCCGAGGATGACGACCCCGGGCGGCACCGTCCCGATCAGCGCCTCGACGTAGTCGTCCCAACCGATCCACGGCACGAACTCGATCGCCCCCTCGAGCCCGTCGAGGATCGCGAACTTCACGAACGCGGCGAGCGCACCGGCCGCGAGACCCACGCCGATCGCGGCCGCCACCAGCGACTCCAGGAGGAACGGCAGCGCGATGTAGAGCGTCGACGCCCCGACCAGTCGCATGATGCCGATCTCGCGACGGCGTGCCATCGCGGCGAGCCGGATCGTGTTGGCGACGAGCAACAGCGAGGCCAGCAGGAGCAGGCCGGAGCCGATCCACGACCCGTACTTGAGCGCGTCGATGATGCCGAAGACCGGTTCCAGGTCGTCGCGCTGGTCCTTGATCCCGGCGACCCCGTCGAGGCCCTCGACGGCACTGATGACGCCCTCGGCCTCCTTCGGGTCCTCCAGGGTCACCCAGTACTGCGCCGGCCAGTCCTCCTGGGTGATGATCGGGTCCGGTCCGTCGAAGTACGGCTCGTACTGCGGGATCTCCTGAGCCTCCGCGTAGCCCTCGGCCTGCGACTGGAACTCGAAGGCCTCGACCTCGTCGCTCGCCTTGAGCGCCCGCTCGACCTCACGCTTCTGCGGCCCGGTCACGGCACCGCCGCCGCAGTTGGGCTTCTTGGAGGGGTCGTCCACCACACACAGGTTGACGAGGATCTGGAGCTCGTTGCCCAACGCCTCGGCGGTCTTGTCCGCCTGGCGCTGCAGCAGCATGCCGCAGCCGGCGAGAGTGAGCGAGACGAAGAGGGTCAGGACGACGGCGACGTGCATCGAGGCGTTGCGGCGCAGGCCGGAACGGAGCTCGGTGAAGACGTAGCGCAACTGCATGAGGGTGGGCTCTCCTGGTGGTGCGAGAAAGAGTGGTCGGCGCCGGACGGGCTAGTGCTGGAAGCCGTAGCTGCCGGCTGCCTCGTCGCGCACGACCTTGCCGTGCTCGAGCTCGACCACGCGCTTGCGGAACTGGTCGACGAGGCCGTGGTCGTGGGTGGCCATGACGACGGTCGTGCCGCGCTTGTTGATGTCCTCGAGGAGGTTCATGATCCCGACCGAGGTCTGCGGGTCGAGGTTGCCGGTCGGCTCGTCGGCGATGATGATCATCGGCCGGTTGACGAACGCCCGGGCGATCGCGACCCGCTGCTGCTCACCGCCGGACAGCTCGTCGGGCATCCGGCCCCCCTTGTCCTTGAGGCCGACGACCTCGAGGGTCTCGGGGACGACCCGGTTGATCTCACGCCGGGACTTGCCGATGACCTGGAGCGCGAAGGCGACGTTCTCGGTGACCGTCTTGTTGGGGAGCAGGCGGAAGTCCTGGAAGACGGTGCCGACCTGACGGCGCAGCCGGGGCACCTTCCAGCCGGCCATCCGGTTGATCTCCTTGCCGGCGACGTAGATGCGGCCGCTCGTGGGCCGCAGCTCGCGGAGCATCAGGCGCAGCGCGGTCGACTTGCCCGACCCGGACTGGCCGACGAGGTAGACGAACTCTCCCTTGTCGATGTCGACCGTCACGTGGTCGAGGGCAGGCGTGCCCGGCCCCGGGTAGTTCTTGGTGACCTTTTCGAAGCGAATCACTGACCAGACGGTACGCGAGACGGGCAACCAGCGATCGGACGCCTGCCGCCTCGGAGCGTCGGTCTATCGTGAGCGCGTGCCGGGGCCGCTGCGATGGTTGATGCTGGCCGTCGTGCTGACGGTGCTGCCGATCGCGGCCGGCGTGATCGTCCTCGGTGACGGCGAGAGGACGACCTCCCCGCCGATCACCATGCCGACGCCGCCGTCGTACTCCTCGACGGCCCTGGCCGACTACGACACGACGGTGGTCGCCGTGACCCGGGCGCCGTTCTGCGACCTGCTGCCCGAGGAGGCGCTCGCCGAGGCGCTCGGCGGGACGACCGGCCCGATGACGTCGTACGACAACGGCGAACGCGCTGAGGTGGCGCCGGGGGTGGACGACGTCGCCCATGAGTACGGCTGCCGCGCCGAGGGCAGCGGCGGCACCGAGGCGCGGGCCTGGCTGTTCGCACCTCCCGTGACCCGGAGCCGGGCCGGCGACCTGGTGGCCCTCGCCGCGGAGCGCGCCGGCTGCAGGACCCCCGCTCGGGCACGCCCGTTCGGCGCCCCGAGCGTCGCGCTGGTCTGCCCGTCGGGCGACCGGCGGTGGGCGTCGTACCGCGGGTTGTTCGGCGACGCCTGGCTGGCCTGCAGCGTCGCCGCACCCACGAGCCTGCCGGAGGCCGACCTCGTCGACCGGGCCGGCCGGTGGTGCGTGGCGGTCGCCCAGGCCGCGGCCACACCCGCCGGCTAGGACTCTCCGGTCAGGACTGCCCCGGTCAGGACTGTCCCGGCTAGCTCGCGAGGAGTGCGCTCAACGCGCGGGAGCAGTGAGCGACCTCGTCCTCGATCGGCGCTCGTGCGCTCTCGACTGCGCCGGACCACAGCAACGCCCGGTCCTCGACGTAGGCCACCCATCCGTGCACCACCGCGATCATCGCGGGGTCGACATCGGTCGCCTCGACGATCCGACGGGCGACGGTCATCCGGTGCGACTCGATGCCCTCCCCCCCGACGGAGATCGCACCGCTGCCGAAGACGAGCGCGAGGTAGAACTCCCGGCGCCGCTCGATCTGGGCGTAGAACCGCTCGACGAAGTGGAGGAGCGCCGTCGCGGCGTCGACGTCCTCGTCGGGCTCGATGTTGCGCAGCACCCTCCGCAGGGCGGCGCCGACGACGGCGTCGTAGTAGTCGGTCTTGGTCGGGAAGTAGTGGAAGAGCAGCCCGCGCGAGATCCCCGCCTGAGCTGCGACGTCGTCGATCGAGAGCTCCTGGATGGGCTTCTCGACGAGCATCCGCAGACCGATCCCGAGCAGCTGACGGCGTCGTTCGTCCTGGCTCATCCGGGTGCGCGGCCGGGTCGGAGAGGCCGCGGTGTGATCTGCATCCACACTATTGAGCATTGCTCAATAGTGTGCCAGGGTCAACCCATGGACTTCGCACCCTCCCCCCGCGCCGCCGAGCTGACCGCCCTGGTCAAGGACTTCCTCGCCACGGAGGTCGAGCCGGTCGAGCGCGACTACCACCAGGAGCTCACCCGTCGCCGCGAGGCGGGCCAGGGCGAGCAGTGGCAGGAGCTGCCGGTCATGAAGGAGCTCCAGGCCAAGGCGCGTGAGCGCGGCCTGTGGAACCTCTTCCTCCCGGCCGGCCACGAGGGCCCCTACGCGGAGAAGTACGGCACCCTCGGCGGCGCCGGCCTCAGCAACGTCGACTACGCGCCGATCGCCGAGCTGACCGGTCGGTCGTTCATCGCGCCGTACGTGCTCAACTGCAACGCCCCGGACACCGGCAACATGGAGGTGCTCCTCAAGTACGGCAGCCAGGAGCAGAAGGACCGCTGGCTCGATCCGCTGCTCCGCGGCGAGATCCGTAGCGCGTTCCTCATGACCGAGCCGGGCGTGGCGTCCTCCGACGCCACCAACATGGAGCTCAGCGCCGTCGTCGACGGCGACGAGATCGTCCTCAACGGCCGCAAGTGGTTCTCGACCGGCGTCGGGCACCCCGACTGCGAGATCTTCATCGTCATGGGCCTCACCGACCCCGAGGCCGACCGCCACCGGCGCCACTCGATGGTGCTGGTACCCCGCGACACCCCCGGCGTGAAGGTCGAGCGGATGCTCTCGACGATGGGCTACTTCGACGAGCCGCACGGCCACGGTGAGGTCTCCCTCACCGACGTGCGGGTGCCGATCTCCAACTTCGTGTCGGGGCCGGGCGAGGCGTTCGCCATCGCCCAGGGTCGGCTCGGTCCCGGCCGCGTCCACCACTGCATGCGCCTCATCGGCCTCGCCGAGAAGGCCCTCGAGCTCGCCTGCCAGCGCGGCACCGACCGCGTCGCCTTCGGCAAGCAGCTCGTCAACCTCGGCGGCAACCGCGAGCGGATCGCGCAGGCCCGGATCGCGATCGAGTCGACCCGACTGCTCGTGCTCAACGCCGCATGGAAGCTCGACGTCGGCGGACCGATGAACGCCATCAGCGAGGTCTCCCAGATCAAGGTCGCCGCGCCTCGGATGGCGCTCGACATCATCGACTTCGCCATGCAGATCCACGGCGGCGGGGGCCTGACCGACGACTTCCCGCTGGCCGCGGCCTGGACCGGCGCCCGGTCGCTGCGGTTCGCCGACGGCCCCGACGAGGTGCACCTGGGCCTCATCGCACGCCTCGAGCTCATGAAATACGGCGTCAGCCGGTGAGTCACCCCACGAAGTTCTCCTCCTCCGCTTCGCTCCCCCAGACAACTTCGCGGGGACCCCGAAAAGACAGCAGGCGCGTCCTGGTCACCGGCGGCGCGTCCGGCCTGGGAGCGGCGCTGGTCGCGGAGTTCGCCGCTCGCGGCGACCGGGTCCTCGTCGCCGACCGCGTCGAGCCGACGACCCCGGCCGACGGCGTGCAGTGGCTCCGGCTCGACGTCACCTCCGACGACGACTGGGCGGCCGCGCTGGAGTGGGTCACCCAGGAGTGGGGCGGCCTGGACGTGCTCGTCAACAACGCCGGGATCGCGAGCGGCGGCCGGATCGACGTCGCCACCATCGCGGAGTGGCAGCGCGTCATCGACGTCAACCTGCTCGGAGTGGTGCGGGGCTGCCGCACGTTCACCCCCGGGTTCAAGGCCCAGGGGTCCGGCCACATCGTCAACACGGCCTCGCTGGCCGGGCTCGTGCACCCGCCGGGGATGTCGTCCTACACGGCGGTCAAGGCGGGTGTCGTGGCCCTCAGCGAGACCCTCTCCTACGAACTCGACCCGTACGGCGTCCTGGTCACCGCGGTCTGCCCCGGCTTCTTCCGCACCAACCTGGCGAGCTCGATCGACGGGAGCGACGCCGCGGTCGGCCACCTCGCCGCGCGGCTCATCGAGAAGTCGACCTACAGCCCGGACCAGATCGCGGCCGAGGTGATGAAGGGCATCGACGAGGGGGCGATGGTCGTCGTGCCGGACGAGCCGGCCCGGCTGGCGGTGTGGGCCAAGGCCCAGGAGCGACCCACCTACGACCAGGAGCAGCGCAGCTTCGCCGCGCGCATCAAGACCATGGCAGAACAGGCGGAAGGGAACGCATGAGCAAGGGAACCGTCCTCATCACCGGAGCGAGCTCCGGCCTCGGGGAGGAGATGGCGCGCCAGTTCGCGGCACTCGGCTACGACCTGGCGCTCTGTGCGCGTCGTACCGACCGGCTCGAGGCGCTGGGCGCCGAGATCGGCGCCGTCCACCCGGGCACCACCGTCACGGTGAAGGCGCTCGACGTCAACGACGACGACGCCGTGTTCGCGGTGTTCAAGGAGCTCGCCGCCGAGCTCGGCACCATCGACCGGGTGATCGTCAACGCGGGCCTCGGCAAGGGTGCGCCGCTCGGCACCGGCCGCTACGACGCCAACAAGGCCACCGCGATGACCAACTTCGTCGCAGCCCTCGCCCAGACCGAGGCCGCGATGGAGATCTTCCGCAGCCAGGGCAGCGGACACCTGGTGATGATCTCGTCGGTGTCGGCGATGCGCGGCATGCGCAAGACGATCACGACCTACGCCGCCACCAAGGCCGGCGTCGCGGCGCTCGCCGAAGGCCTCCTGAACGAGAACGTGAAGGCCCTGGGCATCGACGTCTCGATCATCTACCCGGGCTACATCCGCTCGGAGATGAACGAGAAGGTCGCCCAGCGGACCAAGTTCATGGTCGACACCGAGACCGGCGTCAAGGCGATGGTCGCGGCCATCGAGAAGCGCAAGGAGAAGGCGCTCGTGCCGGCGTGGCCGTGGGTGCCGCTGGGCTTCGCGCTGAGGAACCTGCCGATGCCGGTCGTCCGGAGGCTCATGTGACCGCCGCACCCGACCCGATCGACACCGTCGCGGGCGCGAAGCCGGTCCGTGACGAGGACGCGTTCGACGTCGCCGCTGTCGACGCCTGGCTGCGGGCCGGCGCCGACGCGTCCGCGTGGGGCGACGGGCTCCCGGAGGTCCGGCAGTTCTCCGCCGGCGCGTCGAACCTGACCTACCTGCTGCGCTACCCCGAGCGGGACCTGATCCTGCGCCGGCCGCCCGCGGGCAGCAAGGCCAAGGGCGCCCACGACATGGGCCGCGAGTACCGGATCCAGGAAGCGCTCGCACCGGTCTTCCCGTTCGTCGCGCCGATGGTCGGCCACTGCGACGACGAATCGGTCATCGGCTCGGAGTTCTACGTGATGGAGCGTCTCGTCGGTGAGATCCCCGGCAAGGACCTCACCGTCGACCTCGACGCCGAGCAGGGTCGGGCGTTGTGCCTCAACACCGTCGACCTGCTGGTGGCGCTCCACGCCGTCGACCCGGCCGCAGCGGGGCTCGACGTCCTCGACAAGGGTCCGGGCTACGTCGCCCGTCAGGTCGGCGGCTGGTCCTCGCGCTTCCGCAAGGCGGTCACGCCCGACGTGCCGGACCTCGAGGAGGTCATGGCCTGGCTGGACGCGCACCAGCCCGACGACGTCCGGCGCTGCCTGATCCACAACGACTTCCGCCTCGACAACATCGTGTACGACGCCGCGGAGCCGACCCGGCCGATCGGCCTGCTCGACTGGGAGATGGCCACCGTCGGAGACCCGCTCATGGACCTGGGCTGCACGATGGCGTACTGGATCCAGGCCGACGACGACGAGATGCTCCAGCTCACGCGGATGCAGCCGAGCAACGCCCCGGGCATGCTCACCCGCGCCGAGGTCGTCGCCTACTACTGCGACGAGGCCGGCCTCGAGGTCACGCCGGAGCAGTGGCTGTTCTACGAGGTGTTCGGGCTGTTCCGCCTGGCCGTCATCGCGCAGCAGATCTACTACCGGTTCTTCCACGGCCAGACGACGAACCCGAAGTTCGCCCCGTTCGGCATCCTGGTGGACATGCTCGACCAGCGCTGCCGCGGACTCATCGGGGGCCAGGCCTCGTGACGGTGATGTCGTGAAGGTGATCTACCTCGTCCGGCACGGACAGGCGTCGTTCGGCAAGAAGGACTACGACGCCTTGTCCGACCTCGGGCACGAGCAGTCACGGCTGCTCGGGCGTGCCCTTGCCGGGAGGGAGGTGGTCCCCGACGTCGTCGTCCGCGGCGAGCTGCGCCGGCACCGCGAGACGGCGGAGGGCATCCTGACCGGGCTCGCCGACGTGGGCGTGGACCGGCGGGTGCCGGTCGAGGTGGACGCCGGCTGGGACGAGTTCGACTTCGAGCACGTCGTCCAGGTCCACAAGCCGATGTATCGCTCGCGGACGATCATGCTGGCCGACCTGGCGCGCAGCCGGGCGCCGCGGGAGAAGTTCCAGGGGATCTTCGAGGACGCGACCGCGCGCTGGACCGGCGGCGAGTCCGACGACGACTACCACGAGTCCTTCCCCGCCTTCACCGGTCGGGTGATGGCGGCCCTCCTCGCGGCGGCGTCGATGACCCCGGACAGGGGCACCGTCGTGGTGGTCACGTCCGGCGGGCCGATCGGCCTGGCCACCTCGCACCTGCTGGCCGGCGACGCCTCCCTGTGGGCGACCCTCAACAAGGTCGCGGTCAACACCGCCGTCACCAAGGTCGTCAACGGACGCAGCGGCCTCACCCTGGCGTCGTACAACGACCACAGCCACGTCGAGCACGACCGGCACTTCCTGACCTACCGCTGACCTCTAGGCCGTGCGGAGCACGACCCGTCCGCCCTTGGCCGGGACGAGGGTCACCCCGAGCAGCCGGACCGGCTCGGGCGCTCCTCCCGGCAGCAGGTCGCCCCGTCCGAGGGCCGCCTTGAGCACCACCTCCAGCTCGAGCTGGGCCAGCGCGGCACCGACGCACCGGCGCGCGCCTCCCCCGAACGGCGTCAGCGACCAGGTGTCGTGCCCGCCGTCGAGAAGCCGCTCCGGGCGGAAGTCGTCGGGGTCGTCCCACACGTCGGCGGCAACGTGGGTCGCGCAGAACATCGCGCTCACGTAGGCACCTGCCGGGACCGGCTGCCCGCCGAGCTCGGTGTCGCGCACCGCGATCCGTACCGCGTCCCACACCGGCGCGCGCAGCCGCATCGTCTCCTGGATCGTGGCGCGGAGGTAGCGGGTCGATCCCGCGGCGAGGTCCGCGCGCAGCGCGGACAGCGCCGCGGGGTGATGGGCCAACAGGTGGAGGCACCACGCCAGGCAGGTCGCCGTGGTCTCGTGGCCGGCGACCACGAGCCCCTTGAGCTCGTCCCGGAGCTCTCGATCAGTGAATCCGACGCCGTCCTCGTCCCGAGCCGCCAGCAGGAGCGACAGCACGTCGGTCTTGTCACCGGCGGACGGGTCCGCGCGGCGCATCGCGATCTCGTCGTCGAGGAGGCGGTCGACGGCCGCGCGACGTCGCTCGAACGCCCGGCCGGGTGAGAGCGGACCGAGATCGCGGCGGAGCGGGCCGGGTGCGAAGAGCAGCGCCAGGTTGCCCGGCGACATCATCCGGTCCAGTGCCGTCCGGTAGTCGTCGCGACGGCTTGGGTCGTCGATCCCGAAGACGACCCGCAGGATCACGTCCAACGTCAGGCGCTGGGCCCAGGGCCGCACCGCCACCGGCCGTCCCGTCCCCAGCTCGGGGAGGTATTCGTCGGCCAGCGCCTCGATGACGCCGCTCCACGGGGCGAGGCGCGAGCCGTGGAAGGGCGGCATCAGCAGCTTGCGGTTGCGGGCGTGGCGCGGGGACGGCGTGAGGATGAGCGAGTGCTCGCCGACGAGCGGTTCGATGAGGTCCGCTGCATCGCCGGCCGCGAAGCGTTCGTGGTCGGTCAGCACCTCGCGGTTCGTCGCTGCGTCCGTCACGCAGACGACGCCCTGGTAGGGGTAGATCCGCATCGTGAAGACCGGGCCGTGACGCTCCCGGGCCCGGGCCAGCTCCGTGAGCGGGTTCCGGTTGACCAGCAGCGTCTGCTGGAGGCGGTTGCGGCGGGCGGCCGGCGGGAAGCGATGTGGGTCGAAGGCCGGCTCGTCGGGCACGGCCCGGCGGAGCGCGCCCTGGGTCATGGTCAGCAGTGTCCAGCACGCGCTCCCCGGCGTCCATCAGGCACCCCTGAACCGCCCATCGTCCGCAGGGCTCCTCCTGCGATTCCCCGGGAGCCGGGAAACACACTCTCGCCTTTTGTCGACTTAGTGACTAGATTTAGGTTATTCAGTAGCCAGGAGGTCGCCATGAGCGTCATGAACCACCACCGCACCGTCCCCGGGACGAAGACCTGGCACGACCGCTTCCCGCCGCGCGGAGCATGGCGCGCGGTCGGTGGGCTGATCGCGTTCGGGCTGCTCGCCGCGGCCGACCTGGCGGGAGCGATCTCCGTGCTCGTCGCGTTCGCCGTCGCCGAGATCGTGTACGACGCTGCGGACAGCGAGCGTTAGTCGGCCGCCTTGTCGGCGTTGCGGCGCCAGCGGATGCCGGCCTCGAGGAACGCGTCGATCTCGCCGTCGAAAACGGCCTGCGGGTTGCCGCTCTCGTGGCCGGTGCGCAGGTCCTTGACGATCTGGTACGGGTTGAGAACGTAGTTGCGCATCTGGTCGCCCCAGCTCGCCTGGACGTCGCCCTTGAGGTCCTTGATCTGGGCAGCCTCCTCGGCCTTCTTCAGCGCCAGGAGCTTCGCCTTGAGGACCACCATCGCGCTGGCCTTGTTCTGCAGCTGGCTCTTCTCGTTCTGGCAGCTCACGACCAGGCCGGTGGGGATGTGGGTCAGCCGGACGGCGGAGTCGGTCGTGTTGACCGACTGACCACCGGGCCCGCCGGAGCGGAACACGTCGGTGCGGATGTCGTTCTCGTCGATCTCGATCTCGTCGGTCTGCTCGAGCACCGGCACGACCTCGACCGCGGCGAAGCTGGTCTGGCGGCGGCCCTGGTTGTCGAACGGGCTGATCCGCACCAGTCGGTGGGTGCCGGCCTCGACCGAGAGGGTGCCGTAGCCGTAGGGCGCGTGGATCGCGAACTCGGCCGACTTGATGCCGGCCTCCTCGGCGTAGGACACGTCGTAGATCTCGACCGAGTAGTTGTTGCGCTCGGCCCAGCGCGTGTACATGCGCATCAGCGACTCGGCGAAGTCGGCGGCGTCGACGCCGCCCGCGCCGGAGCGGATCGTCACGATCGCCTCGCGCTCGTCGTACTCCCCGTTGAGGAGGGTGCGGACCTCGAGGGCCTCGACCGCCTTCTTGATCTTGACCAGCTCGGCGTCCGCCTCGGCCAGGCTGTCGGCGTCGGCCTCCTCCTGGGCGAGCTCGACGAGGATGCCGAGGTCGTCGATCCGGCCACGCAGGGCCTCGAAGCGCTCGACCTGGCCCTGGAGCGAGGAGAGGCGGCCGGTCACCTTGGTGGCGTTGGCCTGGTCGTCCCACAGGTCGGGCGCAGCCACCTGGACACCGAGCTCGTCGATCTCCCGCTGCATGGCAGCCAGGTCGAGCACCTGCTCGATGGTGTGCATCGTCGCGGTGAGCTGCTTGATCTCGGTGTCGTACTCGGGGCCTGCCACAAGGGGCAAGGTTACGGGGCGGGGTGGACCGGGGCCATTCGCGGCGGCCACCGTGCGGGTCCTCCCGCGTCCTCAGTGACCCCACCCGTCGTCCGACCGGATGAAAGTTGTGGATTTCGGTTTGCGGCGGGCCCGAACGGCCGCATCATGGAGGTCGACCACGAGGACTGCCGATGACTCCCCGACACCGCATGGAACGCGCGAGGGCCACCAGCCCCGTTCGGCGTGCGGTCGTCACGTCGGTCCTGTCGGCGCTGGCGCTCACCTCGGTCACGATCACCGCCGCGGCGGTCGCCCTCACCGGCACTGACGGCAACCCCTCTGCGCGCCCGCCGGCCGAGGCTCCGGCGACGTCGGCGACCACCCGGACGGCTGAGCCGCTGCCGCCGCCGGTCGACATCCGCGAGGCCCCCGTCGGCATCCCCGACATCACCCTCGTCGCGGCCGACGGGCCCCAGGTCGGCGACATCCCGGCTGCCGCGCTCGGCGCCTACCAGCGGGCCGAGGCGGTCCTCGCCGAGGCCGACCGGAGCTGTCGTCTCGACTGGCCGCTGATCGCCGCCGTCGGACAGGTCGTGACCGGCCACGGCAGCAAGGCCGGCCGCTCCCTCGACCGCCGGGGCGTCATGAAGCCGCGCTTCACCGGCCGCCCGCTCCGCGACGACCGCGGCCGACGGCTCCCGGACTCCGACGCCGGACGGACCGACAACGACCCGCGCTACGACCGGCCGGTCGGCCCGCTCCAGCTCGCACCGTCCACGTGGGCGGTCGTCGGCGTCGACGGCGACGACGACGGCCGGCGCAACCCCTACGACATCGACGACGCCGCGCTCGCCGTCTCGGTCCTCCTGTGCTCCGGCGACGACGACCTGCGCCGCCGGGTCGGCCGGGTCCAGGGCGTCCGCCTCATCAACGACGACCGCACGTTCGTCGAGACCGTGCTCGCCGTCGACCGCGGCTACCGCGCTCAGCTCGAGGCCGGCATGGAGCTCGACCCCATCGTCGTACCGGAGTATCCGACCGACCTGCCGTCCGACCTGCCGACCGACGGGCCGACCGACGAGCCGACCGACGGACCGTCCGACGAGCCCGACCCGACCGACGGACCGAGCGACCCGGTGACGTGGGAGCCGACCGACGACCCGTCGGAACCCACGGACCCCACGGACCCGACGGATCCGACGGACCCCACTGACCCGACGGACCCGACGGACCCCACGGACCCCACGGACGAGCCGTGCCCGACGGACGACCCGACCGACCCGACCGACAACCCCACTTCAGGAGGCACCGACGGGACCGACGGGACGCCCTCGGCCGACCCGCCCGGCCCGGTCGACACCTCCTCCCCCGACCTGCGGGCCCCCTCCGACGACGGCACCAGCGAGCCCGGCTGCGAGGGCACCATCGGCCCCGACGGCGAGCCGGCCTCGGCATAACAGGATCGAAATATCGCGCATCCACTCCCGATGTGCGCGGTGAGCGAAATAGCGTGCATCCCAGTGCTGCCAGGCATATTATCGATATATGAATCATTGGCGCGCCTGGACCTCCGTCGAGCTCGGGGAGGCGGTTCGCCGCGCGCGCAAGCTCAAGGGTTGGCAGCAGGCCGATCTGGCGGAGCTCCTCGGCGTCACTCGGATGACCGTGTCCCGGCTCGAGCGGGGCGAGTCAGTGGGGATGGACACCGCACTGCGGGCCCTGTCCGAGTGCGGCTACGGCTTGGTGGTGACGCCCAAGTTCGCCCACGTCGAGGTGACGGACCGTGGGTGACGCCCTGGCCATCTGGCTCTACGGCCGCCACGTCGCAGACCTGACCGAGCCGAGCCGATATCGCTACCGCTTGACCTTCACCGACGAGGCCCTCGACATCCACGGCGAGGGCGCGCGCGTCCTCTCCCTCGCCATCCCGGTCCAGCATCGGCCGGTATCGGACCACCGCGATCGCCGGCCGGTCTCGGCCTTCCTCGAAGGGCTCCTCCCCGAAGGCTCGCTGCGCCAGCACGTGGCCTCGGCCCTCGGTGTGCCGTCGATCGACAAGATGGCGATCCTTCGCCAGGTGGGCGGGGAGTGCGCGGGCGCGGTGCAGTTCCTCCCGACGAGCGCGGTCCCCGATGGCGGCACCGTCCGCCGGCTTTCCGATGTCCAGGTCACCCAGCTGGTGGGCGATCTCCCGACGTACCACCTCCACGCCGGCGACCTTCCCCAGGCCTCACTGGCCGGCATCCAGGAGAAGGTCCTCCTCACCCGACTCGCCGACGGCGCGTGGGGGCTCCCCGAGGGAGGCGCCGCGTCGACCCACCTCGTCAAACCGGAACCGCAGCTGGCCGTCGCCGTCCCGCACCTTGTCGAGGCCGAGGACTGGGCGCTTCGCGTCGCCGAGCGCGCAGGACTGTCCGCTGCCGAGAGCGAGCTCACGACCTTCGGTGACCGTCTCGCCATCGTGGTCACCCGCTACGACCGCTCACCTGACGGGAGGCGGACCCACCAGGAGGACTTCTGCCAGGCACTCGGCCTGGAGCCCGAAGCGAAGTACGAGGGCATGGCGGAATTCGAGCGTCACGGGAGCCGGCTGTCCCGCCTCGTCCGGCTTGCGGCAGATCGGACGGCGAGCCCCGCACAGTTTCGTGCAGACCTACTGCGCGCCGTCGCGTTCAACGTCGTCATCGGCAACGGCGACGCGCACTCGAAGAACTACTCCCTCCTCATCGCCGGGTCGGGCGAGGTCACCCTCGCGCCGCTCTACGACACGGCGCCCGTCATGTACCTGAACCCGCGCTTCAAGGGCACCGGCCACGTCATCGCCGGCCGCACCAACATCGACTGGGTCGACGTCCACGATCTCGTGGCAGAAGGCGTGACCTGGGGCATGCCGCGCCGGCAGGCTGAGTCCGCTGTGCGCTCGACCTTGGAGCAGGTCCACGAAGCCGTGGCCGCCACCGACCTCCCGCCCGGCACCGAGAACATCCGGGCACGGATGGATGCGCTATGGGCCAAGCGGTCGTGGGCGGTGAGCGGATGACCTACATCCAGCACTCCGCACGACTGCCCTCGTTGAAGCGGCCGTAGGCCTTCACCTGGTCCCACCCGACGTCGCGGGCGTAGACGGCATGGTTCGCCACGATGCAGTTCCAGTTGTCGGTGATGTAGTGCCAGACCCCGTCGTTCGTGATCAGGTATGCGTACCCCCCGTGGGTGGTGATCACCTTGTTGCGGATGGCATAGACAGGCAGACACTTCGGCAGCCAGGCGCCTTCACGAATGCGGTTCACGTCGCCCTGAGGCGCTCGGATGACGTTCCGTCCCTCGGAGTAGCACTGCATGGACATCCAGTCCTGGATCCAGCGCCGGGTGCCCCCGCCGTCAGTCAGCAGGTAGTCGGCGTCGCTGTCGACGACGAAATTGTCCACCGAGCAGCTCCATGCCTCGGCCTCCCTCAGTGAGCTCGCCTGGTCACCATCGACCCACCGCTTGAACGGCGTACCCCATCGGTACTGGTGGCAGAACTGGTCGGGGTAAGCCGGGATGTAGTGGCGGACGGCGTTGTTGTCGACCACCCAGCACACACCGTCGCCGTTGCGACACATGATCCCGTTGCGGACCGAGTCCGGGTTGATGAGGCGCGGGTGGTCGTTGCCGGGCGGCAGCTTGGCGACCTCATTGGCGTCCCACGGGCCGACGACCTCGTAGGCCTTGTCCAGCTCACCGAACGTCTCGGTGTCCCGGATGTGGTGGCGCACGTTGTCGGTGCCGACGAAGTATGACCTGCCGTCCGTGCTCCGCACGACCCGGTTGCCGATGATGCACGGCCACTTGTCGCGCTCCTCCAGCGCGTTCGCCTGGCTGAACGACAGTCCGACGGCGTGGACCGGCGCTCCCTTGAGGAGCCGCCAGCACACGTCGTCCTGCGCGTAAGGGATGTGGTGGCGGACGTGGTTGGCGTCGACAACCCACGACACTCCGTCAGAGCGACGGATGATCGAGCCCGCCGGCGGGTCGTAGAGCTTCTCGTGCTGCGAGCCCACCGGGATCTTCTCGACCTCGGACGCGGGCCACGGGCCCACGACCTCGTACTTGCGCGCCAGGACCGCGAAGGTGGCAGTGTCGGGGATGTGGTGCCGCTTGTTGTCCTTCCCCACGAACCAGGACGTGCCGTTCGAGCTCTTCACCACGCGGTCGCCGATGATGCATGGCCACGGGTCGTCCTCGCGCAGGTCGTCCACCTGGGCAGCGCTCAGCCCCGTCGCCACCACGGGCCGGCCGCGGAGCAGCCGCCAGCAGACGTCGTCCTGGGCATACGGGATGTGGTGACGCACCTTGTTGACGTCCACGATCCAGGAGACGCCGTCCGTGCGACGGATGATCGTGTTGCCGCCGATCGCTGCCGGGTCCAGGTGCTGCTCGTCAGGGCCGCCGTCGGGCAGCTCCTGGAGGATCCTCTCTGACGTGGCCTGCACGACCGGGAGCCCCCGCCGCTTCCAGTAGTCGAAGGTCCACCCGTCGGGGATCCAGTAGCGGGTACCGCCGCTGACCCGGTACGACGGATAGGGCTCCGGCCGGTCGGCGGCCTGGACGATCGCGCCCTCGATGTCACATCCGTACTTTGCGGTCGACTCCGGGATGGACGCGGCCGCGTCGTAGTCGAGGCCCGTCATCGCGACGGTCCGTCCGTGCACGGCCCGGGCGCAGACATCGGTCGTGAAGTTCGGGATGTGCCGTCGCTCGCCGTGGATGACCACCCAGGAGACGCCGTCGTTGCGCCGAATGACCTGGCCCTCGACCCGGCTGGGTGAGATGCAGTTCTTGGCCGTCCCGGCGTCGCGCATGTCGTCGATGAAGTAGCGCGGCACCCGGAGGAAGTCGCCGCCGCGGTCGCGGATGCAGTGGAAGGTCGGCACGGAGGAGATCCACGACCGGCTCCGGTCGGCGTTGACGACATAGCTGTCCTCGTCGACCTTGAGGACGTCGCCGGGCTTCGCGCGGACGCAGGCGGCGTCCTCGTACTTCGTCTGGGTCAGCCGCCGGATGGGGACCGTGTGCGGCCAGGCGCCGCCGGTCTGGCCGGCGATGCACTGGAACGTCCCACCGTCGGGGATGTGGTGCCGACCGCCCCGCTTGTCGATGTACCAGCTGGTGCCGTCGCTGGCGCGGACCACCTTGCCCTTGACCTGGTTGGCGTCGTAGCAGCTGTAGGACGCGTCCGGAGCGGCCCGCAGGTCGAGGAGGTAGTAGCGCGGCACCCGGATCATGTCGTGCCCGTTGGCGTCCAGGCACTCGTAGGTGTTGCCGTCCGGGATCGAGGACCGCGTCCAGTCCGCGTTGAGGAGGTAGCTGTCCTGGTCGACCTTGAGGATGTTGCCGGGCGTCGCGCGGACGCACGCCGCATCCTCATACTTCGTCTGGGTCAAGCGACGGATCGGAACCGTGTGCGGCCAGGCGCCGCCGGTCTGGGCGGCGATGCACTCGAAGGTCCCGCCATCAGGGATCCAGTGCCGACCACCGCGCTTGTCGATGTACCAGCTTGTCGAGTCACTCGCCCTGACGACCTTCCCGTTGACGCGCTGACCGTCGTAGCAGTTGAACGACGCGTCCGGAGCGGCCCTCAGGTCGAGCAGGTAGTAGCGCGGCACCCGGACCATCTCGTGGCCGTTCGCGTTCAGGCACTCGTAGGTGTTGCCGTCCGGGATCGACGACCGCGTCCAGTCCGCGTTGAGGAGGTAGCTGTCCTGGTCGACCTTGAGGATGTTGCCCGGCGTCGGCCGGACGCAGGACGCGTCCTCGTACTTCGTCTGCGTCAACCGACGGATCGGCACCGTGTGCGGCCACGCCCCGCCCGTCTGGCCCTCGATGCAGTCGAACGTCCCCCCGTTGGGAATCCAGTGCCGACCACCGCGCTTGTCGATGTACCAGCTGGTCGAGTCACTCGCCCGGACGACCTTGCCCTTGACCCGATCGGCGTCGTAGCAGCTGAACGACGCGTCCGGGGCCGACCGGAGGTCCATCAGGTAGTAGCGCGGCACCCGGACCACGTCGTGTCCGTTGGCGTCCAGGCACTCGTAGGTGTTGCCGTCCGGGATCGACGACCGCGTCCCGTCAGCGTTGAGCAGGTAGCTGTCCTGGTCGACCTTGAGGATGTCACCCGTCTTGGTGGTGACGCACTGGGCTTCCTCCTTGGGCTGACCGAAGAGGCCGATCTGGCTGCGCGGCACGATCCACCTCGTCACCGGCACGCCGGCGCCGGTCAGGCACCCGTAGATCGAGGTGCTCGGGATCCAGTGCGCTGTGCCGCGACCGTCGATGTACCAGCTCGAGCCGTTGTCTGCACGGACGATCTTGCGCTTCGATCCCTCGACGTCGAGGCAGCTGAACCTGAACGGCGACGCTTCGCGGATGTCCAGCAGGAAATAGCGCGGAACTGTGAGCCGCCGGTGACCGTTGGCTTCCAGGCATTGGAACGTCCCACCGTCGGGGATCGCATGGCGGATGCCGTCCTCGAACAAGGCTGACTCACCGTCGGACAGCCGCAGGATGTCTCCCGAGCGCGCGTTGATGCACTCGGCGTCCTCGAACACAGGAAGATTCAACGACCGATGGTCGTCACGCACGGCGATCGCGGAGCCGACCTGTGCTTCGAGGCAACCGAACACGTCGGTGCTGGGGATCGGGTGCCGCGAGGCTCTCTTGTCGACGTACCACGAGTGGCCGTCATCGTCCTTGATGACCCGGCCCAGGACAGCTTGGACTTCGGGGTCCTTGGGCGCGAGATCCAGGCGAACCGACCTCGTCGCCTCGGTGCGCGTGATGTCGACGAATCGGAACAGCGTTCGGAATACGCCCGGCTCCCCGCGGTAGGTGCCGAACACGCGGCCGGTCGAAGATTCGAGGTACAGGCCCGCAGGAAGCACGCTAGGAGCAACGATGCTCCAGGTCCCGTTGCGGTCGTCTTCGGTCGCGAGCCGCTGGTCGTAGTACTGGCCGACGATACCTTCCGGCAGGCTGTCCTTGATCTGCGGCTTGGTAAAGCACTTCTTGAAGAGGTCGCCGTCGAAGAGGTTGAGCTCCCCCTTCCACAGGTCCCATCCGTGGATGAACGCCTCGGCGCGCAGCGAAGCTTCCAGGGGCACTCTCCAGGTCACGTCAAGGCAGTCGCCCTGCTTCTTGGCCTCGATCATCGCCGACAGCCCGAGCGAGAACCCGAGGCCAGCCTTAACGCCCTTCTCGTTCACACCCCCGAACAGAGTCAGCTTCGCGCCCAGCTTGATGGAGGCACCGATCGAACCCGATCGCGAGATGTCGTTGCGCTTCTCGGCGAAGCTGGTGCTGACGGAGGGCAGCGCGCCCTCGTGCTGCTCGAAATCGATCGAGAACGTGCGGGTGTGACTGAACTCGAGGGCACCCTTGGCGCCGATCTCGAGCTCGAAGACCGGCCTCGCCTCCAAGGTGATCGGAACGCCGTAGACGCGCGCGATCGTCTTCTTGAAGAAGGGATCCTGCCGCTTGTCCTCAAGCTCGCAGAACGCCCCGATCTTGGCTTCGACCTTGAACGTGAAGGTGACGTCGGCGCTGAACTTGTAGCGCAGGTACCCGGAGTCTCCATCTGCCTGCTGGTCGACCCCGAAGTTGTCGAACGAGACCTGGAGGGGGATCACGTCGGGGTGGACGAAGACCTCGCTGAGCCGCAGCTTTTGAGAACGCTTCTTGCGTTCCGAGCAAGAGATGGCTTTGGGGTCGAGGAACCCACGCTTCGAGATCGACGGGCCGTCGTCGGTCGGCCTCGAACGGCGAGGCCTCGTCGGCGCTGCCTCGCTGGGGCCGGCCGGCTGATCGACCAGCACCGCCGCACGCGCAGCCGGTGTCGGTCCGGCCTGCGTGGGTGGGACCAAGCC
Source organism: Nocardioides stalactiti (assembly GCF_014180715.1). GTDB lineage: Bacteria > Actinomycetota > Actinomycetes > Propionibacteriales > Nocardioidaceae > Nocardioides > Nocardioides stalactiti. The sequence goes on along the minus strand of NZ_JACEFC010000015.1, from coordinate 8,080 downwards.
CCCCGCGAGACTCAACGAGAGGACGACCACACCCAGCGAGCGCGCGGCGAAGCGAAGGCCCACACCAACTCCTATGACGGCGGAGTGGTGTCGGAGCGACCCGTGACGTCGAGATCGTGCACCCCGCGGGAGCTGGGGTCCGGATCTCCCGTCCGACTACCGGGGCCAACCCTGCCAGATCCTGCGACGGCCCGAAACATGAACATCGCAATGTTTGTCGACTTCCACGGTCGGGCGGACCGTCGGGCCACTAGCCTCCCGGCATGCCATCTGCTCTCCATGGCTCCCGGCGGCGTGCCGTCGCCTCGCTCGCTTCGATCGCCACGGCGGCGTCACTTGTCGCAGCATCGTTCGGCGGCAGCGGGGCCGAGGCGCAGGAGCCGCGCGACCCCGCTCCGCGGACCGCTGCTGCGGCTTGGCAGGGGTGGGTGACCTCACCGACGGACCCGGCGCGCCGGTTCAAGGTGGTCCCGACGATCACCTCGGCCGCGACGGCAACGATCGTCGTCGACCCCTCGGCCCTCCAGCAACCGTGGCGGGGCGTGGGCGCGTCGCTCACCGACGCCTCCGTCGGCCTCCTCGAGGGCAATCGGACCGCGACGGAGATGCTCTTCTCCCCCACCCGCGCCGACGGGGCGCGGCTCAACTGGCTCCGACTGCCCCTGTCGTCCACCGACTTCTCACCGCGCCTCTGGTCGTGGACGGCGGCCGGCGCCCCGCCGGCGCAGCAGACGGCCGCGGTCCGGTACCTGATCGACGAGGTGCTGCCCGTTCGCCGCAGCCTGAGCGTCGTCGCCACCGCCTGGTCGGCACCGGCCTCGATGAAGCAGCCCGCCACGCTCCGCGGCGGCAGCCTGCGCTCCGCCTCCGAGCCGGCGTACGGCGACCTGCTGGTCAAGCAGGCGTCCTGGCTGAAGGAGCAGGGCGTCCCGCTGAGGGCGATGGCGATCAGCAACGAGCCCGACTACGCCCCCGACTACACCTCGATGAAGGTGACGGCGCCCCAGCAGATCCGCATCGCGAACGCGGTGTCGTCGCGCCTCACCCAGCGCTCGGTCCAACTCTGGGCGGTGGACCACAACTGGGAGCACCGCCCGGCGTACGACGAGGTGCTCGCCGGCGCTCGCTCCGCGTTCGCCGCTGCCGCGGTCCACTGCTACGGAGGCACTCCCGGGCAGATGGCGGGCCTGCCGGTCCGGACCGTCCTCACCGAGTGCACGGGGACCACCGACACCTGGTCGGGCACCTTCCGCTGGGACGCGATCAACCTCATCACCACCTCCATCGAGGCCGGGTCCACCGGGCTGATGATGTGGAACCTCGCGCTGAACGCCAGCAACGGGCCGATCGACCCGGTGTCGGCGAAGGGCTGCAAGAGCTGCCGCGGCCTGCTCACCATCTCCGGCGACTTGATCACGCCCGGGCCCGAGTTCTTCACCCTCGGCCACGTCGCCCGGGCCGCGCGGCCCGGCGCCCGCGTGATCTCGTCGGCCAGCGAGGGCGGCGTCGTGTCGTCAGCGTTCCTCAACTCTGACGGCACCATCGGGGTCGTCGGTCACAACCAGTCGAGCTCCGAGGAGGTCGTCGACGTGCGGGTCCGCGGCCGCAACGGCGTCCGGTTCCGGGTCGGCCCCGGCGAGCTCTTCACCTTCACCGGGCCGTCTACCGAGCCGGTGACCGACCTGCGCAACGCGGTGGTCCAGGCATCGACCGGCGAGCGCTACCTCATCGACCGGTCCGGGTACCGGCACCGGATCACCAGCGCTTCGGTCGACGCCTGCCTCGGTGCCCCCGTGCGCACCCTGACCAGCCTGGCGCCGTACCCGCTCGGCGAGGACGCCGGCTGCCCGCCGACGCGGAACTCGGTCTACTCCTCCCCTGACGGGGCGAGCTATCTGGTCACCGGCTACCCGAGCCGCCCCCGACGCCGCTGGATGCCGACCGGCGAGGCCTACTGGTGCGCCGTCGGTGCCGGCTACCCGGTCGTGCAGGGCCCGACGTACGTCGTCCGCGAGGTCCCGATGGGCCAAGACCTCCCGAAGGAGTGCTGACCATGGGCCGAGTCCTTCTTCGAACCGCAGTGCTCACCCTCATCACGCCCGTCCTCGTCGCGATCTCTGTGGCGCCGGCACGGGCGGTCAGCGGTGATGTTTTCGCTGCGGGGGTGCAGTACTGCGCGGATACCTACACCGACCCGAGGAATCACCCGAACTACTTCGGGAGCAGCCCGGTGACCTGGGTCGCCGACATCAACTTCCCAGGTGACGACGGCACGGTGCTCTATGCGCCTGCTGCGGGAAGCGTCCAGCAGGTGACGACATCGCCCGGGAGTACCTGGGGCAACTCCGTGGTCTGGACGAGCGCCGACGGCAACGAGAAACTGCATCTCGCCCATCTGTCGACCGTCACGAAGACGGGCGGCGTCATGGGCGGCGACCCGATCGGGACGCTCGGCGGGACGCCCAACTACTCGCCGCACCTCCACATTTCGAGGGCAGTCAACGGAGCGCCAGCGCCCATCGTCCTGTCAGGGGTCCAGCTCGACCCGGTGGTCGACCCGGCTGTGTTCGGCAGGTGGCCCTGCAACGGAACCACCTACACCAGCGCTGGCCCCAGTGGACCGCCGCCCAACCCCGACGCCGACGGCGACGGCACGTTCGACGCCTCCGACGCCTGCCCGTCCCTCAAGGGTTGGGGCCGCTGGCAAGGGTGCCGGGCCAACCTGCTGCGCAACGCGTCGCTCGAGGAGGGCAACACCAGCGGCTGGGGCGGCCTGGAGGCGGGGACGAACCTCGCGGCGTACCAGGACCCGGCCGAGTCCAAGGACCACCAGTGGTTCGGCGAGGCCAACACCAACCAGGCGGGTGGCTCGATCTATCAGGACATCCCGGTCAACCCCGGGGCCGGCAGTTCGTTCACGTTCTCGATCTGGGTGCGGTCGCGGACTTCCACACCGGCAACCCTCCGGATCGTCCTGTGGGCCGTCGGCGGCAACCAGCAGAGCGGGCAGGAACGGGTCGTCGTCGGTCGCACCTGGCGGTTGGTCGAGGTGCCGCTCGACGTCCGCGAGGGCAGTCACACCCACCTGCGAGCCCAGGTCTATATCGACACCCCGGGCCAGAACATCAATTTCGACGGCGCCCAGGTGCAGCGCAACCTGCTCCGCAACGGGTCGCTCGAAGAGGGCAACACCAACGGGTGGGGCGTCCTGGGCCCCGGCACGACCAACATCGCGGCCTACCAGGACGGGTCGAAGGCCAAGGAGCACGACTGGTACGGCGAGACCAACGTAAGCGAGGTCAACGGCTCGATCTACCAGGATGTCGCGATCGCACCGCAGGCCGGCGAGTCGTACGTCTTCTCGATGTGGGTCCGGTCGAAGACGAACGCACCGGTCGACGTCGACGTCGTCCTGTGGGCGGCCGGAGGCAACCAGCAGAACGGCACCGAGAGCTTCAAGGTCGGCCCGAAGTGGCGCTACGTGAGCGTTCCGCTCGACGTCCGCGAGGGCGGGCACGGCCACCTGCGCGCCCAGATGTACCTCAAGACGCCTGGCCGCAGCGTGAACTTCGATGGCGCATTCGTCGGGCCGAGCGGACTGCGCAACGGGTCGCTCGAGGAGGGCAACGCCAACGGGTGGGGCGTCCTGGGCCCCGGCACGACCAACATCGCCGCCTACCAGGACCGCGCCCAGGCCAAGGATCACGAGTGGTACGGCGAGACCAATGTGAGCGAGCCGGGCGGTTCGATCTACCAGGACGTCCCGCTCGCCCCCGGGGCCGGGCAGTCGTTCAACTACTCGATGTGGGTGCGGTCCGCAACGACGGCGCCGGTGACGGTCGAGCTCGTGCTGTGGGCGGCGGGGGGCAACCAGCAGAAGGGGGCGAAGGTCGTGACGGTCGGCCACACCTGGCGGCTGGTGAGTGTTCCTCTCGATGTCCGCGAAGGTGGTCACGCGCATCTCCGGGCACAGCTCTATCTCCACACCGCCGGCCGCAGCGTCGACTTCGACGGCGCGCAGCTCACCGCTCGCGGCGACGAGCTCGACGTCACGAGTCCGGTCGCCGAGCTGGGTGCCCTCCCGACGTTCCGGCTGTCACGTTCGGTCACGACGACCTGGAGCAGCAAGGACGACGTCTCGGGGACGGCGTCGTACGACGTGCGCTTCCGGAGCGCGACCTTCGACGGCGTGATGTCGGCCTACCAGTACCCCGACGAGTGGCAGCGCACCACGAAGCGGTCGGTGACCACGACCGGGATGCCCGAGGGGTCGACGTACTGCTTCTCGGTGCGAGCCCGTGACCGCGAGGGCAACCTGTCGGGCTGGACAGTGGACCGCTGCACGGCGGTGGCACTCGACGACCGGGCGCTGAGCGGTCAGGGCTGGACGGTCGGCGCCGGCGAGGCGTTCTACCTCGGCACGATCAAGTCGACCAAGGCGCGCGACAAGACGCTGCGCAAGCCTGACGCGCGGCTGTCACGGGTCGGCGTGGTCGCGACCCGGTGCCCCGGCTGCGGAGTGGTCGGGGTCTTCGTCGACGGTGAGCTGGTCGGCCGGATCGACCTCTACGCGCCCACGCGGTCGACCAAGCGGGTCGTCGCACTCCCTCGGTTCCCCTACCGGACGGGCACCGTCGTCCTGAAGGTGCTGACGCGGGACAAGCTGGTCGCGATCGACGGGCTCGGCGTCAGCCGTCTGTAGCGCGAGACCCGGACCACCGTCACCGCGAGTTGGGTGGGTGGGAGTGACCTCGAGGTCACTCCCACCCACCCGACCCAGGACCGGCGTCAGGGCTTGATCAGCAGCGACCGCGCCGAGGCGGTCGCGTCGGCGAAACCGACCTTGGCGTAGGTGACCTGGACCCGGACGCGCTTGCCGACGTAAGACGGTTGGACAGCGAGGGTGGTCCCGGTGGCGCCGGCGACCGGCAGGCCGTCGACGTACCACTGGTAGCCGAGGCTCGCGGCCTTCGGCGTGGTCTGCCCCGGGGTGAGACGGAGGGTCTTGCCGACGCGGGCGGTGCCGCGCACGACCGGACGGGTGGTGACCGTCATCGTCGCGAGGCCGTCGCACGGCAGCGTGCCGGCCCGCAGCGAGTGCCCGTCGGTGTCGCCGTCGTCGGCCCACAGCACCGGCTTCACGCCGCCGACGCACGCCGAGCGGGGGGCGATCGCCAGGCCCTCGTTGTTGAGGTTCGGCATGCCGGCCGGCCGCTGGTAGGCGGTGTCGACGACGAACGCTCCGGACACCAGAGCCAGGGTGACCGTCGTCCCGTCACAGCTGTCGTCACAGACCGCCCACAACCGCTCGAGCTCGGCGTCCCAGGTCACGTCCATGACGCCGGCGGGGCCGGCGTTGGTGACCAGTTGCGGGTCGATGGTCGCCACGAGGTGGGCGACCTCGTCGACCGCCTTCGTGTGGTCGAGCGCGAGGACGTAGAGGAGGCCGGTGCCCTCGACGGCGACGACGAACAGGCCGCCACGGTGCTTCGGGTAGGTCGCCGGGTCGTACGGCGCACCGGTGCTCTCGTCGACGAACCCGCCCGCGAGCAGGTCGTCGTCCGGGATGAACGTGATCCCCTCGAGCCCGAGGTTCGCGCCCAGCGCCGGGAGGATCCCGTTGAGCTCCCACTGGTCGGTCGCGCGCATCGTCGGCTTCGGCACGGGGGCGTAGCGCAGCAGCGTGTTGCGGCTGATCCCGCTCGCCTCGTTGTTGCGCTCGGAGGTCAGGTAGACGGCCTTGTCGGCGCCGATGGTGATGCCCTCGGTGTCCGGCGAGCCGGTGCCGTCGGCGTACTTCGGCGCGCGGCCGCTCTCCCAGTTCTTCGCCGGCACGTAGGTGTCACCGGACTTCACGAGCTTCCACAGCGTGCCTGCCTTGTTCTGGGCCACCCACAGCGTGCTCGGGTTCGCGGGGTCGAAGACCAGGCCGCTCGCGTCGGCGTTGAAGGTCGCGGCCGCGTCGACGGTCGTCACGGTCTGCGACCCGAGCCACGGGACGGTGCTCAGGCCGGGGCAGTCGTTCACGCCGCCCTTGGTCGCCGCGTCGGTCGTCTTGAACGTGCCGACGCCGTCGGCGCAACGGCCGTACGTCGTCGTGGCGTGCGCGGTCCAGGCGTAGGAGTCGATCAGCTTCGCGGCCGAGTCGAACAGCCGGACGGCGTCGCTGCCGCCCAGGCCGGCGAGCAGGGCGTCGACGACCAGATGGCCACCTGCCGGGACGACGCTCGGGCTCGGCAGCGTGGTGGCACCGGTCTCGCCGCTGTCCTTGACGACCCAGCCGGCGACGTCGATCGGAGCGGAAGAGAGGTTGACGAGCTCGACCCAGTCCGGGCCCGACGCCGGGTCGCTGGACTCGACCTCGTTGACCCGGATCGGGCTGCAGGCGTTGGCCGCACCCCGGGTCGCGACGGTGGTCTCCTGCCACGAGCCGACCCCGTCGGCGCAGCGGCCGAACGTCGTCGCGGCGTGACCACCGGACCAGCTGAACGAGTCGACCTGCGTGGTGCCGTCGGCTTGGTAGAGCCGGACCGTGTCGGAGGAACCGAGGCCGAAGCCGGGCGGCGGGAACTCGGTGTAGAGCGCGACGTACTCGCCCGGGTCGAGCACCGTGGCGGCCGGGACGACCGCGAACGGGTGGGTCGCGTCGCTGTCGATCACCTTCCAGCCGGAGATGTCGAGCGCCGACGTACCGACGTTGACGAGCTCGACCCAGTCACCGACGGCGTCGCCGTTGGACTCGACCTCGTTGAGGCGGACGTCCGCGCCACCAGCGGGCGGCGGGCAGTCGTTCGCCGCACCGCGGGTGGTCGTCGTGGTGTCGACGAACGGACCAGCGCCGTCGGGGCAGCGGCCGTAGGAGCGGGCCGCGTGGGCGGTCCAGGCGTGGGTGTCCACCTGGGTGCCGGTGCTCGTCGACACGGTCACCGCGTCCGCGCCGCCGAGGCCGAAGCCCGAGGTCTGGCCGACCTCGGTGTAGATCGAGAAGAAGGCACCGGGCGCGAGGGTCGTCCCGGCGGGGACCGAGATCGGCGTGTGGGTGACGTCGTTGTCGACGACCCTCCAGCCGGAGATGTCGACGGCGGAGGTGCCGTTGTTGACCAGCTCCACCCAGTCGCCCACGGGGTCACCGTTGGACTCGATCTCGTTGATCCGTACGTCGGCGTCCGCGGCCGACGCGGGCGGGGCGGCGAGCAGTGCCATCGGCGCCGCCGCGAGACAGGTGGTCAGGACGGCGGCAGCGCCGCGCGAGGTGATGCGCACGAGAGAGGGCTCCTGGGCTCGATCCCGGCCCGAGCCGGCGGGGGACGACGAGTCGTCATGCTCGGCGCGCCGGGCGTCGTACGGGTGAACGCGACGCGAACCCTGCGGCTTCGTCGGCCGAACCCTGCGGCTTCGTCGGCCGAACCCTGCGGCTTCGTCGGCCGAACCCTGCTGGTTCGTCGACCGAACCCTGCTGGTTCGTCGGGGATCAGCAGGTGATCGGGGCCCGGTGGGCGGGGTCGAGGGCGTTGTAGACGACCTGGGCGGCGACAGGGTCGAAGGCCATCGCGAGGTGCTCGGAAACGTTGCGGGGGCAGAGGTCCTGGAGGACGACGTTGTCGGCTCCCTCGAGATAGCCGCTCTGCCAGGGGACGACGAGCTCGTCGTACTTGCTCATCACGGTGGTGTAGTCGACGCCGGGGACGGCGGCGCCGCCCTCGCTCAGCTTCTTCTGCATCGGCGAGCCCGCGAGGAACTGGGTGCACGACCCGCAGAACCGGCTGACCAGGTCGATCACGGGACCGGAGATGCCGAGCCTCTCGCCTGCGTCGCGCAGCGCCGGGAGCATGAGGATCCGGGTGCCGTCGTAGAGCGGGGTGTAGGCGACGTAGCGCTTCACCTTCGCGGCACCGCCGAGGAACTTCAGGTAGTACTGCGGCATGAAGGTGCCCTCGGAGTGGCCGACGAGGTCGACCTCGGCGGCGCCGGTCGTGCGCAGGACGCGGTCGACGAACACCTTCAGCTCGCGGGCGCTCTCCTCGATCGGGATCACCCCGCCCGGGGCGCCGAACGCGGTCGCCATCGGGTGGACGCCGTA
>NZ_JACEFC010000149.1 GCF_014180715.1 Nocardioides stalactiti | reverse complement strand
CCCCGGTCGGGCCCGACGGCCGCCGACCAGGCGGCGACCATCGCACCGACGTCCTGGGTACGACGGAACAGCCGCGCCGAACGGCTGTCGCGGCCGCCCTCCAGCCACGCGCCGACGGCGCGCCCGAACCGCGGCCACGGCTGGGTCGTGCCGTTGCGGCAGGTCGTCTGCCACTGGGCGGGCAGGGTGCGGGCGGCGTCCCGGACGGTCAGCACGACGTCGACCTCGCCCGGCAGGGACGCGACCAGGCGCTGCGCCTCGTTCGCGTCGAGGAAGCTGAGGAACTCCCACGACAGGACGGTCCGACCGGGGTGCTCGGCGATCCCGCGCACCAGCCCGTGGGCGACCCGGTCGCGCCGGGTCGCGGCGTCGGCGGCAGGCACGCCGTTGAGGAGGCCACGCAGCGCCAGCGCCTGGTCCTTCGGGACAGCGACGCCCGCTTCGGAGAGCGGCGCGCGATGGTCGGCGAGGAGCTGTTGGAGGAACGTGGTCCCCGTCTTCATCGCACCGACGTGGAGCACCGTCCGGGCCAGCCCCGAGCCGGAATGTGACGCATTCGGCACCGGCGCACCCTAGCAGCGGATTCGCTGTCTGCGACCGCCGCGCTGATACCTTGATCCACGTCCATTTGTGCCTGCGTCTAAGGAACACGCCCTCGTGAGCGAAGCCGCCACCGCTGCCAGCCCCGCGACTCCCTCGGAGGAGACGACCACCGGATTCCGGGTCGTGCAGCGGCTCGTCCTCCCCGACGACCAGGAGCTCGACGTCCAGTCGCTCTACGTCAGTGGCGTCACCAGCATCTCGTCGGGCAACGATGCGCCCGCGCGCCAGTCGGGCAGCGACTACGAGCACGTCGACGAGGACGCCGACGACGATGACGACGATGCCGAGGGCGGCGCCGGGATGTCGGGCTTCGGTCGGATCACCGAGGGCTCCGGCGTGGCGGTCGACCCGCACAAGCGGGTCACCCTCGGCACCTACTTCAACGCGTTCCCGGCCAGCTACTGGCGCCGGTGGACCGAGTTCGGCTCGGTCCGGCTGAGCGCACGGGTGCGTGGCCACGGCTCGGTCATCGTCTACCGCTCGACCGCCAAGGGCCACGTCGTCCGCGCCGACTCCCACCGTCTCGACAGCGACGTCGCCGAGACGATCACGTTCGAGCTCCCGCTCAAGCCGTTCATCGACGGTGGCTGGTACTGGTTCGACCTCGAGGGCGGCGCCGCCGAGCTCGTGCTCGAGGACGCGAGCTGGGGCTTCGAGACCGACAAGCTCCGCCACGGCCGGATCACCATCGGCATCACGACGTTCAACCGGCCGGACTTCTGCGTCCCGCAGCTCCAGAACCTCGCCTCGGCGCCGGCGGTCCTCGACATCATCGACGAGATCGTCGTGGTCGACCAAGGCACCAACAAGGTCACCGACGACCCGGGCTACGCGGCGGCGGCGGCCGGTCTCGGCGCCAAGCTGCGGGTCATCGAGCAGCCCAACCTCGGCGGCTCCGGTGGCTTCTCCCGCGCCATGAACGAGGCGATCTCGATGGGCGCCTCGGACTACGTCCTGCTCCTCGACGACGACGTCGTCTGCGAGCTCGAGGGCATGCTCCGCGCGGTCGCCTTCGCCGACCTGGTCAAGACCCCGTCACTCGTCGGCGGGCAGATGTTCAGCCTCTACGACCGCTCGGTCATGCACGCCTACGGCGAGGCGATCGCGAAGTACCGCTGGTTCTGGGGCCCGGTCGCCCCGAGCGTCCACAGCCACGACTTCTCGAAGAAGTCGCTGCGCGCCACCTCGTGGATGCACCGCCGGATCGACGTCGACTACAACGGCTGGTGGATGTGCCTGATCCCCACCCAGGTGATCCGCGAGATCGGGCTGTCCCTTCCCATGTTCATCAAGTGGGACGACGCCGAGTTCGGCCTGCGCGCCGCCGCGGCCGGCTACCCGACGGTGACCCTGCCGGGTGTCGCCGTCTGGCACGTGCCGTGGACCGAGAAGGACGACACGCTCGACTGGCAGGCCTACTTCCACGAGCGCAACCGGCTCGTGTCGGCGCTGCTGCACTCGCCGTACCCGCACGGCGGCAAGCTCGTGCGCGAGAGCCTCGAGAACCACACCAAGCGGCTGATGTCGATGCAGTACGGCACCGGCGAGACCATCCTGCTCGCGCTGCAGGACGTGCTCGACGGACCTGACCGCATGCACCACGACCTCCTCAACCGGCTCCAGGAGGTGCGGGCGCTGCGCGACGGCTACGACGACGGCCAGTCCAAGCCCGAGCTCGACGCCTTCCCGACGCCCCGCCGCAAGAAGCTCGAGAAGCGCGGGAAGGGCATCCCCGTCCCCAGCACGACCATCGGCAAGGCCAAGATGGCCGCGACCGGTCTGCTGCGCCAGGCGTTCGACACCCGCGAGCTGGCCGAGACCCACCCGGAGGGGATCGTCCCCCACGTCGACCAGCGCTGGTACCGCCTCGCGCACTTCGACTCCGCGATCGTGTCGTCGGCCGACGGCGTCTCGGCGTCCTGGTACCGCCGTGACCGTGCTCAGTTCCGCGATCAGATGAAGCGCTCGGTGAAGATGCACGCCAAGCTCTACAAGGAGTGGGACCAGCTCGCGGAGCAGTGGCGCGCCGCCCTCCCCGAGCTGACCTCGCCGGAGCGCTGGAAGCTGACCTTCGAAGGCCTCGACGACGAATGAGGTTCGGCGCTCGGCGTCGTGAGGTGGGCAAGCACGCCGGTGAACGGAGTCGACGGCGGCAGCCCCCGCCGACGCCGCTTCCCCCGGCCCCGGTCCCGGTCACCGTTCCCGTCCCGGCCCCGGAGCGCGAGATCGCGCCGGTCCTGGTGCCGGTCGGTGCCCCACCCGAAGCCTTGGCGCCGGCCGCCACGCCCCGCGGCGACCCCCAGCGTGAGCGGCGTCGACAGCGTCGGCAGACGGGTCGGCAGGCGGAGACCCCGTCGGTCGAGCGGGTCGAGCGGGACGTCTCGGCCTTCCCCCTGACCCCGCCGACGGCCAACAACGGCCTGCTCGCGGTCTTCCAGAAGCGCTACCTGCTCAAGCTGCTCGTCAAGCGCGAGATCAGCGCGCGCTACCAGGCGTCGTTCCTCGGGATGCTGTGGTCCTACATCGGTCCCGCGGCCCAGTTCTTCGTGTACTGGTTCGTGATGGGCGTGATCATGCAGCTCCACAAGAACGTGGAGAACTTCGGGATCCACGTCTTCGCGGGACTCGTGGTCGTCCACTTCTTCACCGAGACCTTCGCCGCCGGCACCCGGTCGATCGTGCGCAACAAGGCGGTCGTCGTGAAGCTGGCGCTGCCACGGGAGATGTTCCCCGTGGCCTCGATGCTGGTGTCGCTCTTCCACGTCGTGCCGCAGATGGTCATCCTCCTCATCGCCTGCCTGGCCTACGGGTGGACGCCGGACCCGGTCGGGATGGCGGCACTCTTCCTCGGCCTGCTCATCGCGATGCTGCTCGGCACCGGGTGCGCGCTGATGTTCAGCGCCGCCAACGTGTTCTTCCGCGACTTCAGCAACGTCGTCAACATCCTGCAGCTGTTCGTGCGGTTCAGCGTGCCGATGATCTATCCGTTCAGCTTCGTCCACGCCCGGTTCGGGGACTTCTCGCAGTACTACCTCTTCAACCCGCTGGCCGACTGCGTCCTGCTGGTGCAGCGCGCCCTGTGGGTCGGCACGACCAGCGACCCCGAGCTGGTCGCCCAGACCGACCTGCCGCCCGACCTGCTGCTGTGGGGCCTGGTGATGGCCGGCGTCAGCCTCGTCGTCCTCGGCATCGGCCAGCTGGTCTTCAGCAGGCTCGAGTCCAAGATCCCGGAACGGCTGTGACGCCATGACCACCTCGATCGTCCTCGACGACGTCACCAAGACGTTCAAGCTGCGCTTCCACCGCACGATCAAGCAGATGTCGGTGGCCAAGATCCGCGGCCAGGAGACGAGCACCGAGTTCAAGGCCATCGACCGGGTCTCGTTCACGGTGGAGCAGGGCGAGTCGATCGGGCTGATGGGCCTCAACGGGTCCGGCAAGAGCACGCTGCTGAAGATGATCAGCGGCGTGATGAAGCCCGACGAGGGCCAGGTGCTCACCCGCGGCCGGATCGCCGGGCTGATCGCGACCGGCGCCGGGTTCCACCCGCAGCTCACCGGGCGCGAGAACCTCTACCTCAACGCCGCCATCCTCGGGATGAGCGAGCGCGAGACGGCCCGGAAGTTCGACGACATCGTCGAGTTCGCCGAGCTGGGCCACCGGCTCGACACCCAGGTCGGTCACTACTCCTCGGGCCAGAACGCGCGGCTGGGCTTCGCGATCGCGGTCCACGTCGACTCCGACATCTTCCTGGCCGACGAGGCGCTCGCGGTCGGGGACAAGCCGTTCAAGCGCAAGTGCCTGGCCAAGATGCGAGAGATCCGCGACAGCGGCCGGACGATCTTCTACGTCAGCCATGCCGCCGGCCAGGTGCGCCGGATGTGCAACCGGGTCGTGGTGCTCGAGAACGGTCGACTCGTTTTCGACGGGGGAGTGGAGGAGGGGATCCACTTCCTCCACTACGACGGCGACGACGAGGAAGAGCTGGACGAGACCGGCGACGACATCTGAGTCGACGCCGCTGCTGAATTGCCACGTTCGGGTGACCTTGACGTGTTCGCGGGTTACCGTGGCGGCTCGGACGGGCTCTGCGAAGGGATCGCTGTGCGTCGTACATCCTGCTCCCGAGCGTCGACCCTGGTGGTCGCGGTGGTCGCTGCGCTCACCCTGGTCGGCCTTCCTGCGCAGACCACCCCGGCGACCGCGCGGGCGGCCGCGGTCGTCCAGGCCGGGAGCCTGCAGTGGCAGCTCCTCGGCGGCCCGCTGCGCTCGGGCGAGGCGCACGTCGCGAGCACCGACACGATCCGGTTCAAGGCCACCTTCACGCCGGTGCGCCAGGGGCGGCGGGTCCAGCTCCAGCACCAGGTCGACGGGGTCTGGAAGAAGCTCGCCGAGTCGACCCAGAACGCTGCCGGGACCGCCTGGTTCAACCGGAGGTTCGCGGTGGGCGAGCGGAACGTCCGGGCGATCACCCTGGCCGACGGCACCCTGCCGGGACGGACGACCCCGCCGATGACGGTCGCGACCTACCAGCGGGGGGTCGTCTCGCTGGTGCCCGACGGGCTGCCGCCCGGCGGCGGGCGCCAGGCTGGTCCGTTCCTGCCCGAGAGTCGGTGGGCGGTCCGCGAGATCACCGTTCCGGGTCCCCACTCCGGGACGTCGCTGGAACGGATCGAGGTCCGTGACCACGACGTCGAGACGACGGTGCAAGTGCCGCTGCCGGCCGGCAAGAACCTGACCACCAGCGGATCGGTCGCCGACGACGGCGAGGTCGTCTACGTCGCCGCGGCTTGCACCTGGGAGTGGGTCTGGTACGACGACCGCGGAGGTGAGGGCGGCTACGAGCGGAGGTGCGCCGGCTACGGGATCTGGTCCTGGGACCGGGCTTCGGCGCCGGTGCTGCTGCGCGCCGGCTTCACAGCGCTCGTCAGCCCCGACGGGAGCTCCCTGGTCTACGCGGCGACGGGACCGACGCCCCAGGCGCCCCTGGCGCGCTCGCCCCTCCGGCGGTGGGACCGCGCGGCCGGGACCTCGGTGCAGATCACCCCGACCGGCTACGTCTGGGGCGACTACCGGGCGTCCGACGACCAGGAGCAGGTGGTGGTCGAGCCGCTCCTCGACGGCCCGGAGCCGTCCTACCTCTGGCGACGGGGGGTCGGCCGCACCGACCTCGGACCGGTCCGGCTGGTGGCGATCAGCAGCGACGGCTCGACGGTCGCCGCGGTGGGTGGCATCCCCGACCGGCCGCTGCTGGTGCGCGACGTCGCGACGGGGACCGTCCGCTCCTGGCCGGGCGCCGCCCTCGTGCGCCCGGTGCTCGACGCCGTCGGGGGACAGGTCGCCTGGACGTCGGACACTCCTGCGGGCCAGACCGTGCTGACCGCCCTCGACACGGGGCGCACCCAGCCGGTGAGCTGCACGTCGGCCGGTGTCTGCGGCGACGAGGACAGCCGGGCGGCCGGCATCAGCGCGGACGGCGACCGGGTCTACTTCGTGTCCCGGTCGACCAATCTCGACCCTGCGGACACCGAGCGGGACGACGACCTGTTCCGCTGGACCCGGCCGTAGCCCCGCACCGCACGAACTTGACATTTCTCGGAGATGTCGGCGTGTCGGCTGGTAATTACAACTTTGTAGTTACTCAGAACCTCTTCCGCAGGCCTGTGACGCATGTGAAAGTTGCTACTCGTGTGAACCCTTCCCCTCACACAGTTGGAGCAGATTCACCATGTTCGCGAAGCCGATCACCCGAGCCGGGACGGCCCGGCGCAGCCGGTTCGTCTCGGCGTGCCAGCAGCTGCTGGCACTGGGACTGGTCCTCGCTGCGCTGACCCCGGCCGCCCGCACGATCACCATGGACGTGCGCCCCGCGGGGCCCGGTGCGGCGCTCAGCAGCGACCCCGGCCAGGCCGCCTACCTGCGCTCGGCGAACGTGCCGGCGACCGTGCCGACCGCCCCGGTCGACCCGACCGTCGAGGAGTACAGCCTCACGGCGCCCGACGGGGCCCGGCTGGCGCCCGGCGCGCTCAAGGCGCGCAGCCGGACGACGACCACGGGCGGCCAGGAGCTCACGAGCGACGTGCTCCCCGTCACCGGCTACGGCGCCGTCGGCGTCACCTGGGAGCACGGCGTCGAGGTGGCGGACGACGCCCTCGCCGTCCGGGCCCGCACCTACTCCGACGGCGGCTGGTCGGACTGGACCGAGGTCCCGTACCACGACGACCACGGCCCCGACCCGGACAGTGACGAGGCGCGGCTCGCCCGGCCCGGCACCGAGCCGCTGCTGGTGGGCGACGTCGACAAGGTCCAGGTCCGGGTCGCGACCGACGCGGCCGCGCCGGCCGACCTCAAGCTCGCCGTGATCGACCNCGACCCGGGCGAGTCCGCCCCCACCGCCCAGGAGACGCCCGCGATCGACACCGGCGCCGGCGACCGCCGCGCGACCGGGACGGACGCGGACGGCGCCGATGGCGAGGACGACCTCTCCCTGAGTGCCGCCGTCGCGGCGCCCAAGCCCAAGATCTTCTCGCGTGCCCAGTGGGGTGCCGACGAGAGCATGCGGGACGCGCCGTCGCTCCACTACTACGAGGTCCACGCCGGTTTCGTGCACCACACGGTCAACGCGAACGACTACACGCGGGAGCAGGTGCCGGGCATCATCCGCGGCATCTACGCCTATCACACGCGGTCGCAGGGCTGGAGCGACATCGGCTACAACTTCCTCGTCGACCGGTTCGGCCGGATCTGGGAGGGCCGGTACGGCGGCGTCGACCGTGCGGTCGTCGGCGCCCACACGCTCGGCTACAACGACAACGCCTTCGCGATGTCGGCGATCGGCAACTTCGAGACCGCGCGGCCGTCGAGCGCGATGGTCCGGGCCTACGGGGCGCTCTTCGCCTGGAAGCTCGGCCTCCACGGCGTCGACGCCGACGACCCGAAGCAGTACGTCACCTCGGACTACTTCCCGGCGATCAACGGGCACCGGGACGCGGGCTCCACCGCCTGCCCCGGCACCTACCTCTACCAGCGGCTCGGCCGGATCCGTCAGCTCGCCACCGAGGCCCAGCAGGGCTGGGACGGCCGCGACCTCGAGTCGAGCCTGGTCGGGACCGAGCGTCCGGACCTGGTCGTCCGCCGTGCGGTCGACGGCATGGTCTTCATCCGGCCGATCGTCCCCACCGACACCGGCTACCGGCTCGGCGCGAAGGTCTCCACCGGCCTGTCCCTGCCCGACGCGGCCCTGATCCTCAAGGCCGGCGACTGGGACCTCGACGGCCGGGGCGACCTCATCACCAAGCGCGACGGCGCGCTCTGGCTCTACCTCGCGACCGGCAACGGCAGGTTCGGCGAGCCGATCAGGCTGGCGACCGGGTTCGCCAAGGTCACCAAGCTCGCCGCCGTCGGTGACTTCACCGGCGACGGGCGGCCCGACCTGATGGGGCAGCCCGCCCGCGGATCCATGCAGATCTATCCGGGCAACGGCACCGCGGGGCTCAAGCCGGCCTACCCGGCGTACTCCGCAATCCCCGGCCGCAAGCAGATCCCGATCGGCCGCTGGGACAACGACGGCGCGCCCGACAGCCTGATCCGGACCCGCGACGGGCTGGTCCTCTACTACGGCAACGGCCCCGGTGGATTCACCGCGACCAAGTCGATGGCGCTCCCCGTCTCCGGCTACGACTGGCTCATCGGGACCGACGACGTGGACCTGGTCGGCCACAGCGACCTCATCGCCCGGACGGCGAGCACAGGTCAGCTGTGGGTGATCCCGGGCAGCGCCCGCGGGTTCCGGGCACCGGTGGCGATCACCGGCGACACGACGGAGTACGACATGGTGGGCTGAGCCCGAGACCGGCCTGGCACTCAGGCGGGGAAGCGGGCGGTGGTGCGCTCGGCGATCTCGATCGCCTCGAGCCGCTCCCGTCCGGCCCGGGTGACCAGGACGACGGAACCGCCCTTCGCGAGCGGTTCCGTGAAGGCCGCGAGACCTGGTGGGGAAGCCGGGCTCGCG
>NZ_JACEFC010000148.1 GCF_014180715.1 Nocardioides stalactiti | reverse complement strand
ATCAGCGAGTACGTCGTGTAGAGGCCGATCGCGCCGTCGCCGGCGACGGGCACCGACCAGCCGGCGCCGCCGCCGGACCCCGCAGGCCGACCGTCGCCGAACCAGACGACGAGCAGGACCATCGCCGGGACCAGCAGCGCCGTGAGCTTGAGCCAGTACTGAAAGGCCTGGACGAAGGTGATCGACCGCATCCCACCCGACATCACGTTGACGAGGACCACCGAGCCGACGATCAGCGGGCCGACCCACCGGGGTGCGCCGATCGCCGACTCCAGCGTCAGCCCGGCGCCCTGGAACTGCGGCAGCAGGTAGAGCCAGCCCACCCCCACGACGAGCAGGGAGCAGGCCGCGCGGACGACCCGCGACCCGAGCCGGGCCTCGGCGAAGTCGGGCAGCGTGTAGGCCCCCGATCGGCGCAAGGGCGCCGCGACGAGGACGAGCAGGACGAGGTAGCCGGCCGTCCAGCCGACCGGGTACCAGAGCATCTGCGCGCCGCCGACGAGCAGCAGGCCGGCGACGCCGAGGAACGACGCAGCCGAGAGGTACTCGCCGCCGATCGCCGAGGCGTTGAGCCGCGGGTTGACCGACCGCGAGGCGACGAAGAAGTCGCTCGTCGTCCGGGAGAACCGCAGGCCCCAGGTGCCGATCGCGAGGGTCGCGACGGTGACGGCCAGGACGGCCACCAGTCCCGGTACGGCGTCGCCGGTCACGGGGGGCTCCCGTCGGGACCCTCGACCAGGTCGGCGAAGTCGCGCTCGTTGCGCTCGACGCTGCGGACGTAGCGCCATCCCACCAGCAGCAGGAACGGATAGACCAGCACGCCCAGGAGGAGCCAGGCGACGGGCAGCCCGGCGACGTCCACGTCGGCGAGGGCGGGCCAGAGGTGGAAGACCAGGGGGAGGAGCCCGAGGGTGAGAGCGATGAGCAGCAGCACCCGGATCGCGAGGGCGAGCTGCTCGCGCAGCAAGGAGCGGAGGAACACGTCACCGAGCGGCGTCTGCTCGTGGACGTCGCCCATCCGGTTGCGCGGGCCGCGGGCGTAGCGCGGCGGTCCGGTCACCCGGACCCGCGCCGGTCGCTGCTCGCTCACCGCTGCGTCACTCCGGCGTGCGGGCCCGGCGGACCAGGACGTCGCGCAGCTCGCGGGTGTGACGCCGGGCCACCGGCAGCTCGGTGCCGGCGACGAGCACGGTGCAGCGGCCGGACTCGGTGCGCAGCTCGTCGATGTGGGCCAGCGCGACGAGCAGCGACCGGTGGATCCGGTGGAAGCCGGCCGACCGCCAGTCGTCCTCGAGCGTCGAGAGCGGGATCCGCACCAGGAACGCGTCGCCGGTCCGGGTGTGCAGCCGCGCGTAGTCGCCGTGGGCCTCGACGTAGGCGATCTGGGCGCGGTCGATGAACCGGGTCACGCCCCCGCGCTCGACCGCGATCTGGGTGTCCTCCGGCGCCGGGGCGCGCGTCGTGCCGGACACGACCCGGCGGACCGCCTCGGCCAGCCGGTCGGCGCGGACGGGTTTGAGGACGTAGTCCACGGCGTGGAGCTCGAACGCGTCGACCGCGTGCTGCTCGTGAGCCGTCACGAACACCACGGGCGGCGGCTCCTTGAAGCGGCTCAGCACCTCGGCCAGCTCGAGGCCGGTGAGACCTGGCATCTGGATGTCGAGGAACACGGCGTCGACGTCGGTCTCGCGCAGGATCCGCAGGCCCTCGGTCGCCGTCGACGCGGCGACCACCTCGCCGACCCGCTCGTCCGCGCCGAGCAGGTAGGTCAGCTCGTCGAGGGCCGGCTTCTCGTCGTCGACGACCAGGACGCGCAGGCTCACTGGACACTCACCCCTGGGGCGAACTTGGGGACGCGCACGATCACCTTGGTGCCGGCGCCCGGAGCGGTCTCCACGACCAGACCGTAGTCGTCCCCGAAGGTCGCGCGCAGCCGAGCGTCGACGTTGCCGAGCCCGGTCGAGTCGAGCGAGGTGTCTCCCGCGAGCGCGCGTCGTACCTTGTCGGGGTCCTCACCGACGCCGTCGTCCTCGACCTCCACGACGCACTCGTGACCACGGTCGTGGGCGACGATCCGCAGGTGCCCGGTGTGGTCGACGCTCTCGAGCCCGTGGCGGACGGCGTTCTCGACGAGCGGCTGGATGCAGAGGAACGGCACGACGACCGGCAGCACCTCCGGCGCGATGTTGAGGGTCACCTGGAGCCGGTCACCGAAGCGAGCCTGCTCGAGCAGCAGGTAGCGCTCGATCGAGCGCAGCTCCTCGGCGAGCGTCGTGAACTCACCGTGCCGACGGAAGGAGTAGCGGGTGAAGTCGGCGAACTCCAGCAGCAGCTCGCGGGCCCGGTCGGGGTCGGTGCGGACGAAGCTGGCGATCGCGCCCAGGGAGTTGTAGATGAAGTGCGGGCTGATCTGCGCCCGCAGCGCCTGCACCTCGGCCTCCATCGCCCGGTTGCGGCTCGCGTCGAGCTCGGCGAGCTCGAGCTGACCGGACACCCACTGGGCCACCTCCTCGGTGGCGCGGATGAGGCTGGCGGTCGTCGTCGGTGCATAGGCCTGGACCGTCCCGACGACCCGTCCGTCCACGACCAGCGGGCTGATGACCCCCGTCCTCACCGCGCAGCCGGACGTCGTGCAGGGCAGCTGGTGCTGCTCGACCGTCCGCGTCCACCCGCCGGCCGCGTCGCCGCCGCCCGGCGCGACGAGCATCGCGGCGAGGGCACCGGCCTGGGCCTGGTGGTGCGCGCCGCTCCCGTCCCACGCCAGCGTCGACGCGGTGTCGGTGAGCGCGAGCGCCGGTGTGCCGAGGAGGGTCCGGAGGTGCTTGATCGCGCGCTCGGAGCTGTCGGCCGTCAGGCCCTCGCGCAGCGCGGGCGACGCCAGCGAGGCCTGGTGCAACGCCCGGAACGTGGCCCGGTCGGCCTCACTGCCGAGGTGCCCTCGTCGCCGCATGTCCCTCATCCTGCCGAACCGCCGGGGTTGCGGGGCCGAGTTGCCGGGGTTGCGGGGCCGAGCTGCCGGGGTTGCGGGGCCGACCTGCCCGGGTTGCGGGCACCACCAACCGAGGCGTCTCGGGCCCGCAGGAGGGGCGACTCGGGCCCGCAGGAGGGGCGACTCGGGCCCGCAGGAGGGGCGACTCGGCGGTCAGCGGAAGTCGATGAGGAGCATCCCGGAGTCGTCGTCGGTGGGCGGGTCGACGACCTCGGGAGGTACGACGCCGAGGACGGCGGAGTCGACGTCGGACAGGGCGACGGGCACGGTGTCCTCGCCGACGTAGGGCTCGCCCTCGGCAGGGACGATCTGCTTCGGCTGGGGCTTGATGCCGACGACGGCGCGGTAGCACTCGGTGACGTAGGGGAGCTGCATGCCGTCCATGCCGCGGCCGAAGTCGTC
The DNA here is from genome assembly GCF_014180715.1 of Nocardioides stalactiti. Lineage (GTDB taxonomy): Bacteria > Actinomycetota > Actinomycetes > Propionibacteriales > Nocardioidaceae > Nocardioides > Nocardioides stalactiti. The sequence continues at coordinate 5,338 of NZ_JACEFC010000148.1, read as the reverse complement.
GTAGAAGGCGAGCACCTCCCGGAGCTTGGCCTCCCGCGCCTCGGCGGGGAGGGTCGCGATGTTGGAGCGCGACAGCACCAGGTCCTGGATCGACGCCCGGTCGATGACCTGCCAGTGCTTGAAGGACTCGCGCTCGACCGGTCCGAAGTACGGCGAGGACTCCAGCTCGTCACCGGGGCCGGCGTTCTGCTCCTGGTTGCCGATGACCCGACCGAGCCGCTTCACCCACGGTATCCGCTCGTCGCGGGTGTTCCACACCAGGCTCAGCGATCCGCCGCGCTTGAGCACCCGCGCGATCTCGGGGAGCGCCACCTCGTGGTCGAACCAGTGATAGCTCTGGGCGGCGATCACGATGTCGAACGTGCTGTCGGGGACGGGGATGTCCTCCGCCGTCGTCTGCGAGATCCGGGTGACGACGTAGTTGCGCGCCAGGACGTCGAGCATCGCCGGGTCGGGGTCGGTCGCGTGGACGTCGTGGCCCAGGGCGACGAGCTCACGGGTGAGCTTGCCGGTGCCGGACCCGAGCTCGAGGATCGAGAGCGGCTCGTCGCCGCTCAGCCACCGCACCGCGTCGATCGGGTAGCCCGGGCGACCGCGTTCGTAGGAGTCGACGACGCTGCCGAAGCAGCGCGCGGGGTCGGGGCCAGCGCCGGGGTCTGCGTCGGGGGAGGAGTGGTCGTCGGGTGCCATCGGGGCAACGTTAACCGTTCGGTAGCGTTCTTCCGGTGAGCGCGGACCCGTTGGCATGGTTGGTGTCGCTCGAGGGCGTCCCCTCGGCCTACGCCGGGGCCCGTGACGGCATCGACGTGGTGCTGCGCGACCGGGGTCTGCGTCGTACCTCTCCGGAGCTGACGGCCGAGTCGCTGTTGCGCGGCGCCCACGCCAGCGCGGTCCTGGAGGGGTCGGCCTCCTCGCTCGCCGAGGTCCGGGCGGGGGGCGGCGACGAGATCGCCGCCGACGCGGTGCGGGTCTCGACCGAGCTGCTGGCGCTGGTCCCCGTCGTACGGCGGTCGCCCCTCCAGGCGTTCGCCCGGCTGCACGCGCTGGCCGGTCACGGCTCGCTGCCCGTCGACCGGCTGGGCCGTCCGCGCGACGGCGAGTCTGCGGGGCTGCTGCGCACGGTCGCCGACCTGGTCACCGCGACCACCGAGGCCCCGGCGTTGGCCGTGGCGGCGGTGGTCCACGCCGAGCTCGTCGTCAACGCACCCTTCCCGTCGCACAACGGGATCGTCGCCCGCGCGGCCGAGCGACTGCTGCTCGCGGCGAAGGGCGTGGACGAGAAGTCGCTCGTCGTACCCGAGGCCGCGCACCTGGCCCTCCGCGCCGAGTACGAGTCCAACCTGCGCGGCTACTCCAGCGGCAAGGCCGGCGGGATCCACTCGTGGCTGCTCTACACCGCCGAGGCCTACGCCGCGGCCGCCGAGGCCAGCCCGCTGGTCCGCGACGCCGACTGACCGGCGCGACGGCGGGCCTCAGCGGTCCGGCCGCAGGCCGCAGAGCAGCCGAGACTCAAGCCGATGGGGTGAGACGCCAAGCAGCCGCAACCCAGGGTGACGCGGACCATCACAACGTGCAGGTGGCACCCGAGTCTCGAAAGGTCTCTCGGGTGCCACCGCTGACACATGGTCCCGTGGCTACCAGGCGTGCATCTGTTTATGCCGCCCCGGGCATTTCCCGGGTGACGTGCGCCCTGTTGGGAAGGGTCGATCGCCGCGTGGGTACCTGGGCCATGTGTTGATCTTGTGAAGTTCTTGAAGCCCTTTGTACGCCGCTTGCGGGCCACGTACAAGGGTTGACTTTTGAGGTCAGGCGGAGGCGTTGCGGCGCCGGGAGCCCACCCACACGGCGGCCCCGACCGCGACCACGCCGCCGACCGCGAGGGCGGCGAGCGTCGGCTTCGGCGGCACGGTGCTGCGCAGCGCGACCGGCTTGCTGAAGATGAGGATCGGCCAGCCGTTGACGGCTGCTGCCCTGCGCAGCTCCTTGTCGGGGTTGACCGCGAAGGGGTGGCCGACGGCCTCGAGCATCGGGATGTCGGTGGAGGAGTCGCTGTAGGCGTAGCAGGCGTCGAGCCGGTAGCCGCGTTCCTCGGCCAGCGCCCGGATCGCGTGGGCCTTCTCCTCGGCGTAGGCGTAGTAGTCGATCTCGCCCGTGTACTTGCCGTCGACGATCTCGAGCTTGGTGCCGACCACCCGGTCCGCGCCGAGCATCGCGCCGATGGGCTCGACGACGTCGGTGCCTGAGGACGACACGATGACGACGTCGCGACCGGCGGCGTGGTGCTCCTCGATGAGCTGGACGGCCTCGTCGTAGACGATCGGGTCGACGATGTTGTGGAGCGTCTCGGCGACGATCTCCTTGACGGTGGCGACGTCCCAGCCGGCGACGAGCTGCGACATGAAGAGCCGCATCTTCTCCATCTGGTCGTGGTCGGCGCCGCCGACGAGGAACACGAACTGGGCGTACGCCGACCGCAGCACGGCCCGTCGTGAGATCAGGCCGCCCGCTTGGAACGGCTTGCTGAACGCCAACGCACTCGACTTGGCGATGATCGTCTTGTCGAGGTCGAAGAACGCCGCCTCGGGCCTCATGGGTCAATCGTAGGGGCGACCTGTTCGCTGTCGTTGCCACATCGGGCGCGTCCGACGGGGTTTCGCGGCCCGGCGTCCGTCCCCAGCCGCGTCGTCCACGGACCTGTCCCCAGGCCGCGGCCAGCGCCCCGCGTCGTACGGCGAACGGCACCGACCCTCAGGCATGACCACTCTCGCCGAAGCGGCTGATCCCGCGCCGCTCATCCTCACCGCCGACCAGGCGCTGCTCGCCGAGCTGCTCCCGCTGGCCGCAGCGGCCGACGTCATCCCGACGACCGAGGACGACCCGGTCGCCGCCCTCGGGGCGTGGCGGCGGGCCTCGCTCGTGCTGGTGGGCGCCGACCTCGCCGACGTCGTCGTCGCGCTGGCGCCGGAGCGCCGGCCCCACGTCTATGTCGTGACCATCGTCCGTGCACCCGACGAGCTGTTCCGCACCGCGCTCGTGCTGGGTGCCGAACAGGTCGTCGAGGTGGCCGACTCGGCGGGTTGGCTGGTCGAGCTGATGGCCGACGTCGCCGAACGCCGGACGGGCCACGGTCGTGTGGTCGGGGTGGTCGGCGGCTCCGGTGGTGCGGGGGCGACGATCTTCGCGTGCGCGCTCGGCCAGGGTGCCGCCGCGACCGGTGACGCCGTCGTCATCGACTGCGACCCGCAAGGTCCGGGGCTCGACCGGATGCTGGGGCTCGAGCGCACCGACGGCTTCCGCTGGGACGCGCTGTGCCAGACGACCGGCCGGCTCAGCGCGCGTGCCCTGCGCGACGCGCTGCCACGGCGGGGACGGCTCGGCGTGCTGTCGTGGTACTCCGGTGCCGGCTCCCGGAGCCTCCAGGCGTTCGCCCTCCGCGAGGCGGTCTCGGCCGCGCGGCGCGGTCACGACACCGTGGTCCTCGACCTGCCGCGGACCCCGGACCGGCTGGTCGACGAGATCGCGGCGCGCTGCGACCGGCTGCTGCTGGTCGCGGTGGCGAGCGTCCCGGGGGTGAGCGCGGCGGCCCGGGTGCGCGAACGGTTCGGCCGACACCCTGACCTCCGGGTGGTGGTGCGGGGCGAGGCGCTGTCGGTCGGCGACGTCGAGGCGGTCGTCCAGGCGCCCGTGGTCGTGCAGATGAGGGACCAGCCGCGGCTGATCGAGGCGGTGGACCTGGGTCTCGGTCCGCTCCGTCACCGCCGGGGCCCGCTCGCCACGGCGGTCGCCGAGGTGCTGCGCAGCGGCGGCGAGGGGCTGTGGTGAGCCCGGGCGAGGACATCGACACGCTGCTGGAGGAGGTCCGCGGCAGACTTGCTCGCGCAGCGGGCGAACTCACCCCGCACCGGGTCGCCGAGGCGCTCCGTGCAGCAGGCCGGCCGGTGGGCGACGCCACGGTCCTGGCCGTCTACGAGGCGCTGCGGCGCGACGTCGTCGGCGCCGGTCCGTTGGAGCCGCTGCTGCGCGAGCCCGGCGTCACCGACGTCCTCGTCAACGGCGCGGGACCGGTCCACGTCGACCGCGGCGCCGGGCTCGAGGCGACCGAGGTCCGGCTCGGTCCCGAGGCCGCCGTACGACGACTCGCGCAGCGGCTGGTCGCCACCGGCGGGCGCCGCCTCGACGACGCGGCGCCCTTCGCCGACGTCCGACTGGCGGACGGGACGCGTTGCCACGCGGTGCTGGCCCCGATCGCCCGGCCCGGCACGGCGATCTCGCTGCGGGTCCCGCGCCGCGACGGTTTCACCCTCGACCAGCTCCGGGAGGCCGGGACGCTGACGGGCGAGACCCACGAGCTGCTCCAGCTGGTCGTCGGGGCCCGGTTGGCGTTCCTCGTGACCGGCGGGACCGGCAGCGGCAAGACGACGCTGCTCGCGGCGCTCCTCGGCGAGGTCGACCCGGGTGAGCGGATCGTGGTGGTCGAGGACGCGACCGAGCTCCGGCCGGCCCACCCCCACGTCGTCGGGCTCGAGGCGCGGCCGGCCAACCTCGAGGGCGCCGGGCTGGTCACCCTCCGCGACCTGGTGCGCCAGGCGCTGCGGATGCGCCCGGATCGGCTGGTGGTGGGGGAGGTCCGCGACGCGGCGGTCGTCGACCTGCTCGCGGCGATGAACACCGGTCACGAGGGCGGGTGCGGCACCCTCCACGCCAACTCCGCTGCCGATGTGCCGGCGCGGATCGAGGCGCTCGCGCTCGGCGCCGGCCTGGGCCGGGCCGCCGCGCACAGCCAGCTCGCGTCGGCGCTCGACGTGGTGCTCCACCTCGAGCACGATCGCGACGGGCGGCGTCGGCTGAGCGAGGTGGCGGTGCTGCGCCGGGACGAGGCCGGCTGGGTGCGGACGCTGACCGCGACCACGGTCGACTGCGCCGGCGTGCTGGCGGCCGGTCCGGGGGCCCGACGCCTGCTCGACCTCATCGAGTCTCGGCGCCCGCGGTGAGCCCCCGGTGAGCTTCAGGTGAGCCCAGCATGAGCGGCGTCGTCGCCGGCGCACTCGCCGGGTGTGTGGCAGCGCTCCTGGTGCCCGGCGGACCGGCGGGCCGGCGACCCGGGCACCGCCCGTCGGTCGCCCTGGTCGCCATCATGGCCTCGGCCCTGGTCGCGCTCGGCGGGTGGTGGGTGGCGACCGAACCGCAGACGGCGGCCCTGGGCGGGATCGTCGGCGGCGTCGCGGTGGCGGTGGCGCGGATGGTCGCGCGGCACCGGTCCGACCGCGACGCCGCGCGGGCGCGTCGGCGGGTGCTCGAGGTGTGCGACGGGCTGCACGCCGAGCTGACCGCGGGGCAG
>NZ_JACEFC010000147.1 GCF_014180715.1 Nocardioides stalactiti | reverse complement strand
TCCGGAGCTCACCCAGCCCGCCTACGCCGCCGCGGTGAGGGCGCGCTACCTGTGGCACGAGTTCGGCGACGCCGGACTGCTGCTCCCGTGATCAGGGCCGGGTCAGGGGATTACCGGATGCACGGGTGACCAGGGATCGGGCAGGGTAAGCCTCATGACGAGCGCCCCCACTCGCCCGCGCGTCGCCGCGCGCGCTGTCGACCTCCGCAAGAGCTACGGCTCCGGCCAGTCGGAGGTCCACGCCCTCGCCGGCGTGACCGTCGACCTCGACGCGGGCAGGTTCACCGCGATCATGGGCCCTTCGGGGTCCGGCAAGTCGACCCTCATGCACTGCCTCGCGGCGCTCGACACCCCGACCTCGGGGTCGATCGAGGTCGACGGCACCACCCTCTCGGGGCTCAACGACAAGGGCCTGACCGCGCTGCGGCGCGACCGGATCGGCTTCGTGTTCCAGGCGTTCAACCTGATCCCGACCCTCACGGCGCGGGAGAACATCCTGCTCCCGCTCGACCTGGCCGGCCGCAAGCCCGACCCGGCCTGGTTCGACACCGTCATCGACGCCGTCGGTCTGCGTGACCGGCTCAGCCACCGCCCGAGCGAGATGTCGGGCGGCCAGCAGCAGCGCGTCGCGTGCGCCCGGGCCCTCGCCAGCAAGCCGTCGATCGTCTTCGCGGACGAGCCGACCGGCAACCTCGACAGCACCTCCGGCGCCGAGGTGCTCGCCTTCCTCCGGCGCAGCGTCGACGACTTCGGCCAGACCGTCGTGATGGTCACCCACGACGCCGTGGCGGCGTCGTACTGCGACCGGGTCCTCTTCCTGGCCGACGGCAAGGTCGTCGACGAGATCACCGACCCCGACCGCGAGCAGATCCTCGCGCACATGAGCGCCCTCCAGGCCCAGCAGTCCGCCAAGACCGCGCAGGACCCGCAGGCCGGCGCCTGACATGTTCCGGCTCACTCTCCGCAACCTGCTGGCGCGCAAGCTCCGGCTGGTGATGAGCGGCCTCTCGATCGTGCTCGGGGTCGGCTTCCTCTCCGGCGTGCTCGTCTTCAGCAACGGCCTCTCGACGACGTTCGACGGGATCATCTACGGCACCACGCCCGACGGCGTCGTCCGCGCCAAGGACTTCGCCGAGTTCGACGCGGGCTACTCCGGGACGCCCGAGAACGTCGTGAAGCCCGCGACCATCAAGGCGCTCGAGGAGCTGCCCGAGGTCGAGCGGGCCGACGGCGACATCGCCGGCTTCGGCATGAACCTGCTCGCCTCCGACGGCACCCTGGTCGGCGGCACCGGAGCGCCGACGCTCGCGTTCAACTACCACGACGGTCCGAACATGGACGGTGGCTCGGTCCTCGAGCTCGACTCGGGCCGCTGGCCCGAGGCCACCGACGAGATCGTCCTCGACACCGCCGCGGCGGAGAACGGCGACTACGACCTCGGCGACGAGGTCCAGCTGCTGGCCCCGTACGGCGAGATCGAGCAGAAGGCCACGCTGGTCGGGACCGCCGACTTCAACGGCGGCGGTACGGCGGGCGCGACCCTGCTCATCTTCTCCACCGAGGGTGCACAGCGGATCTTCCTCAACGGCGCGGACGTCTTCAACCGGGTCAGCCTCACCGCAGCGGAGGGCGTGTCCCAGGAGGAGCTCGCCGAGGCTGCTGCCAAGGTCATCCCCGACGACTTCGAGGCCGCGACCGGCGACGAGGTCGCCGACGAGTCACAAGCGTCGATCGGCGAGTTCCTCAACGTCATCAAGATCTTCCTCATCGTGTTCGCCGCGATCGCCGTGCTCGTGGGCGGCTTCATCATCCTCAACACGTTCTCGATCCTCATCGCGCAGAGGTCGCGGGAGCTGGCCCTGCTGCGCGCCCTCGGGGCTTCCAAGGAGCAGGTCACCCGATCCGTCCTCACCGAGGCGGTGGTGCTCGCGTTCCTCGCCTCCACGCTGGGGATCGCCCTGGGCTGGCTGCTCGCGCGCGGGCTCGCCGCGCTGTTCCGCGCGGTCGGCCTCGACATCGCGGGCACCGCGCTGGACCTCACGCTCAGCGCCGTCCTCGTCAGCTATGTCGTGGGNCGGCGCCACGATGGCGGCCGCCTACTTCCCGTCCCGCCGGGCCGGACGGGCCGCGCCCGTCGCCGCGATGCGGGCCGAGATGCCGCACGCCGTCGCCGGGATGGGCCGCCGGACCGTGGCGGGGACCGCGTTGCTCGTCCTCGGAGCGCTGCTCGTCCTCCTCGGCCTGCTCGGGGCACCGGGCCCCGACGCCCTCTGGGTCGGGATCGGCTCGGTCATCTGGATCATCACCGTCGCGGTCATCAGCCCGATCATCGGACGCCCCGTCCTGGTCGCGTGCCGAGCCGTCTTCGGGCGGCTGTTCGGCACGACCGGACGCCTCGCGGGCGAGAACGCGCTCCGCGACCCACGTCGGACCGGCGCCACCGCCTCGGCCCTCATGATCGGGCTCGCCCTGGTGTCGACGATCGGCGTCCTCGCCGCGTCGATGAACAAGTCGGTCGACGACATCGTCGACGAGGAGTTCACCGCCGACTTCCTGGTCTCCGCCGTCAACTACATGCCGTTCTCGACCTCGGTCGGCGACGCGTTGGAGGACGTCGACGGCGTCGCGGTCGTCAGCCGGCAGCAGTCGGCGGGCGCCAAGTACAAGGGCGAGAACGAGACCGTCGCAGGCAACGACGCGGCGTTCCCCGACGTCTACGACCTGACGGTCGTCGAGGGCCGGATCGACGTCGAGGGCGCGGAGGCCTTCGTGTTCGACGACTTCGCCGACGAGCACGACCTCGATGTCGGCGACCCGCTTCCCCTGACCTTCCCGGGCGGCAAGAAGCTCGACCTCGAGGTCGTCGGGATCGTCGAGGCCTCCGAGGTCAGCTGGCCGATCAACGTCCCGCTCGACCAGCTCGCCGAGGCCGGGCTCACCCGCCAGGACTCCTCCATCAGCATCCTGCTCGAGGACGGTGCCGACTCCGACCGGGTCAAGGACGACCTCGACGAGGCCGCCGAGGACGTCCCGATCGTGGCGGTCTACGACAAGGAGGGCTTCAGCGACTCCATCCGCGGCCAGATCAACCAGCTGCTCTTCATGATCTACGGCCTGCTGGCGCTGGCGATCGTGATCGCTGTGTTCGGCATCGTCAACACGCTCGGGCTCAGCGTCATCGAGCGCACCCGCGAGGTCGGCCTGCTCCGCGCGATCGGCATGAGCCGGCGCCGGCTGCGCCGGATGATCACGCTGGAGTCGATCGCGATCGCGCTGCTCGGCGCTGTCCTCGGGCTCGGGCTCGGGCTGGTCATCGGGATCACCCTGCGCGAGACGCTCAAGGACGACCTCACCAGCCTGGGCCTGCCCCTCGGTCAGCTGGTGACGTTCCTCGTGATCGCGGTCGTGGTCGGGGTCCTCGCCGCCGTCCTCCCCTCGATCCGCGCAGCGCGGATGAACGTCCTGGAGGCGATCGCCGAGGAGTAGCCGGACCGCTCCGGCAGGGGGCGGTCAGCGACGCCCGACCGCGCCGCGCTTCTCGTCGTACATGGCTGCGTCGGCCCGGGCGACGAGAGCGGCGGGGTCGGTGCCGTCGGACGTCGCGACGCCGACCGACGCCCGGACCTCGATCGACTCGCCCTCCCGTTCCAGGGAGAAGGCGAGCGCCGTGCGGATGCGCTCGGCGAACGGCTCGGCGATGGTCGGGATCAGCCGTGCAGCGACGAGGAACTCGTCGCCGCCGACCCGCGCGACGAGGTCGTGGGGCCGGGCGGTGGCGCGCAGCCGTCGGCCCACCTCCGCGAGCACCGCGTCGCCGGCGGCGTGCCCGAGCCTGTCGTTGATCTGCTTGAAGGAGTCGAGGTCGGCGTACGCCACCGCAACGACCTCGCCCGCCGTGAGCGACGCGAGCTGCACCGCGAGCCACCCTTCGACCACCCGGCGGGACGAGCAGCCGGTCAACGGGTCGGTGTCCGCCTCGGCCCGGGCACGGCTGAGCGCCTCCTCGCGCTCCACCTGGGCACCGAGCAGCCGGGCGAAGAGGCGCATGGTGGGCAGGTGGGTCTCCGTCGCCGACAGGACGTCACCCTCGGCGGTGGAGTCGGCGGCGCACAACGTGCCCCAGAGGGATCCGTCGGACCGCTCGATCGGGACGGAGACATAGACCTGGATACCGAGGTCGCGGGCCGCGTCGCTGTCGCCCCAGACGGTCGGCACGTCGGTCGTGCACGCCCGGCCCTCGTCGAGCGCGCGCTTGCACAGCGTGTCGGCCCACGGAACCACGAGTCCCTCGGGCAGTGCGAAGCCCGCACGGGTGTTGCGGGAGTAGCGGATCTCCTGCACCTCGTCGTCCTCGTGGACCACCGTGAGGTACGTCGAGGCCAGCCCGGTCATGCCGGCCAGCGCCTCCAGCAATGGCCGGGTGAGCTGCTCGACGTCGGCGGAGGACTCCAGTGCCTTCGCGACCGTCGCGAGTGCAGGCTGACGCGCAGGCACCGGCTGGGCGGCGACGCCGGTCGCCGAGGCGATGTCGGAGAGCCGACGCGCGAGCGCCGCACTCGGCCTCCCCAACGCGTGGCGGGCAAGCTCCTTCAGCACCCCGGTCACCCGACCAGTTTGCCGTCCGGGCGGCCCGAACGCACACGATCACCCGGTCACGGCGCGATCGGCGCTCCCGCATGACCCGTCCGGACCACGACCGTCGGGACAGGTGATCCTGCTCAGGCGAGGGCGACGAGGTCGGCGTAGTCGACGTTCCAGAGGTCCTCGACGCCGTCGGGGAGGATGAGCACCCGGTCCGGCTCGAGCGCGTGGACGGCGCCCTCGTCGTGGGTGACCAGGATGATCGCGCCCTCGTAGGAGCGGATCGCCGCGAGCACCTCCTCGCGCGAGGCAGGGTCGAGGTTGTTGGTCGGTTCGTCGAGCAGGAGCACGTTGGCCTGGGACACGACGAGGCTGGCCAGCGCCAGCCGGGTCTTCTCGCCACCCGACAGCACTCCCGCCGGCTTGTGGGCGTCCTCGCCGGAGAAGAGGAACGAGCCGAGCACCGAGCGGGCCTCGGTGTCGGTCAGCTGGGGCGCCGCCGACTGCATGTTCTCCAGCACCGTGCGGTCGACGTCGAGGGTCTCGTGCTCCTGGGCGTAGTAGCCGAGCTTGAGCCCGTGGCCGGGGACGACCTCGCCGGTGTCCGGCCGGTCGATGCCGGCGAGGATCCGCAGCATCGTCGTCTTGCCCGCCCCGTTGAGGCCGAGGATGACCACCCGGGAGCCCTTGTCGATGGCCAGGTCGACGTCGGTGAAGACCTCGAGCGAGCCGTAGGACTTGGACAGCTCGGCCGCCGTGAGCGGCGTCTTGCCACAGGGGGCCGGCTTCGGGAACGCGATCCGGGCGACCTTCTCGGCCTGACGCTCGGCCTCGACGCCCGCCATCATCCGCTCGGCGCGCTTGAGCATCGACTGCGCGGCCTGGGCCTTGGTGGCCTTGGCGCGCATCTTGTTGGCCTGGTCGGTGAGCGTCTTGGCCTTCGCCTCGGCGTTGGTCCGTTCCCGCTTGCGCCGCTTCTCGTCGGTCTCCCGCTGCTGGAGGTACGCCTTCCAGCCCATGTTGTAGCCGTCGATCACGCCGCGGTTGGCGTCCAGGTGCAGCACCCGGTTGACGGTGGCCTCGAGCAGGTCGGTGTCGTGGCTGATCACCACCAGGCCGCCGTTGAACGCCTTGAGGAAGTCGCGCAACCACACGATCGAGTCGGCGTCGAGGTGGTTGGTGGGCTCGTCGAGGAGCAGCGTCTGGGCGTCGGAGAACAGGATCCGGGCGAGCTCGACCCGACGGCGCTGACCACCCGACAGCGTCTTGAGCTCCTGGCCGAGCAGCCGGTCGGTGATCCCGAGGCTGTGCGCGATCGTCGCCGCCTCGGACTCCGCGGCGTAGCCCCCGCCCGCGTGGAGCTCGGCGTCGGCGCGCTCGTAGCGGCGCATCGCCTTCTCCCGGACCGCGACGTCGTCACTGCCCATGTCGAGCTCGGCCTGCCGCAGGCGCCGGACGACCTCGTCGAGACCGCGGGCCGACAGGATCCGGTCGCGGGCCAGCTGGTCCGGGTCGCCGGAGCGCGGGTCCTGCGGCAGGTAGCCGACCTCACCGGTCGCCGCCACGGTCCCCCCGGCCGGGAGGGACTCACCGGCGAGGATCCTGGTGAGCGTGGTCTTGCCGGCACCGTTACGGCCCACCAGGCCGACCTTGTCGCCGGCCGCCACCCGGAAGGTGACGTCCTCCATGAGGAGCCGGGCACCGGCTCTGACCTCGAGCTGGTGAACCGTGATCATGACGTGGACCAGTGTCCCACGGCGTCGGTGCCGCAGCCCAAACGAGCCCTACGGCTAGGGTGAATCTCGTGGTCAGGTTCAATCCGAAGGCTCGGCTCGACAGGTCCCGCGTGCGGGACGCCGGATCTGGCGGCGGGGGTTTCTCCGGCGGCGGCATGCGCATCCCGATCCCCGGCGGCATCGCCGGCAAGGGCATCGGCGGCATCGTGCTGCTCGTCGTCCTCTTCGTCGTGGGCCAGTTCCTCGGCATCGACCTGATCGGCGGTGGCGGCACCAGCGGTGTCTACTCCCCCAGCCGACTCAGCGACGCACAGGACTCCGGTCGCTACGACCACTGCGAGACCGGCGCGGACGCCAACGAGGACCACGACTGCGCCCGGGTCGCGATCGAGAACTCCCTGACGGACTACTGGGACGACGAGCTCGGCGGGAAGTTCGACGCGATCGAGACGCTCACGACGTTCCAGGGCAGCGTCAGCACCGCGTGCGGCGGCGCGGACTCCTCGGTGGGACCGTTCTACTGCCCCGGTGACGAGTCGATCTATCTCGACACCACGTTCTTCGACGAGGTCCTCGAGCGTCAGCTCGGCGGGCCCGACGGCGGCTTCGTGGAGTTCTACGTGCTCGCCCACGAGTACGGCCACCACATCTCCCACCTGCTCGGCTTCTTCGACAAGGTGCGCACCCAGGACACCGGGCCGACCTCGCCCGCCGTCCGCCTCGAGCTGCAGGCCGACTGCTACGCCGGTCTCTGGGCCCACCACGCCACGACGACCGAGGACGCCTCCGGCGAGGTCCTCATCCTCGACCTGACCCGGCAGGACATCGACCTCGCGATCGAGGCCGCCGAGGCGGTCGGGGACGACTACATCCAGAAGCGCGGCGGCGGGAAGGTCGACGACGACCTCTGGACCCACGGCTCGTCGGCCCAACGCAAGTTCTGGTTCCTGCGGGGCTACGAGTCGGGTGACCTCGACGGCTGCGACACGTTCGAGGCCTCGGACTCCGAGGTCCTCGCCCGGACCTGAGCCGGCAGGGTCTGCCGCCCCCTCAGCGGTCGTACCAGCGGATCCGCGCGACCAGGGGCCGGTGGTCGGAGGCGTAGCCGTCGAGAGAGGTGTGCTCGACGAACTGGCCGGTCCCGGCATCACGGGCGCGAACGCGCAGGGTCCGGTCGGCGATCCAGATGTAGTCGATCCACCGGCTCTCGCGGGTCGGCTCGACGCCGTCCAGCCCCAGCACGTCGTACGACGACGTGGCACGGCCGTCCTGGGTGTCGCTGATGCCGCCCTCGGGACGCGCCTCGGCGTCGTCGGCGTAGTCGAAGTTGAAGTCACCGGTGCCGACCACCAGGTCGCCCGGCGCCTGGTCCCACACGTCGGCGAGGAGCCGCAGGTGGGTCTTCGCGTCCGCGGCGTTCTCCCGGTCGGTGAAGCCGTCGCCGGTCTCGATCCCCTGGTTGAGGTGGGTGTCGACGATCGTCAGCAGCCGGCCCGAGTCCCGGTGCCGCAGGGTGACCTCGACCCAACCGCGGGGTGGGTAGGGCAGGTCCGTCCGGGCCGGGCCCGCTCCTCCGTGAGCCTCGGTCCAGGCTCCCTCGACGAGGCTGAAGTCCGCGCGCCGCCACGACACGGCCAGCCAGAACGGTCCGTCCGGCTCCCAGAGCTGCCAGGTGTCCCAGCCGCGGCGGGCGAGCCGGCGCTTCACGTCGGGGAAGTAGTCCGCCCGCGTCTCCTGCCACCCGATCACGTCGACCGAGTCCTGGGCGGTGAGCCGCATGGCGTCCGCCACCGCCTCGCGGCGCGGCAAGTGCCGGTAGACGTTGAACGAGGCGACGCCGAGGGTGTCGACCAGCCGGCCCGGCAGCCGGGGTTCGGACCTCGTCGGGCCCGCGCCGGGCTCGAGGTCGTCGGTGCGGTCGGCGTCGTCCGGCGCGCAAGCCGTCACCAGGGCGGCGGCGAGCAGTGCCGCGATCGTGGCTCTCACAGCTGCAGCAGCGCCTCGATGTGGGGGAACTGCCGCTGGAGCGTCCGTAGGTGCGGGGCGACGGCCGGGTGGCGGTACTTCGAGGCCAGCGCGCCCTCCCCCGTGGCCGCGCGGGCGAGCGCCCACTCGGCGCGGCTCAGCGCGGTGTAGACCGCCACCACCTGCGCACCGAGCACGACCTGGTCGCGGTCGGCGGCGGGCAGCCCGAGCAGGTAGGCATCGAGCAGCGGCTCGAAGCCCTCGCGTGCGGAGAGCGACAGGTAGCCGAGGTCCGCGCCGACCGGACCGGTGCCGAGGGTCCCCCAGTCGATCGCGATCGCGTCGTCGTCCTCGCGGCCCGGGAGGTTGGCCGCCGTCGGGTCGCCGTGCTGGGGCACCTGCGGGAGCCCGTCGAGGAGGTCGAGCATGGTCGCTCGGTGCCGCCAGAGGTGGTCGGCGACATCGGCGACCGTCGTCCGGTCGAGCGTCGGCCAGCCGCCGACG
>NZ_JACEFC010000146.1:914-8800 GCF_014180715.1 Nocardioides stalactiti | reverse complement strand
GGTAGCCGTCGCCGCCGGTGTCGCTCGCGCCGTCGCTGGGGCGGGCCAGCAGCACCGACGCGACCACCGAGTCGAGGCCGTCGAGCGAGGGGCGCGCCAGGAAGAGGTCGCGCATCGCCAGGGTGGTCCACGGCGACGCGGCGCCGTGCCGGGCGTGCGGCCCCGTCGGGCCCGTCGTGCCCGTCGGGTCGCTGGGGTCGGCGGTCGCTCGTCCCGCACCGGTCGCCGTGGTCAGGACACCTGCCAGAAGGCAGGCGACAGCGAGGCGTGCGGGGAAGAACACGGGATCAAGGGTCGCGGACCCACCCACCGGATCCCGGTACGACGCGCCGGGTGCTGTTGGATGGCCGGGTGAGCGGACCGATCGTGACGACCAGCCCCGACGGCGGGATGACCGACGCCGTACGACGTGCGGCGCTGCGCCGGATGCGCACGGTCGCGGTGTCGCTGCTGGTGTTCGCCGCCGCCGTCTACGTCGTCACCTTGGACCGCGACGGGTTCTGGGGCTACGTCAACGCCGGCGCGGAGGCGTCGATGGTCGGCGCGATCGCCGACTGGTTCGCGGTGACCGCCCTCTTCAAGCACCCGCTCGGCCTGCCGATCCCGCACACCGCGCTCATCCCGAAGCGCAAGGACGACCTCGGCAAGGGCCTGGAGCAGTTCGTGGGGGAGAACTTCCTCCAGGAGGACATCATCCGCGAGCGGATCCTCGCGGTCGGGATCGCGCAGCGGGTGGCCGACTGGCTGGCGGTGGAGGCCAACGCGAAGCGGGTCGTCGAGGAGGTCGCGGACCTCGCGGCGATCGCCCTCTCCAAGGTGCGGCCCGACCACATCGAGTCGCTCGTCAACGACGCGCTCGTGCCCCGCTTCCGGGAGGAGCCGGTCTCCCCGCTGCTGGGCGGGCTGCTCGACGAGGCCCTCGCCGACGACCTCCACCACGGGCTGGTCGACCTCACCCTCAACGAGCTCCACGACTGGCTGATCGCCAACCCCGAGACGGTGCACGAGGTGATCGGAGAGCGGGCCCCGTGGTGGGCGCCGGACAGCGTGAACACCTACGTGATCAACCGGCTCCACACCGAGATGGTGCGGTGGATGTCCGAGATCCGGTCGCAGCCCGACCACCGGGCCCGGCGCGCGCTCGACTCGATGCTCCAGACGCTCGCCACCGACCTCCAGCACAACCCGGAGACCCAGGACCGGGCCGAGCGGCTCAAGAACCGGGTGCTCGACCACCCGGCCGTGATCCGCACCGCCATCGCCATGTGGTCGGCCCTGCGCTCGGCGCTGGTGAAGTCGCTCGACGACCCCGCCGGCGCGGTGAACCAGCGGTTGCTGACCGAGGTCGACGTGCTCGCGACGCGGCTGGCCAACGATCCCGGCCTGCGCCAGCGGATCGACCATTGGGCGGCCGACCTCGCAGTGTTCGCGATCGACCGCTACGGCAGCGAGCTCACCGCGGTCATCACACACACGATCGAGCGCTGGGACGGCAAGGAGGCCGCGCAGCGGATCGAGCTGCACGTGGGCCGCGACCTCCAGTTCATCCGGATCAACGGCACGATCGTCGGCGGCCTGGTGGGCGTGCTGATCCACGCGATCTCGGTGGGCCTCGGCCACTAGGGGGTCGGGCCTCGAGGAGGTCGGACCACTAGGGTGGGGCCGTGCCCGAACCTCTCGACGTCTCCATCGCCGAAGGCACGATCAAGCTCGGTCAGTTCCTCAAGCTGGCCAACCTGATCGACGCCGGCTCCGAGGCCAAGCCCCTGCTCGCTGCGGGGATGGTGCGCGTCAACGACGAGGTCGAGACGCGTCGCGGCCCAGTCGGCGCGGGTGGTCGTCGGGGACGTCCCCGACAACCTGCCCTGGTAGCTGCTCTCGAACGTCAGCTGACGCCGAGCAGGTCGACGACGAAGATCAGCGTCTCGCCCGGCTTGATGACGCCACCGGCGCCACGGTCGCCGTACCCGAGGTGCGGCGGGATGACGAGCTGGCGACGGCCGCCGACCTTCATGCCCTGCACGCCGGTGTCCCAGCCCTGGATGACCTGGCCGACGCCCAGGCGGAACTGCAGCGGCGCGCCCCGGTTGTAGGACGCGTCGAACTCCTCACCGGTGGAGTGGGCCACGCCCACGTAGTGCACCGACACGGTGCTGCCGGCAGTCGCCTCGACGCCGTCGCCGACGGTCACGTCGGTGATGACCAGGTCGGTCGGGGGCGTCGGGTCGGGGAACTCGATCTCAGGCTTCTCCATGGGGGAGAGCCTAGTCAGCGTCCTACAGCTGGTGGACGTAGGAGTCGAGCTGGTCGCGCTCGAACTGCAGCTGGTCGATCTTGTGCTTCACCAGGTCGCCGATGCTGACGATGCCGACCACGTCGTCGCCGTCGACCACGGGGATGTGCCGGAACCGGCCCTCGGTCATCGCCATCAGCACCTGGTCGAGGTCGTCGTCGGTCGAGCAGGTCCGCACGACCTCGGTCATGATCCCGCCGACGGTGTTGTCGATGACGGTGCCGTCGCTGTGCATGCGCCGTACGACGTCGCGCTCACTGACGATGCCGATCATCGAGGTGCCGTCCTCGCTCACGATCACCGCGCCGATGTTGTGCTCGGCCAGGGTCGCCACGAGCTGCCGCACGCCGGCGTCCGGGGTGATCGTGACGACAGCGGGACGCTGCTTGGTCTTGAGGACATCACTGATGCGCATGTGATGCAGGTTACTCGCGGCGAGGACTCCGGGACCAGATGTCCGAGACGGTACCGGGACCGCTCGCCGGCCAGTCCGGGTCGTCGCCCCCGTCGGGCACCGAGCCGAGGAAGGAGAGGGCCGCGTCGTGGAGGTGGCCGTTGGACGCGACGGCGTTGCCGCCCCACGGTCCTTCGGCGCCGTCGAGCGAGGTGAACCGGCCGCCCGCCTCGCGGACGATGATGTCGAGCGCGGCCATGTCGTAGACCTCGAGCTCGGGCTCCGCGGCGACGTCGACGGCTCCCTCGGCGAGCAGCATGTAGGACCAGAAGTCGCCGTAGGCGCGGGTCCGCCAGACCCGGCGCATCAGCGCGAGCAGGTCCTCGCCCAGGCCGCGGTCCTCCCAGCCGGAGATCGAGGAGTAGGAGAAGGAGGCGTCCTCGAGGCGTCGTACGTCGGAGACCTGGCAGCGGGTCGCCTTCATCAGCGACTTGCCGGTCCACGCGCCCTGGCCCGTCGAGGCCCACCAGCGCCGCTGCAGCGCCGGCGCGGAGACGACGCCCAGGACGATCTCGTCGTCGACCGCCAGCGCGATGAGGGTCGCCCACACGGGGACGCCGCGCACGAAGTTCTTGGTGCCGTCGATGGGGTCGACGATCCAGCGTCGCTGGGAGTGGCCCGACGTCCCGCCCTCCTCGCCGGTGACGGCGTCGCGGCTGCGGGCGCGCTTGAGGGTGCGCCGGATCGATTCCTCGACCGCCTGGTCGGCGTCGGTGACCGGCGTGAGGTCGGGCTTGCTCATGACGTGGAGGTCGAGCGCCTTGAAGCGCGCCTGCGTGAGCGAGTCCGCGTCGTCCGCCAGCAGGTGCGCCAGCCGGAGGTCGTCGGTGTAGTCGGTCACGGGGTCACCCTAGCCAGCCCGTTCGCTCACCAGTTCGTGGGCGCGTTCTCATCCCCATTTCAGCGACCCGGGTCCACCATGAGTCCATGGAGATCAACGGTCTGCCGCTGCACCCGCTCGCCGTCCACGGAGCCGTCGTCCTGGTGCCTCTCGTCGCGCTCCTCGCGCTCGCCTACCTGCTGCCGAAGTGGCACGACCAGCTCCGCTGGCCGCTGCTCGTCGGCGCCCTCGTCGCCGTCGGCTCGGTCGTCGTCGCCTACCTGTCGGGCGACTCCTTCCGCGAGGCCAACGAGTTCTTCAACACCGCCGGCCCGATCGCCGACAAGATCGACACCCACGAGGAGCGCGCCGAGCTGCTCCTGTGGACCTCGATCTCCTTCGGCGTGATGGCCCTCCTCAACGCCGTGCTGCACCCCAAGGAGGGCTGGCTGCGCTGGGTCCTCGGCGCCCTGCTCGCGATCGACGCCGTCGCCGTCCTCGTGCTCGTCATCATGACCGGCGACGCCGGCGCCCAGGCCGTCTGGGGCGAGGGCTTCAAGGGCTGACGCCGACATCGGGGAACTTCGCGTGAACCTGGCTGATCGGATGTTCCCCGATCCTGCTTCTCCACAGGCGGCGTCGACGCGGTGGTGAGGTCGCGGGTCCCACGGCACGCTCGCGGGTGTGGACCTCGTGGCACAGCGGCTCGTCGACCAGGACGGCGTGATCGCACGCCGACAGGCTCTCGCCGCGGGTCTCACGTCGACGGATGTCGCGCGCCTCGTGCGACGGCGTGAGTGGTGCGCGGTCCACCCCGGCGTCTACGTCACCCACAACGGCCCTCTGCCGTGGCAGCAGCGCGCCTGGGCGGCAGGGCTGGCGTGCTGGCAGGCCGCGCTCGACGGTACGTCGGCCCTCCGTGCCTGCGAGGGGCCGGGCCGCCGGCCGCGTGACGACGACGTGATCGCGGTGGTGGTCGCTCACGAGAGGAAGGTCCGAGCACCGGACGGCGTGTCCGTCCGTAGGTCCCGTGGCTTCGCCGACGAGGTCCAGTGGAATCTCAGCCCGCCCCGCGCCCGGTACTGCGATGTCGTGATCGGCCTTGCCGATCGCGCCCGGCATGAGCAGGATGCGATCGCGGTGCTCGCCGATGCGTGCGGTGGTCGCCGGACGACGGCACACCGCCTGCGCGCTCAGGTCGAGAGCACGGCTCGGCTGCGGCGCCGTGCGTTTCTCGGGGCCGTCCTCGACGACGTCGCGAGCGGCACCTGCTCCGTCCTCGAGCACGCGTTCCTGACCGAGGTCGAACGCCCGCACGGGTTGCCGCGGGGCCGCCGTCAGGTGGCGGGAGCCACCGGGGCGGGACGACGCCTGTTCCGCGACGTGGTCTACAGCGGGCGCAGGCCACCGTGGTCGCAGGTCGTCGAGCTCGACGGGCGCCTGTTCCACGACTCGGCGGCGGCGCGGGACCGTGACATGGAGCGCGACCTGGACGCTGCTCTCGAGCTGAACGAGACGGTGCGGCTCGGCTACGGACAGGTCCTGGGGAGGCCGTGCAGCACCGCGGACAAGCTGGGCCGGCTGTTCCAGCTCCGTGGGTGGGCCGGCGCGCCCGTTCGGTGTCCTCGTTGTCCGTCATCGGGGCAGATCGTGTGAACCAGGTTGATGCGATCTACCCCGATCAGGTCGGTGTGCCTCAATAGCCGCCTCAATAGTCGGTGACGGAGCGGGCGGCGAGGAGGCGGCGGAACGAGGCGACGCGCTCGGGGTCGGCGTCGCCGCGGTCGGCGGCGTCGTCGAGGCCGCACTCGGGCTCGTCCTCGCCGTGGGTGCAGCCGCGGGGGCAGTCCTCGGTCATCTCGTCGAGGTCGGGGAAGGCCAGGATGAGGTGCTCGGGCCGGACGTGGGCCAGGCCGAACGAGCGGATGCCCGGGGTGTCCACGATCCAGCCGGTCTCCTCAGGGAGCTCGAGCATGACCGCTGAGGTGGACGTGTGGCGGCCTTGGCCGGTGACGGCGTTGACGTGGCCGGTCTCGCGGTGGGCGTCGGGCACGAGGGCGTTGACGAGGGTGGACTTGCCGACGCCGCTCTGGCCGATCATCACGCTGGAGTGGCCCTCGAGGCGCTGCCGGAGGTCGCCGAGGCCGACGATGCGGCGGTCGGCGTCACGGTGCGTGACGACCCAGGGCACGCCGAGCGACCGGTACGTCGTCAGCAACGTCTCGGGGTCCTCGAGGTCGGCCTTGGTGAGGCAGAGCAGCGGCGCCATGCCGCTGTCGTAGGCGGCGACGAGCGCCCGGTCGATCCACCGGGTCCGCGGCTCGGGGTCGGCGAGCGCGGTGACGATGACGAGCTGGGCGGCGTTGGCGACGATGACGCGCTCGATCGGGTCGTCGTCGTCGGCGGTACGACGAAGGACGGTCGTCCGCCCGGCCACCTCGACGATCCGCGCGAGGCTGCCGTCGGCACCCGACACGTCGCCGACCACCCGGACCCGGTCACCGACCACCACTCCCTTGCGGCCCAGCGGCCGGGCCTTCATCGCCATCACCGTGCGGCCCTCGACGAGCAGGGTGAAGCGGCCGCGGTCGACCGTGATGACGGTGCCGTCGACGGCGTCGTCGTAGGTGGGGCGGTCCTTCGTCCGGGGGCGGGTACGACGACGAGGCCGCTCGTAGTGCTCGACGTCGTGCTCGCCGTACCGCCTGCTCATGCCGCGTGGCCTCAGATCAGCGCGGCCCAGAAGCCGGGGAAGTCGGGGAAGGTCTTGCTCGTGGTCGTCACGTTCTCGACGAGGACCCCGGGCACGGCCGCACCGATGATGACGCCCGCGTGCGCCATCCGGTGGTCGGCATAGGTGTGGAAGGTGCCGGGCCGCAGCGGCGCCGGTCGGATCGAGAGGCCGTCGGGGTGCTCGGTGACGTCGGCGCCGAGACCACCGAGCTCGGTGGCGAGCGCGGCGAGCCGGTCGGTCTCGTGGCCGCGGATGTGGGCGATGCCGCTCAGGCGCGACGGCGTCGAGGCGAGGGCGCAGAGCGCGGCGACGGCCGGCGCGAGCTCGCCCACGTCGTGCAGGTCGGCGTCGAGGCCCCGCAGCGCCCGGTGGCCGCCGGCCGGTCCGGTCACCCGCAGCCCGTCGGCGACCCGCGTGACGGTGCAGCCCATCTGGGCCAGCAGGTCGCGCAGGGCGTCGCCGGCCTGGGTGGTCGCCGTCGGCCAGTCGCGGACCGTCACCGACCCGCCGGACACGGCGGCCAGGGCGAGGAACGGGGCCGCGTTGGACAGGTCGGGCTCGATGGTCTCGTCGCGCGCGGCGATCGGCCCGGGCGCGACCGCCCAGCGGTTCGCGTCGCTGTCGTCGACGGCGACCCCGCGGTCGCGCAGCATCGCGACGGTCATCTCGATGTGCGGGAGCGACGGCACCGGCTTGCCGTCGTGGCGGACGTCGACGCCGTGCTCGTAACGCGCCCCCGCCAGCAGCAGCGCCGACACGAACTGTGACGAGGCCGACGCGTCGATCACGACGGTCCCGCCCGGCACGCGGCCCGAGCCGGACACGGTGAAGGGCAGCGACCCGCGCCCGCCGTCGTCGATCACCACGCCCAGCGCGGTGAGAGCAGCGAGAACCTCGCCGACCGGCCGGTTCCGCATGTGTGCGTCGCCGTCGAAGGCCGCCGTGCCGGCGACCAGTCCCGCGACCGGGGGGACGAAGCGCATGACGGTCCCGGCGAGCCCGCAGTCGACCTCGGCGGCCACGGGTGATGCGGGGGATGCGGGCGACAGCGGGGTCACGGCCCAGTCGTCGCCGTCGGTGTCGACCCGCGCGCCCAGCGCGGTGAGGGCCTGCGCCATGAGCAGGGTGTCGCGCGAACGCAGCGCACGTCGTACGACGGAGGGCCCGTCGGCCAGCGCGGCGAGGATCAGCGCCCGGTTGGTGAGGGACTTGCTGCCGGGGAGCGCCACGACCACGTCGACAGGTGTCGTCGCGACGGGTGCGGGCCAGGGGTCGGCGAGCGCGACGGCGGGAGTGGTCATGACCCGCCACAGTCTAGATGCGCCTGACTTCTGGCACGCTGTCCGCATGACTGCGGCCGGGGCGCGCCCGGACCCGGGCTTCGTCGGCCGTGAGGACGAGGTGGCCCGGCTCACCGAGGTGCTGAGGTCCGCCCTCGGCGGCGGCGCTCCGCTGTCGCTCGTGCTGGGGGAGGCCGGCATCGGCAAGTCGCGGCTGGCTGCCCGAGTCGCGGCGGAGGCGCGTGAGCTCGGGTACGACGTCGTGTGGACCGAGGCCGAGGAGGGTGCCGGGCCGTTCTCGGCCC
>NZ_JACEFC010000146.1:0-907 GCF_014180715.1 Nocardioides stalactiti | reverse complement strand
CTCGGCCCTCGCCGGCCTGCGCACCTCCGGTGCGCGAGCGGCCGGCGACGACGCCCGCTGGCAGGAGCTGGAGGACGCCGCCGCGGCGATCGCCGCCCGGGCTCCGGTGCTCGTGATCGTGGAGGACCACCACTGGGCCGACCCGTCCTCGGCATGGGTGATCGAGCGGCTGGGGCGGCACCTCCACGGCGTCGCGGCGCCGTTGTTGGTGACCGCGCGCTCCGACGAGCCGGGCCAGGACCGGGTCGCCCGGCTCGCGTCCGCCGCCGACCAGGTGGTCAGGCTCGCGGGGATGTCCCTGGAGGAGACGGCCCGGCTCGCCGAGCTCGCCGCTCCGGGGAGCGGGGTCGACGGCGCCGGCATCTGGGAGCGCACCGGCGGGGTCCCGCTCTTCGTCCGCGAGGGGGCGGTGCTCGCTGCCGACGGCGGCACCTCGCAGCTGGCAGCGGGCCTGCTCGGCCGCCGGATCGAGCGGCTGGGGGCGACCGTCGTACGGGTGCTCGCGGCGCTCGCGGTCGCCCCGCCCGGCACGTCGCTCGTCGCGCTCTCGAGGGCGCTCGGACAGCCGCTGGCCGAGGTCGTCACGTCGATCGACGCCGCCCGGGCCGAGGACCTCGTCGTCGACGAGCGGGCCGGTGGCATCCGGTTCCGGCACGCGCTCCTCACCGAGGCTGCGGCCGAGGGCCTCCCGGCCCCCGAGCTGCGCGACCTGCGGTTGGCGCTGGCCGCGGCGTTCGAGGCGGAGGGCAGCGCCGTCGCTCTGGCCGACGCTGCCCGGCAGCGGCTCCTCGCCCTGCCTGCGGGCGACCTCGTCGCGACGGCCGTGGCCACGTTGGCGGCGGTCAGGTCGCTGCGCGTCGCAGGCGACGACGCCGGGGCCAGCGCCCTCGCCGACCTCGGGGAGGCG
>NZ_JACEFC010000145.1 GCF_014180715.1 Nocardioides stalactiti | reverse complement strand
GGGCGAGCCCGAGCTTGACCTCGGTCAGCGCGAAGGTGGCGTCGTCGGCCGTCAGCACGATGTCGGAGGCCGCCACGATCCCGATCCCGCCCGCCCGGGCGGCGCCCTCGACCACGGTCACGACCGGCTTGGCGAGACCCGCGATCGTGCGCTGCATCCGCACGATCGCCCGGGCGCCCTCCTCCATCGGCGTCGTCGACGCCTCGGAGAGGTCGGCGCCCGAGCAGAACACCCGGCCCGACGACTTCAGCAGCACCACGAGGACGTCCGGGTCCTGGTCCGCGCGCTCCAGGCGCTCGAACAGCTCGGTGACGAGCTGGCGCGAGAGCGCGTTGCGGTTGTGGGGCGAGTCGAGCGTGATGGTCGCGATCCGGTCGGCGACCTCGTAGTGGACGAGCTCGTCGGGCGCCGTTGCGTCGGTCATGTCTCCATCCTGCTGAAACGCCTCGAAAATTACAATCAGTCCTGACTGTTTCTTTGTCCACCCATCCGTGACGCCGACCGCACCGAACACCTGCCATGAGGACGAGACTGCTGTGGGCGGCGTACGGCGTGCTGGCGACCCTGGTCGGGCTCGGGCTCGCCCACCTGGTCGCCGCGGTCACTGTCGCGGACACCTCGCCCGTGCTCGCGGTCGGGTCGACGGTCATCGACCTCACCCCCACGCCGATGAAGGAGTGGGCGATCCGCACCTTCGGCAGCGCCGACAAGGCCATCCTCCAGGGCTCGGTCCTGGCCGGCGTGCTCGTCCTCGCCGGGGTCGCCGGGATCCTCGCCCGCCGCCGGACCCGGTACGGCGCCGTGCTGCTGCTCGTCCTCGTCGGGGTCGCTGCGGTCGCCGTCCTCACCCGCCCCCAGGCCTCGGTCCTCGACCTCGGCCCGAGCCTCGTCGCCGCCGTGACCGCCGTCCTCGCGCTCGCCTGGCTGGCGCGCGAGCAGTCGGCCACCGCCGCCGAGGGCTCCGGACGACGCGGGATCCTCATCGCGGCTGGCGTGCTGGGGGCGGCAGCCGTGCTCGGCGGGGTCGGCGGCCGGTTGATCAACCGGCTCCGGCTCCGCCCCGAGGACGTCGCGCTGCCCGACCCGACGGAGCCGGCCCCGACGTTCCCGCGCGGGCTGGACGACCAGGTCAAGGGCATCACCCCGTTCCGCGTCGACAACGACGACTTCTACCGCGTCGACACCCGACTCGACACCCCGGTGGTCGACAGCGAGGACTGGACGCTCACGATCGACGGTGACGTCGACAAGAAGGTGACGCTCACGTTCGACGAGCTCCTCGCGATGCCCATGATCGAGCGCGACATCACCCTCACCTGCGTCTCCAACAGCGTCGGCGGCGAGTACGTCGGCGGAGCCCGCTGGCTGGGTGTCCGCCTCACCGACGTCCTCGACCTCGCCGGCGTCGGGAGCAAGGCCGACCAGATCCTGTCCACCGACTTCGACGGGATGACGATCAGCACCCCTCTCGACCTCGCCACCGACGGCCGCGACGCGATGATCTGCGTCGGCATGAACGGCGAGGCACTCCCCCGCGAGCACGGCTTCCCCGTGCGGATGGTGATCCCCGGCCTCTACGGCTTCATCAGCGCAACGAAGTGGCTCACCAAGCTCACCCTGACGACGTACGACGACCGCGAGGCCTACTGGACCGAGCGCGGCTGGGCGACGGACGCGCCGATCAAGATCTCGGCGCGCATCGACACCCCCAACGCCCTCGACCAGCTCGACGCCGGAGAGGTCGTGGTCGGCGGTGTCGCCTGGGCCCAGCAGCTCGGCGGTGTCGAGAAGGTCCAGGTCCGCATCGACGGAGGCGGGTGGCAGGACGCCACCCTCGGTCCCGATGCCGGCAGCGACTACTGGCGGCAGTGGTTCTTCAAGTGGCCCGCCGACAAGGGCTCCCACCGCATCGCCGCACGCGCCGTCTCCGGTGACGGCGAGACCCAGACGGCCGTCAAGGCCGAGCCCTTCCCCGAGGGCTCCAGCGGCATCCACGAGCTGATCGTCGAAATCGTCTGAAAAACGTCCCATCCGGACGCACCAGCACTCCGAACGACTGTTACAACCCTCCCAAGGAAGGCACCACCATGAAGCTCAACTCCCTCCGCAAGAACGCCGGAATCGCTGCCGCGGTCCTCGCGCTCTCGGTCTCCCTCGCCGCGTGCGGTGACGACTCCGACGACAGCAAGGACAAGGGCGGCTCCGGCGACGAGTCCACCAGCGCCGGCGACCAGACGTTCGGCGAGGGCTGCGCCTCGATCCCGACCGACGGCAAGGGCTCGTTCGACGGCATGGTCAAGGACCCCGTCGCGACCGCCGCGAGCAACAACCCGCTCCTCACGACCCTGGTCAGCGCCGTCGGCGCCGTCGACGGCCTCGCGGGCACGCTCAACGACGCCGAGGCCCTCACCGTGTTCGCGCCGATCAACGACGCGTTCGCCGAGATCCCCGAGGCCGACCTCACCGCGCTCGTCGAGGGTGGCATGGCCGACGGTCAGGACAGCACCCTCTACAAGATCCTCGCCCACCACGTGGTCGGCGCGAACGCTGACACCGACGCTGTCGCGGGCGACCAGGACACCCTGGCCGGCGACACCCTCACCATCGAGGGCGACGAGAACGGCATGACCGTCTCCGACGGCACCGTCACCGCGAACGTGCTGTGTGGCAACATCCCCACCGCCAACGCGACCGTCTACGTGATCGACAAGGTCCTCACCGGGGTCAAGTGACCCTGAGGACGATGGCCTGATCGCGGAAGAAGCGGAAAGATCATCTCCATGGAACCCGTTCCCGAGCCGGCCGGTGCCCCCCTCGTGGGGGTGCCGGCCGGCGACGGCTCTGCACCCGCAGTGCTGGCGGACCTCCTCCAACGCTCGGCCCGCGGCGACCGTGCCGCCTTCGCCGAGCTGTACGACGCCACGGCAGCGCGGGTCCACGGGCTCGCGGTGCGGGTGGTGCGTGACCCGGCCCAGGCCGAGGAGGTCGCGCAGGAGGCGTTCCTGGAGATCTGGCGCACGGCCAGCCGCTTCGACCCGGCCCGCGGAAGCGCGGTGTCCTGGCTCCTGACCATCACCCACCGCAAGGCGGTGGACCGGGTCCGCAGTGCCGAGGCGTCCACCCGCCGCGACACGACGTACCACCACCAGAACCAGACGGTCGACCACGACGTCACTGCTGACGCCGCCCAGGCCTCGCTCGAGGCCCGACGGGTCCGCGCGGCGCTCGGGGGCCTGACCGACGTACAGCGCGAGGCGATCGAGCTGGCGTACTTCGGCGGTTACACCCACACCGAGGTGGCTGCCCTCCTCGACCTACCGGTCGGGACAGCGAAGACACGGATCCGCGACGGTCTCATCCGCCTGCGGGACACAATCGGAGTAGGACGATGAGCAACAACGACACGGACCTGAGGGGCGGGACCCCCGAGTGGGACAACGCCCACGCACTGTCGGGTGCCTACTCCGTCGACGCTCTGGACGACATCGAGCGGGTGCGCTTCGAGGTGCACCTGCGCGGCTGCTCCGAGTGCCGGCTCGAGGTCGAGACCTTCCACGAGACCGTGGCCGCGCTCTCGGTCGACGCGGTGGAGCCGCCCGCCTCGCTCCGCGCCTCGGTCCTGGCCGGGATCGAGGAGATCCGGCCGCTGCCGCCGCTCACCGAGCAGGCCCCCGCCCGTACGCACCGCGTCAGCACTCGGCGTCCGTGGATCACGTCCGCCGGACCGATGCTCGTGGCCGCCGCGCTCGTCGTGGTCGCGCTGCTGACCACCGTGTGGCTCCAGCCCTGGTCGACCGAGGACCAGCCGCCCGCGACGACCGTGACCGAGCGGGTGCTCGACGACCCGGAGCGGGCCGTGGTGCAGCAGCGCTTCCCGGACGGCGCCACCGCCAAGGTCGTCTTCTCCCCGGCCGAGGGCCGGGCCGTCATCCTCACCGAGGACATGGCCCTCGCCCCCGAGGGCAAGGTCTACGAGCTCTGGCTGCAGAGCCCGCGGGGCGACATGGTCCCGGCCGGCCTGATGCCCGACCTGAGTGACGCCGTCTTCCTCCTGGAGGGGGACGCCAGCGACGCTCGCGCGGTCGGCATCACGATCGAGCCCGACGGCGGGTCCGCGATCCCGACCTCGACGCCCATCGCACTCTTCGAGCTCGAGGCCTAGGAAGAACCATGACTCCCCGACGGCTCGCCGTCGTCGGGTCCGGCGTCGCCGGGCTCACTGCGGCCTACGTTGCCTCCCGCACCGCGGAGGTGACCCTCTACGAGGCGGACGACCGGCTCGGCGGTCACGCCGACACCCACCGGGTGCCCGACGCGGCGACCGGCCAGGACCTGGCCATCGACACCGGCTTCATCGTGCACAACCGCAGCACCTACCCGGTCCTGCTCCGCCTCTTCGACGAGCTCGGCGTGGCGACGCAGGAGTCGGAGATGTCGATGTCCACCAGCGACGAGGAGACCGGCCTGGAGTGGGCCGGCGCCCTTGGTGCCCGGGGGCTGTTCCCGCGAAGGGCCAACCTCCACGACCCGCGCTACCTGCGGATGCTGGCCGACATCCCCCGCTTCCACCGGATGGCCCGCCGGCTGCTCGCGACCGTCGACGACGGCGGCGAGGTGAGCCCCGACCTCACGGTCGCGGTCTTCCTGGAGCGGGGCGGCTTCAGCCCCTACTTCCGGCGCCACTTCGTCGAGCCGCTCATCGCCGCGGTCTGGTCCTGCGACCCCACGGTCGCGACCGAGTACCCCGCGGCCTACCTCTTCACGTTCCTGCGCCACCACGGGATGCTCGGCGTCTTCGGCTCGCCGGCCTGGCGCACGGTGAGCGGCGGCTCGCGCAGCTATGTCGACAAGGTCGCCGCGGCGCTGGTCGCCTCCGGCGGCGGGGTGCGACTTTCCGCGCCGGTCGACGCCATCATCGAGACTGCTGACGGTGTCCGCGTCCGCACGGCCGTCGACGAGCAGGAGTACGACGCCGTGGTGGTCGCGACCCACCCCGACCAGGCGCTCTCCCTCCTCGCGGACCCGAGCCAGGTCCAGCAGGAGATCCTGGGCGCGCTGCCGTACTCGGCCAACACCGCCCTGCTCCACACCGACACCAGCCTGCTGCCGGCAGCCGCCAACGCGTGGGCGTCGTGGAACTTCCGCCGCCCGGCCGCCACGCAGGACGCGGTCCTCGTGACCTACGACCTCACCCGGCTCCAGCGGCTCCCCACCCCGACCCACTACCTGGTCACCCTCGGCGGCGAGCACCTCGTCGACCCGGCGACGGTCATCGCGCGGCGCGACTACGCGCACCCGCTCTACACGACCACGTCGGTGGCCGCCCGCGAGCGGCTCCGCGAGATCGACACCGACCGGGTGGTCTTCGCGGGTGCCTACCACGGCTGGGGGTTCCACGAGGACGGTGCTCGATCGGGCCTCGCCGCGGTCGAGCGGCTCGGCCTGCGCTGGCCGCCCGCCGTGCTCCCCGACCGCGCGCCGGCCGCCGAGACCCATCTCGAGCCGACGCCCTACCTGACGACGATCACCCACACCCGGCGCGCGCCGATGCGCCGCTCGTTCCGACACCGTTCGCGCACCTGGGTCGTCGACCTGGATCGACTCCCGGCCCGTGGCCGGCTCTCGTGGCTGACCGGTCGCTGGGACGCCCGTGACCACTTCGACGGTGACGCGGCGACGATCCGGCAGGCGTTCGACCGCTTCCTCGAGGAGCACGGCACCGACACCCGCGAGGGCCGGGTCCTCATGGTCGCCCACCCGCGCGCCCTCGGTCACTGCTTCAACCCGATCACCGTCTTCTGGTGGTGGGCGGACCCGCGCGGTCGTGGCCGGCCCGACGCGACCGTCGTCGAGGTCCACAATACCTACGGCGACCGCCACGCCTACCTGGTCCCCACCGACCACCACGGCGCCGGACGGGTCGACAAGGCGCTCTACGTGTCACCGTTCCACGGCACCGACGGGCACTACCGGGTCGTCGCGCCGCCGCCGGACCCGGCGAGCGGCAACCTCTCGGTGTCGGTGACGCTCCACACCGAGGACGGCACGCGGTTCTCCGCGACCGTCACCGGGACGCCCGCGCGGCGCGCGCCGTCGGTCGCGCTCTCGGCGCTGCGGGGGGCTGCGCTCATCCGGCTGCACGGGATCGTGCTCTGGCTGCGCGGCCTGCCGGTCCAGCCGCGGCCCACCTACCGGCCCCCCGAGCTGCCCGTCAGCACGACGCCCAGCACGACGCCCAGCACGACCCGCACCGCCATCCCGCCCGCCCCCCGAACCGGAGGTGTCCGATGACCGTCACTCACGAACGGCGTGGGATCCAGCGCTGGACCGGCCTGGACCAGGTCCCGTCGTCGGGCATCGGCGCCCGGATCGCGCGCCGGCTGTTCCACTCCGCCGTCAACCGGCTCGACGTCACCGTGCACCTCGCGGCGACGCCGACCCGCCCGGCGGAGACCATCGGCCGAGGTGGTCCAGAGATCCACGTGAACCGACCCGACGAGCTCTACGCCCGGCTCGCCAAGGACCAGCTCATCGGGTTCGGCGAGGCCTACCTGACGGGAGCGTGGGACGAGGGCACCGACGCCTCGCCCGATGCACTCGGTGACTTCCTCACCGTCCTCGCCGCGGAGATGTCCGACCTGGTGCCGGCTTCCCTCCAGCGGCTCCGCTCGGTCGTCGTCACCCGCGTGCCGCGGACGCACCGCGGAAGCCGACGCAACACGCGGTCCAACGTCTCGCACCACTACGACCTGTCCAACGACCTGTTCCGGCTCTTCCTCGACCCGACCCTGTCGTACTCGTCGGCGATCTTCGACGACCCGGCCCGCGGCCAGCGGTCCGACTTCGTGGCAGCCCAGCACCGCAAGATCGACCGCCTGCTCGACCAGGCCGGCGTCGGCGAGGGCACCCGGCTCCTCGAGATCGGCACCGGCTGGGGCGAGCTCGCCATCCGTGCCGCTGCCCGCGGCGCGATGGTCCACACGATCACACTCTCCTCCGAGCAGCTCGACCTGGCCCGCGAACGGATCGACGAGGCCGGCTACACGGACCGGGTCGACGTCGAGCTGTGCGACTACCGGGCGCTGCTCGACTCGGCCGCGACCGCCGGCGCTTACGACGCCGTGGTCTCGGTGGAGATGATCGAGGCGGTCGGCTGGCAGTACTGGCCGACGTACTTCCAGACCATCGACCACGTGCTCGCGCCCGGTGGCCGGGTGGCGATCCAGGCGATCACGCTGCCCCACGAGCGGATGCTCACGACGCGCGACACTCACACCTTCATCACCAAGTACATCTTCCCCGGTGGCGCGCTGCCGTCCGTGCGGGCGATCGAGGAGACCACGGCGAAGCACACCTCGCTGCGCGTGGTCGACGACCTCGCGATCGGTCAGCACTACGCCCGCACCCTGCGGCTGTGGGACGAGGCGTTCATCGCCGCCGAGGACGAGGTCGCGGAGCTCGGGTTCGACTCCACGTTCCGCCGGATGTGGCACTTCTACCTCGAGTACTGCCGAGCGGGCTTCGCCGCCGGCTACATCGACGACCACCAGCTGACCCTGGCGCGGGAGCCGCTCACCGGGGACGAGACCCGATGAGCGCGGTCGCGACGCGGCTCGAGGCGGCGGTCTCGCCGTTCATCGGGGGCGAGCTTCCGGTGCGGCTCGTCGCGTGGGACGGCTCGACGGCCGGCCCCGAGGACGCGCCCCTGGTCGAGCTGAACTCTCCGGACGCCCTGCGCCGGCTGCTCTGGCAGCCCGGTGAGCTGGGCGCGGCCCAGGCCTACGTGACCGGTGAGCTCGACGTGCCGGGCGACCTCGACGCCGCCCTCACGTTCGCGTTCGACGTCGCCCGCTCCCGCGACCTCGGCGGCCGGAAGCGGCCCTCGGTGCGCGCGTTCGCGACCGCCGTGCGCTCGGCGGCCGGGCTCGGCCTCCTCGGCCGGCCGCCCGCCGCACCGGCGACCCAGGCCAAGGTGCGGGGCCGCCTCCACACCCGCGAGCGGGACCGCAAGGCGATCAGCCACCACTACGACCTCTCGACGGACTTCTACTCGCTGATCCTCGACCCCACGATGGCCTACTCGTGCGGCTACCACGCCGACGAGCAGGTAGGTCTCGAGGAGGCCCAGCACGCCAAGCTCTCCATGGTCTGCCGCAAGCTCGGGCTCGAGCCCGGCATGCGGCTGCTCGACATCGGCTGCGGCTGGGGCTCGCTGTCGCTCCACGCGGCCGAGCACTTCGGCGTCCAGGTCACCGGCGTCACGATCTCCCGCGAGCAGGCCAGGTTCGCCGAGGCGGCTGCCCGACGTCGTGGGGTGGACCACCTGGTCGAGATCCGGCTCTGCGACTACCGCGACGCCGTCCCTCTCGAGGGCGCGGAGTACGACGCGGTGTCCTCGTTGGAGATGGGCGAGCACGTCGGTGAGGCGAACTACCCGACCTACGCCCGGGTGCTCCGCGACTCCGTCCGACCGGGTGGCCGGGTGCTCGTCCAGCAGATGTCCCGCTCCGGACCCTGGCCCGGCGGCGGCCCGTTCATCGAGTCCTTCATCGCCCCGGACATGCACATGCGGCCCGTGGGCGCGACCGTCGGCCTGCTCGAGGCCTCCGGCCTCGAGGTCCGCGACGTGCACGCGATGCGCGAGCACTACGTGCTGACCGTCGCCGGCTGGATCGAGCGCTTCGAGGAGAACCTCGACGCGATCACCGCCCTGGTCGGTGAGGAGATGGTCCGCGTCTGGCGGCTCTACCTCGTCGGCGGGTCGATGGCCTTCCGCGACGGGCGGATGGGCGTCGACCAGATCCTCATGGTGCGACCGGGCGCACCCCACACGCTCCCGTGGGAGAGGTCGGAGTGACCGCCGTGCTGCTCGCTCTCGTGTCTGTCGCCGTCGCATCGGCGGGCACGATGACAGCGACAGCACTGGTTG
>NZ_JACEFC010000144.1 GCF_014180715.1 Nocardioides stalactiti | reverse complement strand
CACCTCCCCGGCGGCCGCCGTCACCGGCGGGGTCGTCGGCATCGCCATGGTGGTCCTCACCTGGCTGTCGCTCCAGGGCTGCGAGGCCGTCCGCGGCACGGCGTCCTGCGGTGGCGGTCCGGGCTTCGTGCTGCTCGTCGCGACCTTCGTCGTCTGCATCCTGCTGGGCAGCACCCTGCTCAAGACGTTCCTCATCCCCGACCCGGGCAGCAGCAGCTTCCTCGCGGTCGGCCTGGTGGCCGTCGTGGCGCTGCTGTTCCTCATCGACGCCCTCGACCACTGGTCGATGCTGATCGTGATTCCCGTGATCAGCATCGCGGGCTACCTGGCCTCGGTCTGGGTCACCAAGACCTTCGTGGAGACCGCGGAGACCTCTTAGCGCCGTCGTCGGGCCACGCCGGACGACTCGGATCAGCCGGCAACGGCCGGCAGCGTGTCGCATCGCGGCGAAGCCGCACGGTCTGGCGTCCCTGGGCCGAGCGAAGCGATGGCCCGGGCGGCGTCAGAGCGTCTGCGACACGCTCGGCCCATTCAACGCAGGACCAGCTCGGCGATCTGGACCGTGTTGAGCGCGGCGCCCTTGCGCAGGTTGTCGTTGGAGACGAACAGCGCGAGGCCGCGGTCGCCGTCGACGCCCGGGTCCTGGCGGATCCGTCCGACGTACGACGGGTCCTTGCCGGCCGCCTGCAGCGGGTTGGGGATGTCGGTGAGCTCGACGCCGGGGGCGGTGCCGAGCAGCTCCTGCGCGCGCTCGGGCGTGATCGCCCGCTCGAACTCGGCGTTGATCGCGAGCGAGTGGCCGGTGAAGACCGGCACCCGGACGCACAGGCCGGAGACCCGCAGGTCGGGGAGGCCGAGGATCTTGCGCGACTCGTTGCGGAGCTTCTGCTCCTCGTCGGTCTCGTTCAGACCGTCGTCGACGAGGTTCCCGGCGAACGGCAGCACGTTGTAGGCGATCGTGCGCCGGTAGACGCCCGGCTCGGGGAACGCGACGGCCTCGCCGTCGTAGGAGAGCTCCCGGGCCTTGTCGCCCGCCGCGGCGATCCCGGTGGCGAGCTCCTCGACGCCGGCGACGCCCGAGCCGGAGACGGCCTGGTAGGTCGAGGCGATGAGCCGGACCAGGCCGGCCTCGTCGTGGAGCGGCTTGAGCACCGGCATGGCGGCCATCGTGGTGCAATTCGGGTTGGCGATGATGCCGCGCCCGGCCGCGATGACTTCCTGGGCGGCCTCGGGGTTGACCTCGGCGACGACGAGCGGGATCGCCGGGTCCTTGCGGAAGGCCGAGGAGTTGTCGACCACGATCACGCCGGCGTCGACGAACTTCTGGGCGAGCGCGCGCGAGGTCGTCGCACCGGCGGAGAACAGGGCGATGTCGAGACCGGTCGGGTCGGCGGTAGCGGCGTCCTCGACGACGACCTCACGGTCGCCGAACGGGAGCACCGTGCCCGCGGACCGCGCGGAGGCGAAGAAGCGCACCTCGTCGGCGGGGAACTCCCGCTCGAGGAGGATCTGGCGCATGGCGACGCCGACCTGGCCGGTCGCGCCGACGATTCCGATCTTCATGGTGGTCAATCCTTCCGACCGCCCGCGGATCGCGCGAGCGAGTTAGTGCCGGGTTGCGGTGAGTCCCCGCCGACGTCAGCGGCCGGAGCCGCCGTAGACGACGGCCTCGACCTCGTCGGCGTCGAGGTCGAACGCGGTGTGCGTCGCCTGGACGGCGCGGTCGACGTCGTCCTGGTCGACGATGACCGAGATCCGGATCTCCGAGGTCGAGATCATGCCGATGTTGACACCGGCCTCGGCGAGCGCGGTGAAGAACTTGGCCGAGATGCCCGGGTGCGAGCGCATGCCGGCGCCGATCAGCGAGATCTTGCCGATCGACTCGTCATAGAGGAGCGACTCGAAGCCGATCCGGTCCTTGAGCCCGTCGAGGGTCGCCATCGCGCTCTGGCCGTCGGAGGTCGGGAGCGTGAACGAGATGTCGGTCAGGTTCGTCGCGGCGGCCGACACGTTCTGGACGATCATGTCGATGTTGATCTGGGCGTCGGCGAGGGCGGTGAAGATCGCAGCGGCCTCGCCCACCTTGTCGGGGACGCCGACGACGGTGATCTTGGCCTCGCTGCGGTCGTGGGCGACGCCCGCGATGATCGGTGCTTCCATGCTGCCC
Source organism: Nocardioides stalactiti (assembly GCF_014180715.1). Classification (GTDB taxonomy): domain Bacteria; phylum Actinomycetota; class Actinomycetes; order Propionibacteriales; family Nocardioidaceae; genus Nocardioides; species Nocardioides stalactiti. The sequence goes on along the minus strand of NZ_JACEFC010000144.1, from coordinate 6,840 downwards.
TCCGAAACGGGGTCGTTGATGCTGCCGGTGACGATCGTGCCCTCGAGGGTGCTGAACGACGACCGGACGTGGATCGGGATGTTGTGGCGCCGGGCGTACTCGACCGAGCGCAGGTGGAGGACCTTGGCGCCCGAGGCGGCGAGCTCGAGCATCTCCTCGTAGGTGACGGTCGCGAGCTTGCGGGCCGCCGGGACGATCCGCGGGTCAGCGGTGAAGACGCCGTCGACGTCGGTGTAGATCTCGCAGACGTCGGCGTCGAGCGCCGCGGCCAGTGCGACGGCGGTCGTGTCGGTGCCGCCGCGACCGAGGGTGGTGATCTCCTTGGTCTGCTGGCTGACGCCCTGGAAGCCGGCGACGATCACCACGTGGCCCTCGTCGATGGCGCTGCGGATCCGGCCGGGCGTGACGTCGAGGATCTTGGCCTTGCCGTGCACGTCGTCGGTGATGACGCCCGCCTGGGAGCCGGTGAACGACTGTGCGGTGAAGCCGAGGTCGGAGATCGCCATCGCGACCAGCGCCATCGAGATCCGCTCACCGGCGGTCAGGAGCATGTCGAGCTCACGGGCAGGCGGCAGCGGGCTCACCTGGGCGGCGAGGTCGAGCAGCTCGTCGGTGCTGTCCCCCATCGCCGAGACGGCGACGACGACGTCGTTGCCTGCCTTCTTGGCATCGACGATCCGTCGGGCCACGCGCTTGATCGCGTCGGCGTCCGACAGCGACGAACCGCCGTACTTCTGCACGACAATGCCCACGGGGGCTCACTCCTGAATCGACGGGGAAGATTGCGCGTCGATTCTACCGAGCCGGGAGGACGCCTCCCGGCCACGTCTCAGTCCGCTCGGCCCACCTCAGGCCGGGCCGGCCTCCAAGCTGGCCTCGGCCGCCTCGATGAGGTCGAGCTCGGAGTCGATGTCGACGTCCAGGCGGTCGTGGGCGACGACGGAGAGCAGCGCCTTCATCGCCGCACCGGCGAGCGCTCCCCACGAGGAGACGTAGGAGAACTGCCACCACCACAGCGCCTCCTCGACGTCGCCCGCGCGGTAGTGACGCAGGCCGAGCTCGAGGTCGCTGGCGATGCTGGCGAGGTCGTCGGAGAGCTGACTCTCGACGACCTCCGGCTGGTAGGGGTCGAAGATGTAGCTCATCGTGTCGACGTTGCCGAGCAGGTCGGCCAGCCGCATCCGCAGGTCGTCGAGGTCGGCGTCGGGCCCGACGTCGGGCTGGTACTCGTCCCGCGGGGCGAAGTCCCGCTGCGCGCCGAGCTTCGCGCCGGCCAGCGAGACCTGGCTGATCTGGAGCAGGAGCAGCGGGATCGACTGACCGGCGCTCGCCTCCCCGGCGATCACCTTCAAGGCGTCGAGGAACGTCGCGACGGAGCCGGCGATCTCGTCGGCGAACCGGACGGTCTCCGTCTCCACCGCGAGGAGTGCCTCGAGGGCCGCCTGACCCGGGAGCTGTTCGGTCACGTTGCTGCCTGCCTTCCTGCGAATGCTCGTCCGAGAGTGACCTCGTCGGCGTACTCCAGATCCCCGCCTACGGGAAGTCCACTCGCCAACCGCGTGACGCGCAACCCCAGCGGGCCGAGCATCCGCGTGAGGTAGGTGGCGGTGGCCTCGCCCTCGAGGTTGGGGTCGGTCGCGAGGATCACCTCGGTGACCGCCCCGTCACCGAGCCGGGTGAGGAGCTCCTTGATGTGGAGCTGCTCCGGCCCGATGCCGTCGATCGGCGAGATCGCCCCGCCGAGCACGTGGTAGCGGCCGCGGAACTCACGGGTCCGCTCGATCGCGACGACGTCCTTGTACTCCTCGACGACGCAGATGACGCTCGGGTCGCGCCGCGGGTCGCGGCAGATCCGGCACAGGTCGTCCTCGGAGACGTTGAAGCAGGTCGCGCAGAACTTGACCTTGGCCTTGACCTCGATGAGGACGTCGGCGAGCCGCTTCACGTCCGTCGGGTCGGCCTGGAGGAGGTGGAACGCGATCCGCTGCGCGCTCTTGGGCCCGACGCCCGGCAACCGGCCGAGCTCGTCGATGAGGTCCTGGACGACGCCTTCGTACATGCGCCTAGAACCCGAGCTGACCGAGCACGCCGCCCTCGCCCGGCGCACCGCCCAGCCCGCCGCCCAGCCCGCCCGCGAGCGGGCCGAGCGTCTGGTCGGCCAGGGCGTCGGCCCGGGCCTTGGCGTCGCGGTAGGCGGCGACGACGAGGTCACCGATCTCCTCGAGGTTCTCCTCGAGCTCCTCGGGGTCGCTGACGGCGGTCGGGCTGATCGTCACGCCGACCAGCTCGCCGGTGCCGCTGACGGTCACGGTCACCGCGCCACCGGCCACCGAGCCCTCGACCCGCGCGTCGGCGAGGTCGGCCTGCGCCTGCTGGAGGTCGGCCTGCATCTGCTGCGCCTGCTGGAACAGCGCCCCGATGTCGAAGCCGCCGCCCCCACCGAGCGCGTCGAACGGGTTCTGGGTCATCGGGTTGCCTTCCGTCGGCGGGTCCTGCGGGTTATGGACGTCGTGGTCGCCTCAGCCATGGGGGATCTCCTCGATCACCTGGGCACCCAGCTCACGGACGAGGAGCTCGGCGCCGGACTCGGCGTCGACATCGGCGTCGTCGCGGTCGACCGCGGCGTCGGGGTCGTGCGCCTCCTCCTGCTCGGCCGCCTCAGCGGCCTGGATGTCGGCCATCCGCGGCCGCCGCGGGGGCGGGGGCTCCGGCTCCGACTCCGGCGGCGGCGGGTCGTCCCACGGCGGGGGCTCGGAGGCAGCACCCGGGTGGTCGCCCGGCGGGGCGGACGGGGCCGACGGGGCCGGAGCGGCGGTCGTGGTCGGCGCACCGCTCGGCGTGGCACCCGGGTCGAGGATCGTCTCGACGCGCCAGTCGGTGCCGACGACCTCGCGGATCGCCTCCTTGAGCACGTCGGAGCTGCCGCCGTCGAAGCTGCTGCGTGCACCGGCGTTGTTGAAGCCGAGGGTCAACGTGCCGCCGTCGAAGCCGACCACCTGGGAGTTCTGGGTGAGGTGGATCCAGGTCACCCGGCGCTTGCGCTGGGTCGCGGCGATGACGTCGGGCCACAACCGCCGTACCTCCACGAGGGACAGTGCCCCGCTCGCAGCCGGTGCCGCCGCAGCCGGTGCGGCGGGGGCCGACGGAGGGGTCGGGTCGGGCTGGGCGACCGGGGCCTGCTCGGCGGGCGCCTGCTCGGTTGGGGCGGGCGCATCGGCGAAGGCCGGCGGCGTCGACGAGATCCGCTCGGGTCCGGGAGCCGGCTCAGGTGCCGGCTGGGAGGTCGGCTGGGCCACTGCCGGGGCTGCGGTCGCCTCCTCCGCTGCGCTCGCCGCGGGCGTCGGCTCGGGCGTCGCCTCCGCGGTCGGCTGTGCGGTCGGTCGTGGGGTCTGCTGCGGGCGTCGTTCGGGTGCCGGCTCGGCCGCGACGGGCTCGGCCGCGGGCGTGGCCACGATCGACATCCGTCGCTCGAGCCGGTCGAGCCGGGCCAGCACGCCCTCGGTGCCGTGGTCGGCGCCGGGCAGCAGCACCCGCGCGCAGATGAGCTCGAGCAGCAGCCGCGGAGCGGTCGCGCCGCGCATCTCGGTGAGACCGGTCGCGACCAGGTCGGCGGCGCGGGTCAGCTCGGAACGCCCGAAGCGGGCGGCCTGGGCGACCAGACGCTCGCCCTGGTCGTCGGAGACGTCGATGAGCCCGGTCGCAGGAGCGTCGGGGACGGCGGAGACGATGACCAGGTCCCGCAGCCGACGCAGCAGGTCCTCGGTGAAGCGGCGCGGGTCCTGGCCGGTCTCGATCACCCGGTCGACCACCCCGAAGACGGCACCGCCGTCACCGGCCGCGAACGCGTCGACCACGTCGTCGAGCAACGTGTCGGGCGTGTAGCCGAGCAGGCCGCTCGCCAGGTCGTAGGTGACCCCGGCCGGCCCGGCGCCGCCGAGCAGCTGGTCGAGCACCGACAGCGTGTCGCGGGCCGACCCGGCGCCCGCCCGGACGACGAGCGGGAGCGCGACCGGCTCGATGGCGACGCCCTCGCGCTCGCACAGCTCGGAGAGGTACGACGACAGCAGTCGCGGCGGGATCAGCCGGAACGGGTAGTGGTGCGTCCGGGACCGGATGGTCGGGATCACCTTGTCGGGCTCGGTCGTCGCGAAGATGAAGCGCAGGTGGGGCGGGGGCTCCTCGACCAGCTTGAGCAGGGCGTTGAAGCCCTGCGTGGTCACCATGTGCGCCTCGTCGATGATGTAGACCTTGTAGCGGCTCCGCACCGGGGCGAAGAAGGCCTTCTCGCGCAGCTCGCGGGCGTCGTCCACACCTCCGTGGGACGCGGCGTCGATCTCGATGACGTCGATCGAGCCCGGACCGCCGCGGGCGAGGTCGCGGCAGCTGTCGCACTCCCCGCACGGGTCTGCGATGGGGGCCTGCTCGCAGTTGAGCGCGCGGGCGAGGATCCGGGCGCTCGTCGTCTTGCCGCAGCCACGGGGGCCGGAGAAGAGGTAGGCGTGGTTGACCCGGTTGGCGGCCAGGGCCGCTCGTAGGGGCTCGGTCACGTGCTCCTGCCCGATCACCTCGGCGAAGGTCTCGGGCCGGTAGCGGCGATAGAGAGCGAGCGGGGATTCCACGCCTGAACCCTAGACGCCCCCACCGACGCGGGACAGGCCAGCCGGATGTTCACCGGCGCTTCACCGACCCTCACCGCTGGATCACCCCGGGGACGTGTGGGGTCGCTGCAGTGGTCCCATGCCCGTCCAGCGCCGCACCCTGCTCGCCGGCGTCCCCGCCGGGGTCGTCGGGACCAACCTGCTGACCCGCTCCCGTCCGAGCGGCGCGTCCGCCGCGGCAGCGGCCGGTCCGGTGCCGGACCGGGTGGTCCTCAACCCGACCGCCCTGCCCGCGCAGGCCGTCACCGTCACCTGGCGGACCGACGTCAGCACCCGCGACGGGTTCGCGGAGTACGTGCCCGTCCACGGCGGGCGGCTGGGCCGGAAGCGCTCGACCCAGACCCGGGTGCTGCTGGCCGGCGCGGGCATGGGTGTCCCCGCCCGGCACCACACCGTGACGATGGACGCCCTCGAGCCGGCGACGTCGTACCGCTATCGGGTCGGGAGCCCGGCGACCGGCTGGTCGGGGTGGCACCGCTTCCGCACCGCCGCGCGGTCAGGCGCCCCGGTGGAGCCGTGGACCTTCCTCTACTTCGGCGACGCCCAGATCAGCCTCGACGACGTGTGGCCGGCCACTGTCGAGCTCGCGCTCGCCCGGCACCCCGGCGCCGCGCTGAGCCTGCACGCCGGCGACCTGGTCAACGACGCCGACCAGGACGACCAGTGGCACGCGTGGTTCGCCGGCGCCGGACCGCTCGCGAGCGACAAGCTGGTGGTCGCCTCGCCGGGCAACCACGAGTACCACGGCGACGACCTGCTCCAGCAGTACCGCGCGCACTTCGGGATGCCGGACAACGGCCCCCGCCTGCACCGCGAGGACGTGTGGTTCGCCGACTACCAGGGCGTCCGGTTCGTCTCGCTCAACGGCAACGCGCCGCTCGGCGGCGCCGAGCAGGCGGCGTGGGTGCGACGAGTCCTGAGTCGGAGCCCGATGCGGTGGTCGGTGGTGACCTTCCACCAGCCGATGTTCTCCGCGACACCGGAACGCGACAACGCGCTGACCCGCGCGAGCTGGCTGCCGGTCTTCGAGGAGGTCGGCGTCGACCTCGTCCTCCAGGGGCACGACCACACCTACGCCCGCGGCCACCTCGCGGTCAACGAGGTCGGGGACGGCACCCACACGGGCCCGGTCTACGTCGTCAGCAACGCCGGCGGGAAGTACTACGAGCTCGACCGCGCCGCCGACAACGACTGGACCCGCAACGGCGCCGTGCGCGCGGTCGCCTACGAGGGTGTGACGACCTACCAGGCGGTCCGCGTGCACGATGACCGCCTCGTCTACACGGCGCGCGCGAGCCGGTTCCGGGACGACGTCCACCCCTACGGCTTCACCGAGGACGAGGTCGTCGACCAACTCACCGTCGAACGCCTGCCCGACGGCAGCAAGCGCGTCGTGCCCTGGGCCTGATCACCGGCACCATCAGCGGGGCCGAGAAATGCGAAGGCCCCCCGTGCACCCGACAGAGCTCACTTACCCTTGCTGCCTTCCGGCCCTGGGGGAGTTGGGCGAGATGCCGCCGCACGGGGGGTTGGCACCACTCTAGATGACCCGGGCCAAGGCGATTTCATCGGCAGGTCCCCCGCCCGGTAACCTCCTCTGCGGAGGTATCGCCTAGTGGCCTATGGCGCACGGCTGGAATCCGTGTTGGGTTAATAGCCCTCCGGGGTTCGAATCCCCGTACCTCCGCCACCGAACGGCGCCGCCCCACGCGGCGCCGTCCGCGGTTTCTCAGGCGAACGCGCGGACCAGGTCGTCGACGGCCTCCTGGCCGCCGACGATCTCGACCCGTCCGGCGACGACGGCGTCGATCGCCGTCGTGCGTCCCGATCCGATGGCGGCCACGGTCGCCGCGCCGAGCGTCACCGTCGCGTCCGGTTCGCCCCCGTCCAGCCCCTGCAGGACGGTCGCTCGACCGTCGCGGATGCGCAGGTACGCCGTACGACCCTCGATGACGAACCGGTAGGTGGCGTCGATCCCGTCGAGCTGAGCCGGGACCGTCTGGTGGGTGAAGGCGAGCAACGACCAGTGCGGACAGACCGCCGTGTCCGGGCCGGGCTCCTCGGGGACCGCGTGCCGCAGGCCCCAGGCGATCAGGGGCACGAGCGCGTGGCCGAGCTCGTCGCCGGCCGCGGTCAACCGGTAGACGGTCGACGCGGCCGGCGGCGGCAGCTGGGCCCGGAC
>NZ_JACEFC010000143.1 GCF_014180715.1 Nocardioides stalactiti | reverse complement strand
GGCCGACCTCGAGGCGCTCGCGGCGAGCCTGACCGGCGCCGACTCGCCGCGGGCGGGCGAGTGGGTCGTGCGCGTCGTCCTCAGCCTCGTCGTGTGGCCGGCAGGTGGGGACGAGCGCGCGCTCGTGGCGGCGTACGTCGCCCCGGCGTTCGCCTAGGGGCGGGTGGGCGCGCGGTAGGTGCCGTGCCCGGTGGGCAGCGGCAGGTCGAGCGTCGTGCGGATGCCCGGCTCGGCCGCGATGACGTCCGGGATCGCGTTCACGATCCGGCCGCACGCGGCGACGATCGCCGCGTGGTTGTGGTCGCCGTGGTGGCTGCTCGGGACGATGTCGACGACGTAGCTCGGCTCGCCGGTGATCTCGACCCGGTAGGCCCCGCCGCCGGACCCGGGGCGGGCCCAGTCGGGGCGCAGGTCGTCGCGAGTACGGGTCACGTGCTCCACCACGATCGCCGGGTGGCCGTCCACCATGCCGGTGATCGAGAACTTGAGCGCGGCGATGGTGCCCTTCTCGATCCGGCCGGCGGCGATGTCGTAGGACTCCGGGGCGGGCTCGGCCTCCCAGTGCTCGACGATCTCGTCGACCTCGACGCCCAGTCCCTTCGCCATCATCCGGATCGCGGTGCCCCACGCCAGGCCGAGCACGCCGGGCAGGAACAGCATCGGCGTCGAGTCCACCGGGTGACCGAAGCCCATCAGGTCGAACATGACCTCCGCGCCGTCGTACGTCGCATAGTCGGCGAGCTCGAAGCACTTGATCTGCTCGACCCGCTGGCAGGTGCTGGCCAGCGCGAGGGGGACCAGGTCACTGGCGAAGCCCGGGTCGACACCGGTGATGTAGAGGGTGGCGCCGCCGGCCCGGGCGGACGCCTCGACCTTGTCGATCACCTTGTCCGCCATCGTGCCCCACGGGTACTGGAGGGTCCCGGGGGCGGAGCCGACGACGTCGATCCCGGCCTCGAGCAGCTTCTGGACGTCCTTGGTCGCCTCGACCGGTCGGGTGTCGCCCATCGCGCAGTAGACGACGCAGTCGGGGCGGGCGGCGATGACGGCGTCGAGGTCGCCCACGGCGGCGATCCCGGTGATGACCTCGACCTCGGCCAGCTCGCCGGCGTCCTTGCCGACCTTGGCCGGGTTCGACGTGGAGACGGCCACGAGCTCGAAGCGGGGGTCGTCGATCAGCTGGCGCAGGGTGAGCTTGCCGGCGTTGCCGGTCGCGACCTGGGCGACTCGAATGGTCATGGATCCCCTCCGGGGTGAAACTGGACACGTGTTCAGCGAAATCTAGAACATGTTCTACCGGATTGGTATGTTTCCCGCATGGGACGTGTCCAGGACAAGGTCGTGCTGATCAGCGGCGGCGCTCGCAACATCGGGGGCGCCAGCGCCCGGATGTTGGTGGCGGAGGGGGCCAAGGTCGTCATCGGCGACCTCCTCGACGACGAGGGCAAGGCGCTCGCCGAGGAGCTCTGCCAGGAGTTCGGCGACAGCAGCGCCCGGTACGTCCACCTCGACGTGACGTCCGAGGAGGACTGGGCAGCAGCGGTCGCCTTCACCGTGGCGGAGTTCGGCAGGCTCGACGTGCTCTTCAACAACGCCGGCATCTTCAACGGCGGGCAGCTCCAGCGCTACAAGGCGTCGCAGTGGCAGCAGATGATCGACGTCAACCTGACCGGGGCGTTCTTCGGCGCGAAGGCCGCGGCCGACGCGATCATCGCGGCCGGTGGCGGGTCGATCATCAACACGTCCTCGATCGAGGGGCTGCGCGGCACGCCGTGGGCGCACGGCTACGTCGCGTCGAAGTGGGGACTCACCGGCCTCACCAAGTCGCTCGCGATGGAGCTCGCGCCGCACGGCATCCGGGTGAACTCGATCCACCCGGGCCGGATCAGCACCCCGGCCACGGATCAGATGCCGGAGAACCTCATCCCGATCCCGCTCGGCCGGGCGGGCCAGCCGGAGGAGGTCGCGGCGTTCGTGCTGTTCCTCGCCAGCGACGAGTCGTCGTTCTCGACCGGCGCGGAGTTCGTGGTCGACGGGGGCACCGTCATGCACATCCCCACCAACATCTGACCGGAGGGCCGGGACCTGGTCCGGCGCGACGGCAGGTAGTCAGGATGATGCACTCCGAGCTCGTGGAAGTCCGGATGACAATTGCAGGGGGGCATCGGAGGCTCCGTTCCGAGAAGACGACGCCGACGCGGGCCCGGTACCCGCTCCCTGCCTCCCCCACACGGGAGGCTTCGGAGCCCGCGCGCGCCGCCGCGCACCGCTAGGTTGGCGTCATGGAGGCGCGAGGATGATCACGCCGGCGCGTACCCGGTACGCCCGGTCGGGTGACGTCTCGATCGCCTACCAGGTCATCGGCGACGGTCCGATCGACATCGTCCTCGTGCCCGGCTACATCTCCCACGTCGAGATGATCTGGGAGATCCCGACCGTCCCGCACCTGGTCGAGCGGGTCGCGTCGTTCGCGCGCCTGATCATGTTCGACAAGCGCGGCAGCGGGTTGTCCGACCCGGTCGTCGGTGTGCCCACGCTCGAGGAGCGGATGGACGACGTCCGCGCGGTCATGGATGCCGCAGGTTCTGAGCGCGCCGTCCTCTTCGGCATCTCCGAGGGCGTGCCGATGGCACTGCTCTTCGCAGCGACCTATCCCACGGCCACCCGAGGGCTCGTGCTCTACGGGGGGATGGCGCGATCGACATGGGCGCCGGACTACCCCTGGGCGGCGCCCGCGGAGGCGCTGCTGGAGTCGTCGCGGGAGATGGCGCCGTACCTCTACGAGGGCGCCGTCCTCGAGATCATGGCGCCGAGCATCGCCGAGGTGCCGCTGGCGCGGGAGCTGTACGCCAAGCTCCAGCGCTACTCCGCCAGCCCGGCGATGCTCGAGCAGCTGTTCCGGATGTTCCTGGACATCGACGTCCGTGCAGTCCTGCCCGTCGTCGAGACGCCGACGCTCGTGCTCCATCGCCGGGGCGACCGGGCGGTGAACTACCAGGCGTCGAAGTGGATGGCCGGTCAGATCCCCGGCGCCACCTACGTCGAGCTCGAGGGCGTCGACCACTCCATCTTCGCCGGGGACGGAGATGCCCTCCTCGACGAGGTCGAGGAGTTCCTCACCGGCGTACGACGCACGGTCGAGGTCGACCGGGTGCTGGCCACGGTGATGTTCACCGACATCGTCGACTCGACGAAGCGGGCGTCGGCGATGGGGGACAAGGCCTGGCGGGCGCTGCTCGACGCGCAGAACGACGTGCTCCGCCGCGAGCTGGGCCGGGCCCGTGGCCAGGAGGTCAAGACGCTCGGCGACGGGATGCTGGCGACGTTCGACGGTCCGGCGCGCGCGATCCGGTGCGGCCGCGCGATGACCGAGGCCGTCCGGCCGCTCGGCATCGAGATCCGGGTCGGCCTCCACACCGGCGAGGTCGAGCTGGTGGGGGACGACGTGGCCGGGATCGCCGTCCACATCGCCGCGCGGGTCGGCGCCCTGGCCGGCGCCGGCGAGGTACTGGTGTCCGGGACCGTGAAGGACCTGGTTGCCGGCTCCGGGATCGGCTTCGCCGATCGGGGGGAGCACGAGCTCAAGGGCATCCCCGACCGGTGGCGGGTCCACCAGGTCACGGTGTGACGCGAGGAATCACGCCTCCGGGGTGAGACCAGCTCCCACCACCCCAGGAGGACACCATGCCCAGTGCCAACAAGATGACCACCCCGGTCGCCATCGACCTGCCGATGGTCCAGGGTCGCTACACCGAGCTCGAGGACTACACCGTCGGATTCGAGGCGTGGGCCGAGGACGCGGACCTGACCCCGCTGTTCCGCGGCCTTCCCGACGACCGCTGCCAGTGCGCGCACTGGGGCGTCGTCCAGAGCGGCCAGATCACCTTCCGGTGGGCCGACCGCGAGGAGACGTACGGCGCGGGTGACGCCTACTTCGCACCGCCCGGACACGTCCCGGTCATCACGGCCGGCACGAACCTCGTCGAGTTCAGCCCGACCGAGGAGCTCAACCACACGATCGCCGTCGTCGAGGGCAACCTGGAGACCGCCGGGATCGGCTGATCCGACCGGTGACGCCCGCGTGGCCCTGGTGCCACGATGACGGACATGAGCACCGGCGAGGTCGACGCGCGCACGAAGGCGGCGCTCGACCTCGCCGGGACCTATGTGTTCGGCACCGAGCCGGGCCGCATCCCCGCGGTCCTCTTCGAGGCGTACGACGCCAGCACGGTCGACCTCGATCGCGCCCTGCTCGGTGCCGCTCTGGCCCGCTGCTGGGCCTACGCCGGCGAGCGGCACCGCGCCGTCCCGTTCGCGGTCGCCGCGGTGCGGCACGCCGAGCTCAGCGCCGACCCGGTCGCCCTTGCCGACGCGCTCGACGCGGCGCTGGCCACCCACTGGGGGCCGGACGAGCTCGAGGTGCGGGTGGACCTGGCCGGCAAGCTCGCCGACGTCACCGCCCACCTCAGCGACGTCGACGCCCGGCTCCAGGCCCACCTGTGGCTGTTGACGGTGGCGGCGGAGACCCTCGACGTCGCCGAGCTCAACCGGCAGCTGCGGGCCCTCGAGCGGCTCGGCGAGGAGTCCCGCAAGGCGCTCTTCTTCGCGGCGTCGCGCCGCCTCATGCTCGACCTGATGCGCGGGCGCTTCGACACCCGGGCCGCGCTGGTCGCGATCGCCGCGGACGTCGCCGACGAGCTCGCCGACGGGCCGATGGTCGTGACCGGGATGGTCTGCTACGGCGCCGCACTGGCCGGGGACGGGGACGAGGAGGCGCTCGCGCGGCTCCAGGAGATCCAGGCGCTCGCCGAGAGCGAAGGGGTCCGGGAGATGTACGCCGAGCTGGCGTGGATCCATCTCCAGTGGGGGCGGGAGGACGACGCACGACGGTTCGCGGCGGCGTTCGACGCGCGGGTCCTCGGCCAGCTGCCGCGGGATCACAACTACCTCCTCGTCCTGCACCTCCTCCTCGACGTCGCGCTCGCCCTCCGCCTCGATCCGCTGCTGGAGGCGGTCACTCCGCTGTTGATGCCCTACGCCGGCCGTGCGGTCGTGAACTCCGGGGCCGTCATGTTCCACGGTGTCACCGACGACACCTTGGCGCGGGCGTGCGCGCGGCTCGGCGATGACGAACGGGCGGTGGCGCTGCGCGAGAAGGCGTTGGAGACCTACCAGCGCATCGGTGCGCGCTGGTGGCGGGAACGCCTCGAGGCCTCCCACCCGTTCGCGACGGACCGGTCGTCGCCGTCCACCCCGACGCCGACCATGACCCTGCGCACGGGACCGGCCGGCGTCTGGCTGGTCGGCCGCGGCGACACCGAGACCGCAGTCCCTGCGCGCCGCGGTCTCGAGCACCTGCACCACCTGGTGTCCCGGCCACGGGTCGAGGTGGGCGCCGTGCAGCTGGCCGGGGGAGCGGAGACCGTCGTCCAGGGCGGGCTGGGAGAGGTCGCCGACCCGCAGGCGCTGGCGTCGTACCGGAAGCGGCTGACGGAGCTCGACGCCGAGCTCGACGAAGCGGACGCTGCCGGTGACGCCGCCCGCGGCGAGGCGCTGGCAGCGGAGCGCACCGCACTGCTGGCGGAGGTCTCGGCCGCGACCGGCCTCGGGGGCCGCGCCCGGACGACGGGCAGCACCGCCGAGCGGGCCCGGGTCACCGTCCGCAAGGCCATCGCCGCGGCTCTCGACGCGGTGCACGCAGCCGACCCGGTGGTCGCCCGGCACCTCACCACCTATGTCCGGACCGGCCTGCGCTGCTGCTACGAGCCGGACCCGGACGCGCCGGTCGAGTGGCGTCTCTGACCGGTCGCCGACGATGCGCAGTACCGTCCCCCCATGAGTGCTGACTGGCGGAGTGACCTCGTCGACGAGGTGCGCGGCCTGATCTTCCGGGCGGAGCCCGGGGTGGTCGAGGAGGCGAAGTGGCGCAAGGCGTCCAACCCCGACGGGGTGCCGACGTTCTCCTGTGACGGACTGATCTGCACCGTCGAGACCTACAAGGACAAGGTGAAGGTGACCTTCGCCAAGGGCGCCTCGCTCGACGACCCGGCGGGTCTCTTCAACGCGAGCCTCGACGCCGGCACCCGGCGCGCGGTCGACACCTTCGAGGGCGACGATCTCGACCGGGAGGCGTTCACCGCGCTGATCAAGGAAGCCGTCGCGCTCAACCGGAGCTGACCGCGCTGGAGTTTGTGCCGGAGGGTTGTGTCGGACCTCCGTGCCAGCGTGTCCCCATGATCTCGGGCTTGCTGGACCTCGATGCGACGACCGTGCTCTCGCATGCGCAGACGGTGACCCGGGAGCAGCGCGAGCGCGACGTCGACGTGCTCCGTCTCGCGCTGCGGTGGGCCGACCTCCACAGCGACGAGCCCGGGGCGCCGGGGGAGCCGCGGACGCCGGGCTCCGACCGGTTGGTCGCGCTCGGCGGTGAGGGGACGCCGCTCGTGCAGGAGCTGTGCTGGGCCGAGCTGGCGATCGCGCGGCACTCGGGCGTGATCGCGATGCAGCGCCTCGCCGCCGACGCCCTCGACCTGCGCCATCGGTTGCCCCAGGTCTGGGCAGCCGTCGAAGCGCTGCGGCTGCCGGTGTGGGTGGCGCGTCGGGTCGCGTCGATGTCGCGTGCGCTGAGCAACGACCGGGTCGGCATCGTCGACCGGGCGGTCGCGGCCTCGGTCGCCCAGGCGCCCGCGCGGATCATCTCCATCGCCGAGGCCAAGGTGATCGAGGCCGACGTCGAGGCTCATCGGGCGCGGCTGGCCGAGGACGCGGCGCGGTGCGGCGTACGACTGTCGCGGGCGCGGCCCGGTGATGCGACCGACCCGATCGACGGAGAACCGGCCACGCGCCGGGTCACCCTCAAGCTTCCCGTCGGAGCGGCGATCGACTTCGACGCGGCCGTGGGGGAGGTCGCCGACGCCCTCCATGCCCAGCTGTCGGCGGAGGAGCAGCTCACGATCACGCGGGGGGAGCTCGAGACCAAGGCGGTCGAGCTGTTGACCAACCCTCACGCGGCGGCCGCGTTCCTGGATGCCGTCCACGGCGCCGACGACCAGGACGAACCCGTCACGCCGCCGAAGCCCACCCAACGCCCCGCGACCCTCTACGTCCATGTCTCCGACCTCGTCCTCGGTGGCCTTGCCGATGGGGTGGCTCGCGCCGAGGGCCTGGGGCCGATGCTGCTGGAGCAGGTCACCGAGCTCCTCCAGCACCGCAACGTCGCCCTGCAGCCGGTCATCGACCTGCGGGAGATCGAGGCCGTCAACGGCTACGAGCACCCCTCGCGGATCAAGCACCGCACCTTGCTGCGGATGCTCGGCGACGCCTTCCCCCACTCGACGAACCTCGGCTACCGCCGGCTCGACCACGACCACGCGACGCCGTACCGCTCCGGGGGCGACGGCCCACCCGGCCAGACCGGCGACCTCAACGACTGCCCGCTCACCCGCGCCCACCACCGGGTCAAGACCCATCAGCGCTACCAGGTACGCCAGCTCGGCCTCGGCGGCTACCGCTGGATCACGCCCCACGGGCTCGCGCGCGTCGTCACCCCGAGCGGCACCCGCGAGGTCGAGCTGCTTCGAGACGCGAGCGGCAACGTCATCGGCGAGACGTACGACGGACCACCGGTGAGGTTCCACCCGCGGACGTGACGGGGGAGGGCGGGGATCTTCGCGGCGGAGGCTGTGGACGGTTCGCGGGCCGAGCGGGCAACCCGTCGCGACACGCCCTCGGATTCGTTGAACTCCACAGGCCGCCAGGGCGACACTCGCCGTACCCCTCCCAGAGATGAGGGCGGCCCCGGCCGGTGCGGTAACACCGACCGAGGCCTAGGAACCGAGTGCTAACAGAGGAGCACCCAGCCCATGTCTGCATTTTCTACTGCCCGTCAGGCTTCGCGCGAATTTGTCGGGGCGCCCGTTCCCCAGCCCTCGTCGATCAGGGAGTACCGCCGCTCCCGCACCCACCTGTTCCCGTTGGACGCCTACCGCGCCGCGAGCGCTGTCGGCGGCGACGTGCGGACGTACTGCGGGATCGTCCTCTCGATCCCGGCGAGCGACCCCGCCGACATCGACGAGGCGCACGACGCCAGCCCCGAGGACTGCGCCACCTGCGCCGACGTGTGGCTCGGCCGCACCTGGATCCGGCTGTGAACGGCGACCGTATTGACGGTCGGCGCGGTCGCCGGGTGCGGAACGATGCGCTGTGCTGCACCTGCGGCCGGGTCCGCACGGTCGCGAAGTCCTACCGCGGCACCCCGCCGAAGGAAGCCCAGGATCCTGACCTGCCGCGGTCGTGTGCGTGGCTCCGCTGCGACCACTGCGCCGCGGTGACCGTTCACGCCGTCATCGGCCCGCGGCTGCCGCAGGGGTGTGCCGCCGACGGCTGCGACCGCGAGCGCCACAACCGCCGGGCCGACCAAGTACGGCGCCGCATCGAACGCCGCCTCGCCGGCTACATCGCCGAAGGCATCACCATCGTCCGCGACGTCCCACCCGCCGACATGCACGTCGACCACGCGAGCCTCGAGCTCATCGAGTACGACGACCCGCACCACCTCCGGCTCCGCATCTCCGCAGCGACCCCACCACCCGAGATCCTGCGAGCCCTCGACGCTGTCGAGGACATCGTCGACCAACGAGCGAAGCTCGGCGCATGGAACGCTGTCCCGCGTGGCCGCTGGCGAGGCCTGGCTCTGCCCTTGGAGAGGTGACCTGCGGGTTCCGCGCGGCCTAGGGTCCGGCCGGCGGCACGGCCCTGCCGCGCTCACCACCCCGAGCGGCACCCGCGAGGTCGAGCTGCGGCGCGGTGCGAGTGGCAAGGTCATCGGCGAGACGCACGACGCTCCACGGGTGAGGTCCCACCTGCGGACGTGGCTGGGGAGGGGGACCTTCGCGGCTACTAGACGATTCCCGTAGGACCGGCGTCCGGCCAGACTCGGTCCAGGTGCTCGGCGGGATGCTCTTCTTGCGGCTGCCCACCCGCGGTTGTGGGTGTGGCTCTCTTGCGGTTTGCGTGCCG
>NZ_JACEFC010000142.1 GCF_014180715.1 Nocardioides stalactiti | reverse complement strand
TTGAGGATCTCGGCCGCGGTCTCGAGTCGCAGGCTCACCGGAAGAGCACCTTCTTGATCGCCGGGCGGAGCAGCTTGGGGACGAAGCCCAGGCCGTTCTCGGTCGCGGCCTCGAGCGCCTCGGCCTGACGCACCCGCGCGGCCTCGATCGCCTCGGCGAGGAACACCTGCTGGTCCTCCCCGAGCGCCGCGAGGCCGGGGGGCAGCGGGCCGCCGTACTCTCCGGCCAGGCGGTCGGCCGGCTCGCTCGTCACATCGACCTCCGGGTGCCAGAAGAAACGGAAGGGGCCAGAAGAAAATCAAAGTTGAGTGGAACAGACTCAACTTTGGGCACGTTGAGCCGATCAGAGGACCGACCCTAGTGATCCGGGGCCGGACCCGTCACGATCAGACCCACCCACGTCGCAGGAGTCACCACCCATGAGCCAGTTCGGGGCCGACAAGTTCACCACCCGCAGCCGCCAGGCGATCGAGGCCGCGCAGCTCGCAGCGACGACCGCCGGCAACAGCAACGTCGAGCCGATCCACCTGCTCGTCTCCCTGCTGCTGCAGGAGGGTGGTACCGCGGCCTCGATGATCCAGAAGGCGGGCGCCGACCCGGCGACGCTCGTCCGGCTCGCCGCCGCCCAGCGCGATGCTCTTCCGTCGGCGACCGGGGCCACGGTCCAGCAGGCCGTCGGCTCGGCCGCCCTCACCCGGGTGCTCGCGCAGGCACTCGACCTCGCGTCCGCGCTCAAGGACGAGTACGTCGCGACCGAGCACCTGCTCATCGCCCTCGCCACCGTCGAGAGCGCCGCCAAGACGGTGCTCACCGACGCCGGGCTGTCGGAGGCCGGGCTCCGCGACGTCCTGACCGCCGTCCGCGGCAGCCGGCGGGTCACCTCGCAGGAGGCCGAGTCGACCTACGAGGCGCTCTCGAAGTACTCCATCGACCTGACCACCCTCGCCGAGGAGGGTCGCCTCGACCCGGTGATCGGCCGCGACGCCGAGATCCGCCGGGTCGTCCAGGTGCTCTCGCGTCGTACCAAGAACAACCCGGTCCTCATCGGCGAGCCCGGCGTCGGCAAGACCGCCGTGGTCGAGGGGCTCGCTCAGCGGGTCGTCGCCGGCGACGTCCCCGACTCGCTCAAGGGCCGTCGCGTCCTGAGCCTCGACCTCGCGGCGATGGTCGCGGGTGCCAAGTACCGCGGTGAGTTCGAGGAGCGGCTCAAGGCCGTCCTCGAGGAGATCAAGGACGCCGGCGGCCAGGTCATCACCTTCATCGACGAGCTCCACACCGTCGTCGGGGCGGGCGCCGGCGGCGACTCCGCGATGGACGCCGGCAACATGCTCAAGCCGATGCTGGCGCGCGGCGAGCTGCACATGATCGGCGCGACCACGCTCGACGAGTACCGCGAGCGGATCGAGAAGGACCCGGCGCTGGAGCGGCGCTTCCAGCAGGTCCTCGTGGGCGAGCCGTCGGTCGAGGACACGATCCAGATCCTGCGCGGCATCCAGGAGAAGTACGAGGCGCACCACGGCGTCCGGATCACCGACGCGGCCCTGGTCGCCGCCGCGAGCCTCAGCGACCGCTACATCACCGGCCGCCAGCTGCCCGACAAGGCGATCGACCTCATCGACGAGGCCGCGTCGCGGCTGCGGATGGAGATCGAGTCCTCGCCCGAGGAGCTCGACCAGCTCCGGCGACAGGTCGACCGGATGAAGATGGAGGAGTTCGCCCTCGCCAAGGAGAGCGACGACGCCTCCGTCGAGCGGCTGGGGGTGCTGCGGGCCGACCTCGCCGACAAGGAGGAGTCGCTGCGCGGCCTCGAGGTCCGGTGGGAGCGGGAGAAGTCCACCCTCGAGGGCGAGGGCGAGCTGCGCCGTCAGCTCGACCAGCTGCGCGTCGAGGCCGACAAGCTCCAGCGCGAGCAGCAGTACGAGGCCGCCAGCGAGATCCTCTACGGGCGGATCCCTGCGCTCGAGCGGCAGATCGAGGCGGCGGCTGAGGCCGACGCGACCGACGGGGCCGAGGAGCCCGAGGACAAGCTGGTCGGCGAAGAGGTCGGTGCCGAGCAGGTCGCGGAGGTCGTCGAGGCGTGGACCGGCATCCCGACCGGTCGGATGCTCCAGGGCGAGACTGCCAAGCTCCTCGAGATGGAGTCCGTCCTCGGCCACCGGCTCATCGGCCAGCCGGCCGCGGTCCGCGCGGTCAGCGACGCCGTCCGGCGCGCCCGGGCCGGTATCTCCGACCCCGACCGTCCGACCGGGTCGTTCCTGTTCCTCGGCCCGACCGGTGTCGGCAAGACCGAGCTCGCCAAGTCGCTGGCCGACTTCCTGTTCGACGACGAGCGGGCGATCATCCGGATCGACATGAGCGAGTACGCCGAGAAGCACGCGGTCGCGCGCCTGGTCGGTGCTCCGCCGGGCTACGTCGGCTACGAGGAGGGCGGCCAGCTCACCGAGGCGGTGCGCCGCCGGCCCTACTCCGTCGTGCTGCTCGACGAGGTCGAGAAGGCCCACCCGGAGGTCTTCGACATCCTGCTCCAGGTCCTCGACGACGGGCGGCTCACCGACGGCCAGGGGCGGACCGTGGACTTCCGCAACACGATCCTGATCCTGACGTCCAACATCGGTTCGCACTTCCTCGTCGACCCCACGCTCGACCCCGACAAGCAACGGGAGTCGGTCCTGGCGTTGGTCCGCCAGAGCTTCAAGCCGGAGTTCCTCAACCGGCTCGACGAGATCGTCACCTTCGACGCGCTGTCGAAGGAGGACCTCGGTCGGATCGTCGACATCCAGCTCGGCCTGCTCGAGCAGCGGCTGGCCGTCCGGCGGATCACCATCGACGTCACGGACGCTGCGAAGGGCTGGTTGACCGAGGTCGGCTACGACCCGGCGTACGGCGCCCGGCCGCTGCGCCGCCTGATCCAGACCGCGATCGGTGACCGGTTGGCCAAGGCGATCCTGGCCGGGACGGTGGCCGACGGCGGCAAGGTCGTCGTCGATCGCGCGGACGAGGGTCTCGAGCTCCGCCTGGGGTGAGGCCGCCCTGGGTGCGTCTGGTGGAATGGAGACATGAGCCAGAGCGCGCCCCGGCCGGGACAGGCGACCTTCGCGGCCTGGCTGATCATCGGCGGGTCCGTGATCCTGGTCGTCAGTGCGTGGCAGCGGATCTCCTCGCTGCACACGCTGGAGGTCCAGGAGGAGCTCCAGCGGGTGCTGTCCGAGCCGCCCGTGTCAGGGACGGGCATCGGGCTCGAGGGGCTCAAGACCACCATCCGCGTCCTCTGCATGATGGGCGCGGCTGCGGCGACCGCCTCCACGATCCTCGGGATCCAGGCGCTGCAACGCTCGACGAGCGCCCGGCTGGCCCTGAGCCTGCTGGCGCCGCTGGTGCTGATCGGTGGATTCGCGACCGCCGGCTTCTTCGCCCCGCTCGTCGTCGCGGGCGTCGTGATGCTCTGGCTGCGTCCGACGAGCGACTGGTTCGCCGGCCGTGCCTGGCTGCCGCCGACCACGGCCTCGCGTCGCCCTGACCCGTTCGCCCCCAAGGCGAGCCCGGAGGAGCAGGAGCGCGCCAGTGCACCGGCCCCGCCGAAGCCCGCCCCGCTGGTGCCGCCCGCCCCGCCGACACCATCCGTACCGCCTGCGCCGCCCGCCTCTCTCCTGCCGCCCGATGACCGACCCGGTCCGCACTGGAGTGCCTATGGGGCTGCGGCGCCGCACCCCGGACCGACCCGTCCCGCGTCGGCCCCGGCGCCGCGGCGCCCCCGCGCCCTGGTCGCCGCCTGCGTGACGACCTGGGTCTCCTGCGCGCTCGTGTCCGGCCTGATGGTCCTCTTCTCGCTCATCATGGCCGTCGCGCGCGACGACTTCTTCGACGAGCTCGAGCGTCAGCAGCCCGGCCTCGACATGCAGGGCATGACCCAGGGCGAGCTCGCCGCCGGTGTCTACGTGACGACCGCGTTCGTGGTCGCCTGGAGCATCGCCGCCACCGTCCTCGCCGTGCTGGCCTTCCGGCGGATCGGATGGGCCCGGGTGGCCCTGCTCGTCTCGACGGGCACCGTCGGCCTCCTGCTCCTGGCGGCGACGTTCGCGAGCCCGCCGGTCGTCGTCCTCCTCGTCGCGGCGGTGACCGCGTTCGGCCTGCTGCTGCGCTCCGACGTCAACGCCTGGTACCGACGCTAGGACTCCTGCGAGGACCCCCGGGAGGGCTCAGGCCTCCAGGTCGGCCGCTGCGAGGCGGCCCAGGGCGTCGTCGATGACGTCGCTCTCCTTGCAGAACGCCCAGCGCACCAGCTGGCGGCCGGCGCCCGGAGCGTCCGGGTCGTCGTAGAACACCTCCAGCGGGACGGCGACCACGCCGGCGCGCTCGGGCAGCGCCCAGCAGAACTCACGGCTGCTCGCCCACCCGAGTTGGGCGATGTCGGTGGTCGCGAAGTACGTGCCCTCGGGGACGTACGGCGCCAGCCCGGCCGCCGCCAGTCCCGACACCAGCCGGTCGCGCCGCTCCTGGAGGCTGCGCGCGAGCGCGGACGGGAAGTCGCCGTGCTCCTCGAGCGCGGTCGCGACAGCGGGCTGGAGGGGTGCGCCGGAGGTGAACGTGAGCCACTGCTTCGCGCCGAGCAGCGCCGCGACGAGGTCGGCGGGACCGGTGGCCCACCCGACCTTCCAGCCGGTGAACGAGTACGACTTGCCGGCGCTGGAGAGGGTCAGGGTCCGCTCCGCCATCCCCGGCAGCGTCGCCAGCGGGACGTGCTCGTTGTCGTCGAACACGAGGTGCTCGTAGACCTCGTCGGTGACCACGACCAGGTCGTGCTCGCGGGCGACCGCCGCCACCGACTCGAGCTCGGCGCGGGTGAGCACGGTGCCGGTCGGGTTGTGCGGGCTGTTGAGGAGGATCAGCTTGGTCCGCGGTCCGACAGCCGCACGGAGGGCGTCGGCGTCGAGGCGGAAGTCGGGTGCCCGCAGGGTCACCGGTCGTCGTACCCCTCCGGCGAAGGTGATCATCGCGGTGTAGGAGTCGTAGAACGGCTCGAGCACGACGACCTCGTCGCCGGGGTCGACCAGCGCCAGCAGGGCGGCAGCGATGCCCTCGGTGCACCCGGTCGTGACGACGACCTGGCTGTCGGGGTCGAGGTCGATCCCGTAGTGCCGCTGCTGGTGCCGGGCGATGGCCTGCCGCAGCGCCGGGATACCGGGCCCCGGTGCGTACTGGTTGGCGCCCTGCTCGAGCGCGGTGACCGCGCGGGCGATCACCTCCGGCGGGCCGTCGCGGTCCGGGAAGCCCTGCCCGAGGTTGACCGCGCCGGTGCGGACCGCGAGGGCCGACATCTCGGTGAAGATCGTGGTGCCGATGCCGTCGAGCCGACGGGCGGTGCGTGACGTCACGTGATTCATCCAAGCGCACGATCCCTGAGGACCGCAGGATCCCTAGACTCCGGGACGATGACCGGGGCGAGCGCAGAGCCGTACGTCGAGATCCGCGAGGTGGGCAGGCCCCCTCGCGTGGTCGTCGTGGACCGGGTGCTCGATATCGGTCGCGACGGTGCGGCGGTCACGGTCACCGACGACGGGGTGTCCCGGCGGCACCTCAAGCTGCTGCCGAGCCCGCTCGGGCTCTCGGTCGTCGACCTGGGCAGTCGCAACGGGACGATGCTCAACGGGCTACCGGTGCGCGGCCAGGTGGTGCTCGCNAGTCGCAACGGGACGATGCTCAACGGGCTACCGGTGCGCGGCCAGGTGGTGCTCGCCGCCGGCGACCTGCTCCGGATCGGGCGCACCGACCTCGTCGTCAGGCTGCCGCAGCCTGTCTCCTCCGTCCCGTCCGGCCCGCGGCTGCGCGCGGCCGACTCGCTCGGCGCGGTCCCGGCGCCGCCCCCGCTCGTCGTACCGCCCCCGGCGCCGAGCGCGGCCGGCTCGCTGCTCCGCCGGGTGCTCCGCGGAGCCGAGACCGACCCGGTGTTCCGGACCTACACCGAGCTGCCGAACCGGGTCCCCGTCCGCGTCTGGCGGGCCGTCCGCGTCGCGAGCGTCGCGACCTACCTCTCGCTGGCGGCGGTGCTGCTGATCTGGCCCGACACGGGCCTCCGCCTCTTCTTCGGCGTGGTGGTGCCGGTGCTGCCG
Source organism: Nocardioides stalactiti (assembly GCF_014180715.1). Lineage (GTDB taxonomy): Bacteria > Actinomycetota > Actinomycetes > Propionibacteriales > Nocardioidaceae > Nocardioides > Nocardioides stalactiti. The sequence goes on along the minus strand of NZ_JACEFC010000142.1, from coordinate 2,937 downwards.
ATCCTGTTCTTCGTCGCGCCGGGGGTCTGGCGCAACATCTGTCCGCTGTCGTCGGCCAACCAGTCGGCCCGAGTGCTCGGCTTCACTCTGGGTCGGACCGCTCCGACCTGGATGCGGGAGCGCGGCTACCTGCTGGCGATGACCCTGTTCTTCGGGATCGCGGGCGCCCGGCTCGCCGTCTTCAACGACAGCGGTACGGCGACCGCCGCGCTGCTGCTGGTCGTCATCGGCGCAGCGTTCACGGGCGGGGTCCTCTTCAAGGGCAAGAGCGGTTGGTGCAGCAGCATCTGCCCGCTGCTCCCGGTCCAACGGCTCTACGGGCAGACGCCGTTCGTGCTCTCGCCCAACAGCCACTGCCGTCCGTGTCTGGCCTGCACCCGCAACTGCTTCGACTTCCAGCCCCAGCTGGCGCAGCAGGCCGACCTGCACGCGCCGGAGACCGCGTGGCACCAGCCGCGGCGGCTCTTCGCGAGCGCGCTGCCGGGCTTCGTCCTCGGGTTCTTCCTGCTGCTCGACCGGCCCGAGCTCAGCACCGCCGACACCGCGGGGCGGCTGGCACTGTTCGTGGCCACCAGCATCGGCGCGTTCGCCGCGGTCGAGGCGTTCCTCGGCATCTCGGCCGGGATGGTGACGGCGCTCTGCGGTGCGGTCGCCCTCAACCTGTTCTACTGGTTCGGCGCGCCCCGCAGCGGCGACGCTCTCTCGTCGTTGCTCCGGGTCGGCGACCTCTCGTGGCTGCGGTGGCCGGCGATCGCGGTGGTGCTGCCGCTCACCCTGCTCTGGCTGGTCCGGACGTCCTGGGCGGAGCGGCGCTACCTCGCCGAGACCGGTGCCGACGAGGTGACCGACCTCGGCATCCCGACGGTGCCTCCGCGGCTCGCCCCCCCAGCGGCCCCCGCGGCCCCGGCGGCAGCCGCCGAGGTGGCCTTCGTCGACGGTCCCCGTGTCCCCGCGGCGGTCGGTCAGAGCGTGCTCGAGCTCGCGGAGGGTTGCGGGCTCCCGATCGAGGCCGGGTGCCGGATGGGGGTGTGCGGCGCGGACCCGGTGGCGATCCTCGACGGCGGCGACTGCCTCGGCGCCCCCGAGGAGGACGAGCTGGGCACGCTCCGACGGCTCGGCCTCGCGGCCAACACCCGGATGGCGTGCGTCGCGCGGGTCACCGAGGGCCAGGTGCGGGTCAGCCTCACCCCGGAGAAGGGCGGGCCGGCCGCCGACGCCCCACCGGTCGTCTACGACCGGTCCATCACCAGCGTCGTCATCGTCGGCACCGGCGTCGCGGGCGTCACCACCGCCGACTTCGTCCGGCGCGGTCACCCCGAGTGCGAGATCCACCTCATCGGTGCCGAGCCGCACCTGCTCTACAACCGGATGGGCATCTCGCGGGTGGTCTACGGGCGGACCGCGATGAAGGGGCTCAGCCTGCTCGACGAGCAGTGGTACGACGACCACCGGATCACCACGTGGCAGAACACGCTCGCCACCCAGGTCGACCTGGCGACCCGGCGGGTGGTCCTCGGCACGGGGGAGCGGCTGTTCTTCGATCGGCTCGTCCTCGCCACCGGTTCCCGGGCGACGACCCCGCCGCTGCGCGGGTTCGGCGGGCCCGGCACCTTCGTGCTCCGCACCGCCGAGGACGGCGCCCGGATCCGCGCCTACGCCCAGGAGCAGTCGGTGCGCGCCGCGGTCGTCGCCGGCGGGGGCCTGCTCGGGCTCGAGGCGGCCCACGCACTGGGCCAGCTCGGCCTCGAGGTGACCGTCCTGGAACGGGGGGAGCGGCTGCTGTCCCGCAACATCGACGCCCGCGCGAGCGAGCTCGTGCACCAGCACCTCACCCGCTCCGGGGTGGCCGTCCGCTACCGGACGTCGGCGACCGGCCTCGAGGGCGGCCGCGCGCTGCAGCAGGTCCGGCTCGACGACGGGTCGGCGCTGCCCGCCGGGATCTTCCTCGCGGCGATCGGCATCACCCCGCTCACCGACCTCGCGGTGGCGGCCGGGCTGAGGGTCGACCGCGGGATCGTCGTCGACGACCGGATGCGGACCAGCGCCGCCGGCGTCTACGCGGTGGGCGACGCCGCACAGCACGACGGCAAGGTGCTCGGACTGTGGCCGGTCGCGGCGAAGCAGGCCGAGGTCGCGGCGGCCAACCTGCTCGGCGAGGACGAGCGGCTCGCCGTCGACCTGCCGGCGATGATCCTCAAGGGCGTCGACCTCGACCTCGCGGCGATCGGCCGGGTCGAGCCGGAGCCGGGGGACGAGGTGCTCGTCGAGGACCTGCCCGCGCTGCCGTCGTACCGGAGGCTGCTGCTGCGCGAGGACGTCGTCGTCGGGGTGCTCGTGCTCGGCACCCACCCGGAGTTCCTCGCCGCGGCGACGACCGCGGTGAAGAAGGGTCTGCGGCTGGATCCCGCGGGGGTCGCCCGGGTCCGAGCGGGCGACTGGCTGGCGGTCAAGGACGCGCGCTGACGCTGGCCCGGAGCCGGTCAGACGTCGGGGACCTCCGCCGGGACGTGGGTATAGACCCGCAGCCCGAGCCGCAGGCTGTGGCCGACCGGGACAGGGGTGGGGTCGGGGCCGATCCGGGTCCACGCCGCCGCCCCGGGAGCGGCGACGAACGTCCCGTTGGCCGAGCCCGCGTCGCGCACGGTGACCCCGTCGCCGTGGACGGAGACGTAGGCGTGGATCCGGGAGATGAGCTGTTCGCCGTCGTCGACCTGGACCGGTGCGGCCACCCCGCGGACCACCGTCGGGTCCTGGCGCGGGTCGCGGCCGAGCACGTAGTCGCGGTCGAGGGGGACCCGGGTGCCGTCGTCGGCGTGCAGCGCGGCGATGGAGTCGGCGATGTGCACGGTCTCGTTCGGGGTCGCCGCGAACGCCGTGCTCACCTCCTCCGCGGTCGGGGGGCGGGGCGTGACGATCGAGGCCCGCGCTGCCGCCGGC